>JAVWRA010000189.1:0-522 GCA_036635095.1 Ruthenibacterium sp. | reverse complement strand
AGCAATTAATATTATTTTTGCTCAAACTCTTAACACCTGTCTAGCTACCTCATTTACGTTAAAAAGAGGTGGTGTTATTTCTTCAATGGGTGTTCAAGATAGTATCATTGATGGTGATAGTTATTTTGTCGCAGAATTAAAATCATTACAGCGCTTAATTGAGCAGGTCCAACAAAATATGTTTTATTATTCTTTTATTGATGAAATTTTAAAGGGAACCAATACTATTGAGAGAATCGCCGCTTCTTCAAGTATCATTCAGTGGCTAACCACTCAAAATCAACGAGCATTTATTGCGACTCATGATATTGAATTGCCACAAATTCTTCAACATCAGTGTGATAATATTCATTTTGAGGAATCTGTTTCAAAAGAAGAAGGCATTACTTTTGATTACTTATTAAAAGCAGGAGTTGCAACTTCTAGAAATGCCATTAATTTAATTGAAAGTATGAACTTCCCGACTAGTGTCATTAATAGCGCTCATCAAAAAGCTAAATTCTTTGATGAAAATAGAAGTTG
>JAVWRA010000188.1:0-524 GCA_036635095.1 Ruthenibacterium sp. | reverse complement strand
AAGCTCTTCATTTTTTTCTTTTTTTTCTTCAACACTTGGCTTTATTTTATCTTCTTCTTTTTGAAATACCATCCTTTATCCTCCATTTTTAAATTATTATTATTTATACGTGGCTTCAAATTTCAGAGTCAATTGCTACATTTAAGATAACAATAATTTTTCTATTTACTAACTTCTAATAATAGTATTTGCAATTTCTAAATTATTATTGTTAGAAATCTTTGGTGTTAAAATAAAAAAATCAAGTTAACACATTTAGTGCTAACTTGATTTGGTGCGCCATCGGGGGTTCGAACCCCGGACACCCTGATTAAGAGTCAGGTGCTCTACCAACTGAGCTAATGGCACATATATTTCTTACAAGAATTATTATACGACAGTAATTCTACATTGTAAATACCTATTTTTGAAATATTTATAATTTTTCCAATATTCACTTCATATTAACCTTCTTCTTAACCTTCTTCAACAATCGCTAAACGTCACTAAATTAAGCTAATTATACGTATATTCTTAACTAATTG
>JAVWRA010000187.1:0-527 GCA_036635095.1 Ruthenibacterium sp. | reverse complement strand
ATCTTTAATCATAGGCTCTACCAATCTATCCGACACGGCACATACCCACACCCATTATAAACGCGCTGCTTCAATTAAAACCTGCGCCATATAATCAATCATCTCATCGGTCATACCGGGATACACGCCCACCCAAAAAGTGTCGGACATGATGCGATCCGTTATCGCAAGATCCCCCACAACACGAAAGCCTTCGCCCTTTGCACGCAAAGTGTCAAAACAGGGGTGCTTGATAATATTGCCCGCGAACAATACCCGCGTCTGAACATTCTTAGCTTCCACATAGGAAACGACGCTGTGGCGATCGACACCGGGCTTGCAGGTGATAAGAAAACCGAACCAGCTTGGATCGGAATCCGGGCAGGCTTCGGGCAAGATGTATACGTCTTGAGCACCCGCAAGTGCCTCTTTCAAGCGCGCAAAATTATGTTTACGCCGCGCAACAAAGGAGGGGAATTTCCTCAGCTGAGCCACGCCGATAGCTGCCTGCATGTCGGTAGCGTTCAAATTGTAACCGAAACGAGAAT
>JAVWRA010000186.1:0-531 GCA_036635095.1 Ruthenibacterium sp. | reverse complement strand
ATTCTGTGTACGATTTTTGTCTGTTCCTCTACTATAAACAAATGGCCATCACTGCCCATGTCATAGCCAAGGAAGGAACTGTAGGCAAAGGAAACCTTACCATCGGCCATGCTTTTGCGTTTGCCCCAAATAATATTCTTTGAAATGCTTCGGCTTTCCTCCTGCGCCAAACTTGCCATGATGGTCAGAAGCAATTCGCCCTTGGAATCAAGCGTGAAAATATTTTCTTTTTCAAAATATACCTCCACGCCTTTTTCCTTTAGTTGGCGGATTGTGGTTAGGCTGTCCACCGTGTTTCTGGCAAAACGGCTGACTGATTTGGTGAGGATTAAGTCGATTTTCCCATCAAGGGCATCTGAAAGCATACGCTTGAACCCCTCACGGTGTTTTGTACTTGTTCCACTGATGCCCTCATCGGTGTATACCTCAACAAATTCCCATTCGGGGTTTCTTTGAATGTAATCGGTGTAATAGCTCACTTGCGCTTCATAGCTGTTCTGCTGTTCGTCCTTATCCGTAGATACGCGGGCA
>JAVWRA010000185.1:0-531 GCA_036635095.1 Ruthenibacterium sp. | reverse complement strand
CATGAGGATAATGAGGCCCCAATAGCCCGCACCGCTGTTCAGAGCCAGCAGGGGCTGACCCACCAGCGACAGGACGCAGTTGATGAGAATTTGCCAGATGTAACCCAGCACAATGCCGCCAATCAGGTTGGGCATGAAGAAAACGGTGCGGAAAACGTTGGTGCCCCGCAGATTGCGGGTGAGGAGCAGGGCGATGGCAAAGGCCAAAACGTTAATGAGAATGATGGACACTACCGCAAAGGAAACCGTAAAGCCAAAGGCGGTGCCGAACGCCTTGTCGGCAAAGACCTTTGCGTAGTTGGTGAGGCCCACCCATTTGGCACTGCTCACCGTGACGAAGTGACAAAAGGAGAGATAGAGACCCTCCCCAAAGGGGATGATAAAGCCAATTACAAAGGCTAAAAGCGTGGGTAAAATGAAAATTGGGGCATACCGTTTGAGTGCTTTTTCCATAAAATCAAATCCCTCCTTTTAATCCGCGGGAGCAATATGCGGGACGTGTCGTAGAAAGAAAAAAGGGGAGAGCGGATG
>JAVWRA010000184.1:0-538 GCA_036635095.1 Ruthenibacterium sp. | reverse complement strand
TACCACCTGTTTCTGGAAGGATCATCGTATCAACATCATCGACACCCCGGGCCACGTCGACTTCACCGTCGAAGTGGAACGCTCTCTGCGTGTGCTGGATGGTTCTGTCACAGTGATGTGCGCCAAGGGCGGCGTAGAGCCTCAGTCTGAAACCGTTTGGCGGCAGGCTGACCACTACAAGGTCCCCCGCATGGTGTACGTCAACAAAATGGATATCATGGGCGCGGACTTCTTTAACGTCCTGCACATGATTCACGACCGCCTGAAGGCCAACGCAGTGCCCATCCAGCTCCCCATCGGCAAGGAAGAGACCTTTAAGGGTATCATCGACCTTGTGGACATGGACGCTGACATCTATTATGATGAAATGGGCACCGACATGCGGGTGGAAGAAATTCCTGCCGACATGCTGGAGATGGCAAAAGAGTACCGCGTCAAGCTGCTGGACGCCGTCTCCGACCTCAGCGATGAGGTTATGGAGCTGGTGCTGGAAGAAAAGCCGGTTCCCTCTGAGCTGATCCGTAAGGCTATCCGTAAG
>JAVWRA010000183.1:0-538 GCA_036635095.1 Ruthenibacterium sp. | reverse complement strand
AGGGCCAGTACGGCCATGTCAAAATCGTCGTGGAGCCCAACGAGACCGGCAAGGGTTACGAGTTCGTGAACGCCATCACCGGCGGCGTTATCCCGAAGGAGTATATCCCCGCCATCGATCAGGGTATCCAGGGCGCGCTGCTTGCAGGCGTTTTGGCCAGCTACCCCGTGGTAGACGTGAAGGTCACTCTGATTTACGGTTCTTATCATGAGGTTGACTCCTCTGAAATGGCCTTTAAGATTGCCGGTTCTATGGCATTCAAAGAGGCTTGCCGCAAGGCAGAACCCATTCTGATGGAGCCGATTATGAAGGTCTCCGCCATCGTCCCCGAGGATTACATGGGCGACGTTATGGGCGACCTCTCTTCTCGCCGCGGTCAGATTCTGGGCATGGAAGCCCGTCCCGGCGCACAGCAGATTGACGCGCTGGTTCCCCTCTCCGAGATGTTCGGGTACTCCACCGACCTGCGTTCCGCAACGCAGGGCCGTGGCCAGTATTCCATGGAGCCCCATAGCTATGTGGAAATTCCCAAGAGCAT
>JAVWRA010000182.1:0-559 GCA_036635095.1 Ruthenibacterium sp. | reverse complement strand
CGCAAGATTTGCAGTCTACCCAAAATGTCACCTATACAACCTTTCGTGTCAATCATATGCAACTGAGCGTAAAATTAGGGTCTTTTACTCCTGATTTTACGCTCAATCCGGCACTGCCTACTCTAGAGTTAATTCGATACTGAGTAGGCTAATTAGTGATCCTTTTCTTATTTGAACAATTCTCAGGTTTACACTATCCCAGCGATTGAGTAATACCCTTGAAGAAGTCAGCGCTCCAAAGTGCAAGTGTGTCCGGATTTCGGATGAATGGCATAACGTCCTGTTTTGCTTGCTCAAAATCTATTTGTTCGAATCGTTTATACAGCATATCCTTGACGTCATCGAGCGATATCGTTCTGTCAGCTTCGATAAATCCAGACTGTACAAGTCTTGCCTCAAGATGCCGAAGATTAACACTGGTTCTGCGGGAAAGATAAAAAACATAATCATACAGATCACGGCCCTTAACGCGCGTCTTCCATGCACGACAGATCACGGCATGAATTTTGCCTGCAAAAAGAGACGGCATATCGTAAAGATTGATTTCATAGGGGATGGG
>JAVWRA010000181.1:0-563 GCA_036635095.1 Ruthenibacterium sp. | reverse complement strand
CCCTCGGTCACTATTGCGGCAACGACTACGCCGCCGCCAAGCGTGACTTTGCCACCCGCACCGGTCTTGTCCCGGAGGAAAAGCAGCTCACAACCGAGCAGCTCATTGAAATTTACCACTGCTGTGCCGATGCGATACAGCGAGATTACGGCCTCACCTATGAGCGGGAACAGTGCATCGAGGAAGTCCAATCGCAAATCACCGAGCTGCTGCCTGACTACGAGGAACGATTAAAGCGGCGTTGGAGCAGGATGCTTCCCAACAGCCCACCATGTAAAATGACAGAATGACCGGCACCGGAGTTTTAGAAATAAGACTCCGGTGCTTTTTTGATTTCTGAAGGAAGGAGAGCACCATGGAATGAATTGACCCCAAAAAGTTAGACAAATATTTTAATTAAGTAGCCATAAGGGCTTGTTGTCTGTGAATCGCAGGCGGCAAGCCCGTCTTTACGGCTGGAAACTGATGCGCAGCGTCTCAGCCCTTTCCTACGATGACGCTGGCGGCAATATCGGTCACGGCACCGTCCTCCGTTTGGATACGCTCTCCTCCAAGTTTCGGGA
>JAVWRA010000180.1:0-590 GCA_036635095.1 Ruthenibacterium sp. | reverse complement strand
GAGGACGCAGGCCGTGGCTATCGCCGTGTGGTGGCCTCTCCCCGCCCCCAGTCCATTGTGGAACTCTCCACCATCCGCACCTTAGTGGACGGCGGACAGGTGGTTATCGCCTGCGGCGGCGGCGGCATCCCCGTCACCACTCAAGGCCATCACCTCAAGGGCGCGGCCGCTGTCATTGACAAGGACTTCGCCTCCTGCGTCTTAGCCCAGCAGGTGGACGCGGACTGCCTCATCATCCTCACCGCCGTTGAAAAAGTCGCCATCAACTTCGGCAAGCCCGACGTGAAATGGCTGGACTCCCTCACCGTGGCAGAGGCCGCAGAATACTCCGCCGCCGGGCACTTTGCCCCCGGCTCCATGCTCCCCAAAGTCCAGGCAGCCAGCGAATTTGCCGCCTCCGCCCCCGGGAGAATGTCCCTCATCACCCTCCTAGAAAAAGCCAAAGAGGGCATCGCCGGCGAAACCGGCACCCGTATAGAGGGTTAAGCACAGCAAAACTCCATAGGGTTATAAAAAAATCCCGCTCACTGATACAGTGAGCGGGAATTTTTGAACCTTTTTTAGGCGTTGCCGCAAGCGACATTCAGGTC
>JAVWRA010000179.1:0-597 GCA_036635095.1 Ruthenibacterium sp. | reverse complement strand
CGCGCAGTGCGGTGCTCGATGCCGACACGCAAAAAATTGCGAAATATTTCGAAACCGGTGCCATGGAATTGCCGCAAGGTGCAGTGCCGACAGCGCCAACAGGCGACGCTGTCATCACCGCGAAATTTGGCGCCACAGACATTACCATCAAGAAGCCGAACGAACTTGAAACCATCGAAATTCAAAACAAAAAAACAAAAACAAGCCTTTCAATTTTCAAAAGCAGCAAGGGCAATCAAAGCAAATAAAATCTGCGAAAGGAGCCGTCATGAACAAAGCAAATAAGCGGGGCATCACGTTGATAGAGCTGATTTGCGTCTTGGCGGTTGTTGCCATTTTAGGCCCGCTGATTGGCGGCTTTATCACCACGGCGGGTGCGCAGTATACCAATGCGGCGCTGCATACGCGTGCAAAAAGCAATGTCATCATGTTGCAGCAAGTATGCGAATCCGACTTGCGGCTTGCCACTGCCGCCACCATTACCGATGTTGATTCTCCGCCTCCAGCCGGCACAACAAGCATCCATATGATTTCCGGCAATCACTATAATGGCTATTTTTATGCCGGACTTTTGAGCGAAACAGGCGCGCCTTATTT
>JAVWRA010000178.1:0-606 GCA_036635095.1 Ruthenibacterium sp. | reverse complement strand
GGCCTGCAAGGGGTTGGAGGAATCGCCTTCCGCTGGATGTTCCGTGACGCGGGAGACGACGAGCCGGAGGGGGACGACTGGGACCCCAAGGTCAAGGCGAAAAAAGAGAGCGAAAAAATCCGTGCGGAAAAGGCAGCGAGGAAACGCAAGGGATGAAAACTGTCACGATTTACGCCGACGGCGCGTGTAGCGGCAACCCCGGCCCCGGTGGCTGGGGTGCCATCCTCCTCTACGGGGAGCACAAAAAGGAACTCTCCGGCGGCGAGGAGAACACCACCAACAACCGCATGGAGCTGTTGGGGGTCATTTCCGCGCTGGAACTGCTGAAAGAACCCTGCCAGGTGGAACTTTTTTCCGACTCGAAGTACGTCATTGACGCACTCTCCAAAGGTTGGGCCACCGGCTGGCGGTCCCGGGGCTGGAAAAAAGCGGACAAAAAGCCCGCCCTCAATCAGGACCTGTGGGCAAGGCTCCTCCCCCTCACCGAGAAAAACAAAATGGTCTACCACTGGGTAAAGGGCCACGCGGAAAACGAATACAACAACCGCTGTGACGAGCTGGCATTTGGGGAGAGCCAGAGCAGAAAAAAGTAGGGCCGCCATATAT
>JAVWRA010000177.1:349-634 GCA_036635095.1 Ruthenibacterium sp. | reverse complement strand
AGATTATGCCGAAAAAGAAGCTTGCTGGGCGAAATTGCAAGAGATTATGGACGCCTACAAAGCGCAGGGAAAATCGGTGTACACCGAAAGCTTTATTGAGGACAATGAGGAAAAAGTGAAAGCGCTGCAAAACGAATACACTTTTACCTATACCATTGAGGAAAAGTAAAAGCGCATCAAAAAGGCGATGAAACGGCGGAACGGTGAAAACCGTTCCGCCGTTTGTCTTACGCTAAAATTGCGTCTGTAGGGAGCGACGCCCTCGTCGTTCCCTACAGCGCATTG
>JAVWRA010000177.1:0-340 GCA_036635095.1 Ruthenibacterium sp. | reverse complement strand
TCGTCGCTCCGCATGGGGTCATGATTCGATTTTCAAATTGCGTCGGTAGGGAACGGTCTTGACCGTTCCGCAAGCTTGTCTCTCAATTGGCGGCATCGCCACAAAATTTGTATGTCATCCCACGGAACGACGGGGGCGTCGTTCCCTACAGTGTAATTTTCAAATTGAGCCGTTCAACTTGCGGTTTGCAGATATGCTGTAACATTGCGAACCGCTATGGTTTCGCCCTGCGGGGCGCGGGGGTCCGCTGCCTGCGGAACAGCGGTACCTCGCGTGCCCCGAGGGGTATTCTGGTTACTCTTTTGGTGGCAAAAGAGAAACACGGCGTAGCCATTCGTAT
>JAVWRA010000176.1:0-640 GCA_036635095.1 Ruthenibacterium sp. | reverse complement strand
GTCAAACCAAGTTTGTCTATCAGCACATTGGCCGCCGTTCCCTCGGCTTTCAACAGCATCCACGCCAACAGTTCCTGCACCGTATATGCGCGCTCGCCAAAGAGAAACACCTCCGTGTCCTCCAGAATATCCTGCTGCTGCACCAAAATTTTGGTGTCGAGTGTCAGACGATTCTGCTGCACTTTGCGCAGTGCCGCAATGAGAATCAGCAAATGAATCGTATCTGCCGCCGCCATGCGTTTATCAGGCGCAACACTGATAAATGGTGTTTCAGCCTGCAAGTTTTGCGCAAACACGCTGACATTGGCGCCGCTTTGGCTGATTTCACGCGCAATTTCTTGTTGTAGGGTAAGCAGATTCATACAAGTTTCCTCCACATCTATCGCATTTCTGTTTTAATGTATGCCTGTAATAAATCAAATGTCGCGGCAAGTCCCTCCACATGAGAGCGCTCATATCCGTGCGATGCATAAACACCCGCGCCCACCACACCGTGCCGCAAATCGTATCCGGCCACAAGCGCAACGTCTGCGTCTGCGCCGTAATGCGGATAAACGTCGAGCGCATACGGCACTTTCACCGTCTGCGCCGCTTTGACAAGGCCGTCTACCACCTCTTGATTGCACGGCCCACGGGAATC
>JAVWRA010000175.1:0-661 GCA_036635095.1 Ruthenibacterium sp. | reverse complement strand
TGTAATAAATCATTGTTTTTACTATTAATTTTGGCCATTATTTCACCTCTATATATTTATTAATCTCTATTATATCCCAAAATTAATTTTTTTAATATTCTTTTCCCATTTAAATACCATTGACCTTTTTTAATTAATAGCATATACTTTTAATTGTAGGAAAGATATTAAATCTTAATTACATAATATCGCGGGGTGGAGCAGTTGGCAGCTCGTTGGGCTCATAACCCAAAGGTCGTAGGTTCAAGTCCTGCCCCCGCAACCAAACAAAGACACTATAATTTATTATAGTGTCTTTTCATTTTTTAATTTTTATTATATTGCACAAAAAAGGTGAATCCAGCTACATAACTGAATCCACCTTTTATTATATTATTTTATTATAGCTGCTCTTAACTTGTCACTTGCTTCTATTAAAGCTGTTTGCCAATCTTCAACTGTTTTGTCTCCTGACATTATTGAATCAATTGTTCCAACATAAACATCAGTGAAGCTTAAACCTTCTATTGGTGTAGTAGCTGCGAATCCACCTATTATTGCATTAGCACCATTATCGTATATGCTTAATAGCTCTACTTGTAATGGATCTAAATATTTAGAAGCAATTTCCATTGAACCTTTTACTGGAACAACAGCTTTTGCGTCTTCAGCAATAATGCTA
>JAVWRA010000174.1:0-679 GCA_036635095.1 Ruthenibacterium sp. | reverse complement strand
CCACTAGCGTCGCAATACGGACCCAAAACGGCAATTCCAACGAGGAGTCCCTAGAGATGGCAGTCACCGCCATCATCCACGACATCGGCGTACCCGCCCACATCAAGGGCTACCAGTATCTGCGGGTGGCTATCAGCCTGGCTGTGGACGACATGGAGATTATTAACGCCGTCACCAAAGTGCTCTACCCCACTGTGGCTAAAAAATTCGGCACCACGCCCTCACGGGTGGAACGGGCCATCCGCCACGCCATTGAGGTGGCGTGGGACAGAGGCGATTTGGAGACTTTGCAGAAGTATTTTGGCTACACCGTCTCCAACGCAAAGGGCAAGCCCACCAACAGCGAATTTATCGCCATGATTGCCGACCGGCTGCAGCTCCAGCGGAAAGCGAAATAACCCCATGCGCCGGAGGGAATTTCCCCTCCGGCGCATTTTTCTTGCGTATTGCGCCCTCCTTTGCTATAATGAAATCCATACAGACAGAGCGAGGAGAGACAACATGACAATCAGCTTTCGCCCCAAAGGGGTTTGTTCGCAGAAAATGGAAATTCAGGTGGAGGACGACAAGATTGTCTCCCTGAAAATTCTCGGCGGCTGCCACGGCAATCTTCAGGGCATTTCCGCCTTGGTAAAGGGCATGGACGTAGACGAGGTTATCGCAAAGCTGGGGGGCATCC
>JAVWRA010000173.1:0-686 GCA_036635095.1 Ruthenibacterium sp. | reverse complement strand
GGTTTAGCTACATTGACCGAGAGGCCAAAATTTTCTTAATGACACGAGTGGATATTACAGCCGCCATGGCGGAGCAGGAAAAACGAAACCGGCAACTGACGGAGGCCGTTGAGATGGCCCAGCACGCCAACGCCGCCAAGTCGGAATTCCTCTCCCGCATCAGCCACGAAATCCGCACGCCCATGAACGCCATCATCGGCATGTCTGAAATCGCGCTGCAGAGCCTGGACGACAAGGCCACGGTGGAGGAGAGCATCGACAAGTCGCTCTACGCGTCCCAGTATCTGCTGCTCCTCATCAACGATATTTTGGATATGTCCCGCATTGAGAGCGGCAAGGTCATGCTGACAAGCGAAGTGATTGTCTGCAAAAAGTTTTTGGATGCCATCAACACCATCATTGGTGCCCAGGCGGAGGCCAAGGGCGTACACTATGCCATCACTGAATTTCAGGGCCACCACGACAGCTATTTGGGTGACAGCGTACGTCTGCAACAGATTCTCATCAATGTTCTCTCCAACGCCGTCAAATTCACCCCAAAGGGGGGTACCGTCCGCCTGGATATCTCACAAGTGGAGGCCGACCAAAAGCGCACCATGCTGTCCTTCAAAATCAGCGATACGGGCATCGGCATCAGTCAGGCGTTTCTCCCCAAGCTTTTTGAGCCCTTCTCCCAGGAGCACAAC
>JAVWRA010000172.1:0-689 GCA_036635095.1 Ruthenibacterium sp. | reverse complement strand
AGCAGTAACCATGATTCCTGCAACCAAGAACAAATTTACGGCACTGCCCACAGCGTCCATTGCCAAGCGTCGCACAGCGGCATACGCTCGCGTTTCCACCGACAGCGACGAGCAGTTCACAAGCTATGAGGCGCAAATTGACTATTACACGAAATTTATAAAGGCTCGCGACGACTGGGAGTTCGTGAAGGTTTATACCGACGACGGAATCTCGGCAACGAACACCAAGCACCGTGACGGCTTCAACCGCATGATATCCGATGCGCTCGCCGGTAAAATTGACCTTATCGTCACGAAATCCGTCAGCCGTTTTGCACGTAACACCGTGGACAGCCTTGTCACCATTCGAAAGCTAAAAGAAGTAGGCTGTGAATGTTATTTTGAAAAAGAGCAAATTTTCACCTTTGACGGTAAAGGCGAGTTGTTACTTACCATCATGTCATCACTGGCGCAGGAAGAAAGTCGCTCTATTTCAGAGAACGTCACATGGGGACAGCGCAAGCGCTTCTCAGACGGCAAGGTAAGTATGCCGTACAAGCAGTTTCTCGGTTACGAAAAGGGCGAAGATGGGACACCAACTGTTAACCAAGAAGAAGCAGAAACCGTGCGGCTCATTTACAAGCTATTCCTCGAGGGAAAAACCACACAGGGTATCGCCAATTTTCTGATGGAGCATGGCATTCTAAGTC
>JAVWRA010000171.1:0-690 GCA_036635095.1 Ruthenibacterium sp. | reverse complement strand
AGTATTGTAATAGCTATAGGGATATCATTCTACACAATAGGTGTGATGTTGCTCAGCTTGGCTGCAGGTAAGTTCTCGTGGGTCGGCGAAATTTTGAAATTTACACCTTTCTTCGGAAACAGCAGCGTTACTTCCAGTTTCACAGCACCAATAGGCGATTATATGCAGATGTTGATTTTGGGCGGTGTATGGACTGTTGGGCTGCTAGTTCTGACATTTTTCAATTTCAGAAAAGCAGAACTTAGATAAACTGAGCGGTCTATTAAGAGGGCTTGTTGTCTGTGAATTGCAGACGACAAGCCCTTTAGCTTTGCCTTGATGCGATGGTTGTTGCAGTGTTTTTCAGACTAAAAATAATAATTTATGGTGCTAAAGATTTTTAGAAAGACCTATAGCTTGTTTATGATAGCAAGCCTTGTTTGTTTTAAAGAAGAAAACCGTCATAACCGCTGTTTTTATTTTCTATAGAAACAATAACTGTATTACAAACGGCTTTACAAAAAAATTAATCAAAAAGACAAACACCACAAAATATGTGATTTCCTTTTGAAAAAAAGAATGCTCTTTCATTTTTTCTTCAGGCAATCTCCATTTTTCCACATATTCAGAAGTTCCTTTTTTACTGCACCACGCATACAGCAAATATCCAACAACTGCACCCGCTGTATTCATCAGCAGATCGTCAATATC
>JAVWRA010000170.1:0-693 GCA_036635095.1 Ruthenibacterium sp. | reverse complement strand
GGGCTTGCTGTTTCTATTTATTGTAATAAGCGCACCGCACTGCTTGCATAATCGGTCAACACGGTGAGATGCACCCTGCAGTTCATTTCGGCGGCAGTAGCTTTTCACCGTGTTTTTCGATATGGAAAGCAGTGTAGCAACTTTTGAGTATCCGTACCCTTGTTGACGCAGCTCTGAAATTTGTTCCTTTTGTTCATTTGTCATCTGCTTATCCTCCGGTCTGAGAACTTCTGCCCTCACTATCTGCTGGAGATGAGCGAGGTGTTTTGACGAAAAATCATCAAAAAAATTATTATTCGTACTTTATAAACCCCGTAAACCCTGCGGCTTTCAGTTTTTGGAGCATGGCATCGGCGTTTGCTTTTTGCGAGAATGCGCCTACTTGTACTTTGTAGAGCGTATTTTGCGGCGCGAGATTTTCGTTATTTCAAGTGTCTACTCTCAGGGGATTATATCGAGACACCCAAATGGCGTTTTATTGCTTTGATTGAAAAACGGCAATTCATATACACCGCCGCTCCTCCGTGCCCCACTTTTGTTACGCTTTCGCTAAACTCAGCAAATTTGTAAAATTCCCTATTCATCAAGAATTGGTGGTTCTTTTTTTGCTTTCAGCTTTTTTAGTTGCTCTCTACCAATTTCGGCAATGCTTTTTTCGGGAACGGGCAAATCCTCCGGCATTGTACCGTCATT
>JAVWRA010000169.1:0-694 GCA_036635095.1 Ruthenibacterium sp. | reverse complement strand
CTGTGCTGTTCGAAAAAGAGTCCATCAACACGCTTGACGCAAAAGGCGAGTTGATGATTACCATTATGTCCTCGATGGCGCAGGAAGAAAGCCGCTCCATTTCAGAAAATGTGACGTGGGGTCAGCGAAAACGCTTTTCGGACGGCAAGGTCAGTCTGCCGTACAAACATTTCCTCGGCTATGAAAAAGGCGCGGACGGCTTGCCGCAGATTGTCGAAGAAGAAGCGAAAACAGTCCGCCACATTTATGCCCTGTTCATCGGCGGCATGACGGCGCACGGCATCGCAAAACAGCTTACCAAGGAAGAAATCCCGACGCCCGGCGGCAAAAAAACATGGCAGGCAAACACGGTGGAAAGCATTCTGAAAAATGAAAAATACAAAGGCGATGCGCTGTTGCAAAAGCGATATACGGTCGATTTTCTCACAAAGAAAACACGTATCAACGACGGTTGTGAAATTCCGCAATACTATGTACAGCACAGTCATCCGGCGATTATCACGCCGCGCGAACACGAGTTTGTGCAAGAAGAAATCAAAAAACGAAAAGCGCTCGGCGGCAGATATAGCGGCAGTACATTTGCCAGTAAAATCATCTGCGGCGACTGCGACGCACCATACGGGTGTAAAGTATGGCATTCCAACGACAAATATCGCAGAGAGATTTATCAGTGCAATCGCAAGTTTAAAAATGT
>JAVWRA010000168.1:0-716 GCA_036635095.1 Ruthenibacterium sp. | reverse complement strand
GCTACGCTTTGGAGAGTTTGGGCCAGTCCTATTTTAACTTCCAGCCCCTACCCGCCAAGGATTACCTGTCCCCCGAGGCCTTTGGCCCCCTCACCGACTGCGTCCCCGCGCTGGCGGCTCTCATGTCCCACTGCGCCCTCATTAACGCCCTCTACGACGTGCAGAAGGACAAGCTGGAAGATTTGAAAATGCACGAATTATACTACGACATTGAGCTGCCGCTGTGTGCGGTACTGGCCCAGATGGAGCGGGCGGGCTTTCTCGTAGACCGCACGGCGCTGACGAAATTCGGCGTCATGCTGGACGGGCGGATGAAAACCGCCCAGACGGACATTTTCGCCCGAGCGGGCATGGAGTTTAACCTGAATTCGCCCAAGCAGATGGGGGAAGTGCTCTTTGAAAAACTGGGCCTACCACCCCTGAAAAAAACCAAAAGCGGCTATTCCACCAACGCCGACGTGCTGGAAAAACTGCGGGACAAGGACCCCATTATCGGCAGCATTTTGGAGTACCGCCAGCTGTCTAAGCTGAAATCCACCTATGTGGACGGCTTAGATAAGGTCATCGGCCCCGACGGGCGCATCCACACCAGTTTTCAAAATACCGTCACCGCCACCGGGCGGCTCTCCTCTACCGAACCCAATCTGCAAAACATCCCCGTCCGCAGTGAACTGGGGGCAGAGCTGCGGTATATGTTTGTGGCCCCACCGGGAAAG
>JAVWRA010000167.1:0-723 GCA_036635095.1 Ruthenibacterium sp. | reverse complement strand
CTTTCCGGCTTTTCGGCACCGCCGGCCTCCTCGGGGGAGACTAGCCTGTCCGCCGTGCTCGATGCGCTGATGGATGACGCACATCGGCGTGGGGTTTTGTCTGAGGATTCCGTGGCTTTCCGTGACCTGTTCGACACCGCCCTCATGGGCAGGCTCACCCCCCGCCCCGCTCAGGTGATTGCGCAATTTCAGGCGCTGTACGCACAGAGTCCCGTCAAGGCCACCGACTGGTACTACGCCTTCAGTCAGGACACCAACTACATCCGCCGTGACCGCATTGCCAAGGACCGGAAATGGGTCACCCCCACCCCCTACGGCGATTTGGACATCACCATCAACCTCTCCAAGCCGGAAAAAGACCCCAAGGCCATTGCCGCCGCCCGCAATCTGCCCGCCGGCGGGTATCCCCAGTGCCAGCTCTGCCGCGAAAACGAGGGGTACGGCGGCAGACCCGACCATCCGGCCCGGGGCAATCTGCGGCTGATTCCCATGACGATTAACGGCAGTCCTTGGTTTTTGCAGTACTCCCCCTATGTGTACTACAACGAGCACTGCATCGTCCTAAACAGCGCCCACACCCCCATGAAAATCGACCACGACTGTTTCTGCAAGCTGCTGGATTTCGTGGGGCAATTCCCCCACTACTTTGTGGGCTCCAACGCGGATCTCCCCATTGTGGGCGGGTCTATTTTGGCCCATGACCACTTCCAAGGCGGGCACTAC
>JAVWRA010000166.1:0-724 GCA_036635095.1 Ruthenibacterium sp. | reverse complement strand
CCCCTCTGTCATTCTGAGCAAAGCGAAGAATCCTTTCCGTAGTGCAGACTCTCCCGCAAAGCACCCAAGCTCGCCCCTTTGTCATTCTGCGCAAACTCTGTCATTCTGAGCAAAGCGAAGAATCTTTTACCAAATGCGCAGCCGCTGTCATTCTGAGCAAAACCATGTCATTCTGAGCAAAGCGAAGAATCCTTTCCGCAGCGAAGAATCTTCTACCAAAAGCGCCCACCCTGTCATTCTGAGCAAAGCCGCTGTCATTCTGAGCAAAGCGAAGAATCTTTTCCGTAGCGCAGAATCCCCCGCAAAGCGCAGAACCTTTCCGCACAATGAATCCGAAATCCCGCTCTGCCATTCAGGCAAAGCGAAGAAGCTTTGGCGAGGTAATCATACATGTATTATGTCTATATGCTGACAAACTGGAACAATAAGGTACTCTACACCGGCGTTACAAACAATTTAGAACGACGGCTGTATGAACATAAAAACAAATTGGTCGATGGGTTTACGAAAAAATATAACGTGTACAAGTTGGTTTATTTTGATTACACCACAGATGTCAACGCTGCAATCGCACGAGAGAAGCAAATCAAGGGGTGGACGAGAATCAAAAAGAACGCATTAATTGAGCAAATGAACGCGGACTGGCATGACTTGTCAGAGGCGTGGGAATAGGATTCTTCACTTTGCGGGGGACTCTGCGTTTCGCGGGAGATTCTGCGTTTCG
>JAVWRA010000165.1:0-727 GCA_036635095.1 Ruthenibacterium sp. | reverse complement strand
CATACATATTACAGATATGCAATGAGGTATCAACGCTTCCGTCGTTGACAAGCAGAATTTCGAGGTTTTGATAGGTCTGCTTGCGCACACTGGAGATACAGCGGGCAAGGTCGGTGGCCGCATTGTAAATGGGAATGATAATCGATACGAGCGGAGTGTTCATCGGATGACCGCCTTTCGTTTGAATTTTTGCTTTTGCTTTCTTTTTTGCTTGTGCTTTCTTTTTTGCTTGTGCTTCTTTTTGCTTGCGCACCATCTTTGTGCTTTTGCGACACGCGCCGTACGGCGCGAATACGAATGGCTACGCCGTGTTTCTTTCTTGCGTCGCTTGTCACCGTTCGGTTCCATTTGTTTCGCAAAACGCTTATTGTTTTTATCGCTCCACCGGAGCGATAATTGTTGCACAAACGACAAACAAGAAAGAAACCAAAGAATTCCCGCTGTTCCGCATGCAGCGGACCCACGCGCCTCGCAGGGCGAAACATTGAGTTTCTTCTAGGTTTTGCATTTGTATGCAAACAGACTGTCCTATGCGCGCATAAAGCATTGCGCGCACTTTACGGACGATTGTGCTTGCGTTACAGCCGATTTGCGCTTTTGCGGCGCGGCACGGGCAGAGCCCTTGCCATACGAAAACGCGCGGGGTTGCACACGGTTTTGCAATGGTGCATCTCTTTATGGTCACCATACAGGGTGTCCGCGCGGGGTTGCAGCCGATTTGCGCTTT
>JAVWRA010000164.1:0-734 GCA_036635095.1 Ruthenibacterium sp. | reverse complement strand
AACGCCTATGTTATAGACCTTAAAAAATACGCGAAACAGCTTTTGCTCCTCCAGCTTAGAGTGGGCGGCAAAGAGTGCCACCAGGAGGAAGATCACCATGCCCAGCAGGAACAGGTGGGTATGTACCTTGCCCAAGGCGGTGACGCCGGTGTAGCCGTTAAACTTGGTAAATTCACGGTAGAAAACCCCGCCCACCATGGCGGCAATGGCGTAGATAAGGGACAGATTGAGATACTTTTTCATGTAGCTTACGTCCTTTCGTCGTGCGAGAGTCAATGATGGTAACAATGAAATTTCTCCATTGCGCATCTCATTGAAAAAGGTCTACTTTCCAAAATGAAAAGTAGACCTTTTTGGTACGGCTGAAGGGATTCGAACCCCCGACCTACTGGTTCGTAGCCAGTCACTCTATCCAGCTGAGCTACAGCCGCATACCTGCTGCCTGAACGACAGCTTAGTTATATTAACACAGCGCGACTGAAAAAGCAAGGGTAAATTTCACAAACGTCGCGGTTTTTTGGCATAAAAAAGACGTCCTCTCGGACGTTTCGCTTTTTGTCTGTCCCTCCTGCCGGAAGCGTTGCCTCCGGCAGGAGTACAGTGGGGGGTGTGTGATAGAGAGTTGAGAGAGAAGAGAGAGAGGGGGGAGAGAAAGGAGTGAGTTGATTGTTTTGTGTTTCTTGCTGAGTATAGAATACCATATGGCAAAGGGAAGTGATGGACAGTTTCAAAAC
>JAVWRA010000163.1:0-739 GCA_036635095.1 Ruthenibacterium sp. | reverse complement strand
GGAGTCCGGCTCCGGCAAAACCACCATCGGCAGGGCGATTATCCGCATCAACCCCATCTCCGGCGGCGAGGTCACCTTCAAAGGGGATAAAATCAGCGGCAAAATTTCCGGCGACTTGGATAAAGCCGTCACCCGCAGCATCCAAATGATTTTTCAGGACCCCATGGCGTCCCTCAACGAGCGAGCCAAAGTCTCCTATATCGTCTCCGAGGGGCTGTATTCCGACGGCAAGCACCACACGGCGGCGGAGATTTCACAAAAGGTGGAGAAGGCCCTCTTAGACGTGGGACTGCTGCCCGAGTTTGCCAGCCGGTTCCCCCACGAATTTTCCGGCGGTCAGCGTCAGCGCATCGGCATCGCCCGCAGCCTCATTTTAGAGCCGGACTTCATCATCGCCGACGAGCCCATTTCGGCGCTGGACGTGTCCATCCGCGCCCAAGTGTTAAATCTCCTGTCCGCCCTGCAAAAGGAGCGGAATTTAACCTATCTGTTCATCGCCCACGACCTCTCTGTGGTGCGGTTTATCTGCGACAGAATCGCCGTCATTCACAAGGGCAAAATCGTGGAGCTGGCGGAGAGCGAGCAGCTGTTCGCCCATCCCCTCCACCCCTATACAAGGGCGCTCCTTTCCGCAATTCCCCTCCCCGACCCCATCGCGGAAAAGTCCAAAAAGCTGCTGATTTACGACCCCGCTCAGCACGACTACGACAAAAACCCGCCCCAATGGACGGAAATCGAG
>JAVWRA010000162.1:0-763 GCA_036635095.1 Ruthenibacterium sp. | reverse complement strand
CGTCCTCAACGGGCATCAGGAAGGGCAGGTCGGCCTGACGCTCGGGGGTAGCGATATAGGTGTCGACTGCGTTCATCAGCTCTTTGATGGGTGCATAGACTGCGTCCTCGGGGTCCTTGGAGGTAGACTCCAGAACCTGGAGAGCGGAACCCTTGATGATGGGGATATCGTCGCCGGGGAACTCGTACTTGGACAGAGTCTCGCGGATTTCCATCTCGACCAGCTCCAGCAGTTCGGGATCGTCAACCTGGTCAACCTTGTTCATGAAGACAACGATATAGGGCACGCCAACCTGACGGGCCAGCAGCAGATGCTCCTTGGTCTGAGCCATGGGGCCATCGGTGGAGGCGATAACCAGGATGCCGCCGTCCATCTGAGCTGCGCCGGTGATCATGTTCTTGATATAGTCAGCATGGCCCGGGCAGTGACGGGCAGCCGTCTGATACTCAACGTGGGAGGTGTTGATGGTGATGCCGCGCTCGCGCTCCTCGGGAGCCTTATCGATGTTGGCATAGTCCTCGAACTTTGCGAAGCCCAGCAGGGCGAGGTACTTGGTGATAGCAGCGGTGAGGGTAGTCTTGCCGTGGTCGACGTGCCCGATAGTGCCGATGTTAACATGGGGCTTCGTGCGCTCAAATTTTTGCTTCGCCATTTGGAAGTTCCTCCTTAATAATTAAGTGATATTCATGTTGTTCGTGCGAATGTAAAGATATTTTATAGCATTCCGCCCGAAAAAGCAAGAGCTATTTGCGCTTTTGGGGGC
>JAVWRA010000161.1:0-784 GCA_036635095.1 Ruthenibacterium sp. | reverse complement strand
TCTTTCTTTTTAAGCAGCCGTTCAATAGCTTTGATTTCTGCCACAAACCTTGCGATAATAACCAGTTTTTTGTCCTCGCTGACCGCCGTATCAATGATGTCCGATAGGGCGTTTAGCTTGGCGGTACTGACCTGCGTGATGATGCTGTCATCGTTGCCCACAAAGCCGCCTGTGAGCTGGGAGAGCCGAAGCAGGCGGGTGAGAACGTTGGTTGCGGTGATATTGCCTTTGGAAAGCTCTGCATAGCTGTCTTTTACCAAGGTTTTATAAACTCGCTCGGCAGTCGGTTCTAAGCTGACATATCGTACCGTTTCCACAATATCCGGTAAATCAAGGCATTCGGCTTTGGTGGCACGATAGGCGATGGAGTGCAGCTTTTCGGTTAATTCCTGTGCCAACGCCTGCTTTAAAATCGGCGTGTAATTGCCATACCCCACCATGTCAAAATAGCGATTGCGAAACGCATAAAAACTCTGTCCAAATACAGCAGGGCTAATGAACTTATACTGACTGAACACATCAATCGCCTTATTGGTAATCACTGTGCCGGTGAGCAGCATTTTGTATGTTGCTTTTGCACCCAAATGGTGTAGTGCTTTCGCCTGTTTGGTGTTATGGGTTTTGATTTTATGCCCCTCGTCAGCTACAACCAGATCTGCATGAAAAGCGAGCAGTTCCTTCTCTAACCGCCAAGCAGATTCATAATTGACAATGGCAATTTGTAATGTGCCGAAGGGCGGCACTTTCAACATCTGCGTTTTCTGTGCCATACTGCCCTCTAAGA
>JAVWRA010000160.1:0-787 GCA_036635095.1 Ruthenibacterium sp. | reverse complement strand
AAGCACTTGCATATTTTAGCAAATATAGTCACTTAGCTGTCAATTAAATTTCCCAGCCAAGGCATAGGGACGGGCACGGTGGGAATAGAGTTTTGTTGGAGGCGATTGTATGTTTTCAGCGTGGCTGATTCTGCTGCTCAACAGTCTTTTTTTCACCCTGCGCCTGACAGGCAGTGTCGGTTCCTTCCCCCGCCCGCTGAAACGGGAGGAGGAACAGGAATGTTTAGAGCGGTTCGCCGCCGGCGACATGGCGGCCCGCAATAAGCTCATTGAGCACAATTTAAGGCTGGTGGCGCACATTATTAAGAAGTACTACACCCAAACCGCCGACCAAGATGATTTGATTTCCATCGGCACCATCGGGCTGATTAAGGGCATCTCCACCTTTAAGATGGACAAAAACGTGCGCCTTGCCACCTATGCCAGCCGGTGCATTGAAAACGAAATTCTCATGTATTTCCGCTCCCGCCGGAAACTCTCCGGGGAGGTTTCCCTCTCTGACACGCTGGATGCCGATGCCGACGGCAATTCCCTCTCCCTCATGGATGTGATCTCGGTGGACGACACCATGCTGGAGGAGCTGGACGCCAAGGACGACTGCGCCAAAGTCCGCCGGTGCGTCGCCACCTGCCTCACCAAACGGGAGGCCACCATCATCTCCATGCGTTACGGGCTCAATGACGCTATCCCACGCACACAAAGGGAAATCGCCGCCCTCTGCGGCATCAGCCGCTCCTATGTATCACGCATTGAGAAAAAGGCCCTGTCTAAGCTGGAGGAGGCCATG
>JAVWRA010000159.1:241-793 GCA_036635095.1 Ruthenibacterium sp. | reverse complement strand
ACCAAAACCTTCCGCACGGCGGAGGGCAGTTTCACCGCCCTTGACGATGTAAACCTGACGGTCAACGATGGGGATATTTTCGGCATCGTGGGCATGAGCGGTGCCGGCAAGTCCACTCTGGTGCGGTGCATCAACCTCTTAGAGCTGCCCACCGGCGGCACCGTGGAGGTAAACGGGCAAGATATGACCGCCCTCACCCCCAAGGAGTTGCGCCACGCCCGCAGTTCCATCAGCATGATTTTCCAGCAGTTTAACCTTTTAATGCAGCGCACCTGCCTCAAGAACGTGTGCTTCCCCATGGAGATTGCCGGCGTTTCCGCCGCCGACGCAAAAAAGCGGGCGTTGGAGCTTTTGGCTCTGGTGGATATGACCGAAAAGGCGGAGGCCTATCCCGCACAGCTCTCCGGCGGACAAAAACAGCGCATCGCCATCGCCCGAGCGCTGGCCTCCAACCCCAAAGTCCTCCTCTGCGACGAGGCCACCTCCGCCCTGGACCCCACCACCACCCGCTCGATTTTGCGGCTGATTCAGGACATCAACAAGCGTCTGGGC
>JAVWRA010000159.1:0-231 GCA_036635095.1 Ruthenibacterium sp. | reverse complement strand
ATGGCGGTTATCGAGGAAATTTGCTCCCACGTGGCCATTTTGGACGGCGGGCGCATGGTGGAGACCGGCACGGTGGAGGAAGTATTCTCCAACCCCAAAACCGAGGCGGGCCGCCGACTGGTGTTCCCCGACGGAATTGCCGCCCAGATTGAGCAGTTCCCCGTTTCACGGGTGCTCCGTGTGGTCTTTAACGGCGGCTCCTCCAACGAACCCCTCATCGCCAGTCTCGCC
>JAVWRA010000158.1:0-796 GCA_036635095.1 Ruthenibacterium sp. | reverse complement strand
TCCTTTACACCTTGACCCCGGGCTGGTTTTTCGGTGAAACTCCCTATTTTCTCAAAACGGCTACCGGCCTCTTCTCCCAGACCGAGACGGAGACCGTGCTCTATAAAATCCCCGACAGTGCCTGCCAGAAGCTGATGGTGGAAAATCGCCTCTTTCGGGAGACCATGCTCAAATGCTACTCGCTGAAAATGCTGATGCTGCGGTATGAGATTGCAAACCTCACCTTCAACTCCTGCAAAAGCAGACTGAAAAGGCTTTTCTGCTCCTCTGTGGACACCGAGGTTGTCACCGAGCCGGGCTGGTACAATATGAAGGTGCACTACACCCATTACGAGCTCAGTGAAATCGTGGGCGGTGCCCGCGTCACCATCAGCCGCCAGATTAACGAGCTGTGTGCCGAGGGATTTTTGCGCACCATCAACCGGCATATGCAGGTGAGCATTGAAAAATATAAGGAGTACATGGCCCAGCGTGACAGTACGCTCTAAATTGCGCAAAACCGCCCGGCTCCTCTCACAGAGGGGTTTCGGGCGTTTTTTTCGTCTGTGTAACATTTGTGCATTTGTAACATATGGTCTTGCTTTTTGCGAGAAAGATTGATACTTTAGACAAATCAACATGGATGTTCAAAAAAGGTGTGTGAAACCCTGTTCCGTTTGCTTTTGCGTAGTATGCGGATAAACCGGTTTGTTTTGCGCCCTTTTTTCTGCTACCCAAATATCAAAAACCATAGAAAGGTTGGAGTGACAAATGGACAAGAAAATTTACGATACCTATGTGGCAATTCTGCAGGAAG
>JAVWRA010000157.1:279-810 GCA_036635095.1 Ruthenibacterium sp. | reverse complement strand
AGTAATGCGATTTACCCAATTTCGGTTGTCCAGATACCACTGAATTGTCTCAGCGATACCTTGCTCAAAAGTATAGGCAGGTACCCAGCCCAATTCAGTAGTGATTTTGGTATTATCAATGGCGTAACGGCGATCATGGCCGGGGCGATCCTGCACATATTGAATCAAGTTCTCGGACTTCCCCAGCGTTTTGATAATCAGTTTTACAATTTCAATATTGGCTTTTTCGTTGTTGCCACCAATATTATAGATCTCCCCAATTTCACCTTTATGAAGGACAGTGTCAATCGCACTACAGTGATCGTTCACATGAAGCCAATCCCGAATTTGCATTCCATCCCCATAAACCGGCAGTGCCTTGTCGTTATTGCAGTTGTTGATCATCAGCGGAATCAGTTTTTCCGGGAACTGATATGGGCCATAATTGTTGGAACACCGGGTGATGTTCACCGGCAGGCCAAAGGTTTCATGGTAAGCCCGGACGTATAGGTCGGCACTGGTTTTGGATGCAGAATAGGGGCTATTGGGCGA
>JAVWRA010000157.1:0-250 GCA_036635095.1 Ruthenibacterium sp. | reverse complement strand
CATGCCCGTCTTGCCTAGCGCACCGTAGACCTCGTCGGTGGAAACCTGCAAATACCGCACACCGGGACGATAAGCTCTGGAGTGCTTATTTTCTGGTTCTAGATTCCAATGGGTTTTAGCCGCATCCAGCAGCGTCTGCGTGCCTAGGATGTTAGTGGTCAGAAAAATTTGAGGATCTGTGATACTGCGGTCAACGTGGCTTTCAGCCGCAAAATGCACCACCGTATCAAAGTCGTATTTCGTAAAGAGG
>JAVWRA010000156.1:0-813 GCA_036635095.1 Ruthenibacterium sp. | reverse complement strand
GCTCGTTTTATAAAAAGTGCCGTGAAAGCATTGGTACTAAAGGGCATAAGACCATGTGGATAACTCTGTGGAGATTGTGGATAACTCCCTGTAAAACAATTTACGGTAACTGCTTATGTGAATCAATTTTCCAAAAATAAGGTGAATAATTCCCCAAAAAGAGGGGGAATTAGGGAAATGAACGCCCTCTGTGTGTACCACATATTTACAAACTATGAAAGATTGCAGTCAGTAATACAGTGCGTAATATATGCCCCGTTTTACAAGTTCTGTACTATTTCGCGCCGCCACAAAAACCGCAAAACCCGTTGACGAGGGTGTCGTGATGTGGTAAACTAGCAAGGCAGTAAACTGAAACGCGCTAATGTGGCTCAATGGTAGAGCAGCTCATTCGTAATGAGCAGGTTGTCAGTTCGATTCTGACCATTAGCTCCAAGATAGGCTGACAGATTTCAGAGATGGAACCTGTCAGCCTTTTCTTTTTAGTTTGTAATTGTGGTCTAAAGATTATTTGTATAATCTAACGGAGAGATAAATCGAAAGTTGACAAGGAGATTATTTATATTATATTGTTGAGCAGTCAGTATAGGAGGTGAATGAACATGGATTCAATCTTGTTTTATATTGCAATTTCTTTTTTAATTGTGTTTGGACTTGCTGTAATTGTTAATCCAACACTAATTTGGAAAATAGAACATTTTTTTACTGTAAAAAATGGAGAGCCGACTGATCTGTATTTGAAAATGTCGAGGCTTGGCGGTATCTTGCTTTTGGCTATAAGTGCATTTTGTTTGATTGCCAGCATGGTCAATC
>JAVWRA010000155.1:527-819 GCA_036635095.1 Ruthenibacterium sp. | reverse complement strand
CGTAGCCGATTAGCCCTTCGACGTGGTTATCATCGTTGATCTCATCCACGCGCAGATCTTCCGGACGCAACAGAACATGCAGTTTTTGTCCCGGCTCAACCGCGAAATTAACGTAGATGTTGCACTCGCGGCCTTCAACGTTAGCACGAACGCGCTGTTCGTCCAGACGCTCAATCACCGTCGCGTTAAACATATTGATCTCACCGATGAACCCAGCGACGAACAGATTTTTTGGCTCTTCGTAAATTTCTCGCGGCGTGCCGTCTTGCTCAATCTTGCCGTCACGCATCAC
>JAVWRA010000155.1:0-517 GCA_036635095.1 Ruthenibacterium sp. | reverse complement strand
ATCGTGAGTGACAAAGACAAAGGTGATACCAAGCTTACGCTGCAGCGCTTTCAGTTCGTTTTGCATCTGCTTGCGCAGTTTGTAGTCCAGCGCAGAGAGCGATTCATCTAACAATAGTAAACGAGGTTTGTTGACCACCGCTCGGGCAATTGCCACGCGCTGCTGCTGTCCACCGGAAAGTTGATGGGGTTTACGCTGGGCAAACTCTTCCAGTTGCACCATGCGCAAAGCTTCGGTGACGCGAGGTTGAATATCGGCTGCGGGAGTTTTTTGCATGCGTAAGCCAAAAGCCACATTTTCGAAAACGGTCATGTGGGGGAATAACGCATAGCTTTGGAATACTGTGTTCACGTAGCGGTTTTCCGCAGGTACGTGAGTGATGTCCTGGTTGTCCAGCATAATATGACCGGAATCAACCGTTTCCAGACCCGCAATCAGGCGTAGAACGGTTGTTTTACCGCAGCCAGAGGGGCCGAGCAGCGTGAGAAATTCGCCATTGTTGATGGTCAAATCCAGG
>JAVWRA010000154.1:0-861 GCA_036635095.1 Ruthenibacterium sp. | reverse complement strand
TGCAGAGGGCTCGTCGGTGGCAGGGGCGCTGCAGGCCACCAGAGACAGGGCCAGCACGGAGGCCAGCGCCAGAGAGATCAGCTTTTTCATGTGAATGCTCCTTTACGTTTGTGAATTTTGAAGTTGTTACTGCATCTGCCAGAGGTAGATTTTTACGGCGCGGAAGGCGACACCGCTCTGGAAACCGCCGCCGTAAACGTGACCGCCGGCGGTGGCCACGGAGGCATGAATGTGGACAAAGAGGGGGCCCTGCTCGGTGTATACCTTTTGGAGCGCCGGATCCATCAGCTCACGCTTCATAATTTCGCCTGTGAAGGAGAGCACCTCGCCGGGGCCGATGCAGGGGGTAGCCACTGCCGTAGGCGGAAAGTCCATGGAGGTGGGGGTGGTGAGGCGGAAGTCCCGAATGGAGCCGATGGCGCCGCTGATGTAGGCGCTCTCCCAGCCCTTTTCCAGCATGAATTCATTGATTTTGCTCTTCAAATCTTGGTCTTTGCCAACGATGAGCTCACAGGGTGCTGTCATAAAAATCCGCTCCTTTACTCCACAAATTTCAGCGCCTGGCTGGCTGCGATGAGAATGGGGTCATAGACCGGCGCCACAGAGGGGGAGTAGACCAAGTCCAGCTCGTTGAGCTGCTCTACGGTCATGCCGGCGGTGATGGCAGCCACGAGGACGTTTACCCGCCCTGCGATGCTGGACCCGCCGATGCCTTGTCCCCCTAAGAGTCTGCCGCTTTTCCGGTCGAAGATGAGGGTGAGCTTGTTGTCGGTGCCGCCGGCGTAGTAGGAGGCGCGGTCACGCTTCACAATGCCGGAGGAAACCGCGTCAAAGCCCGCGTCCTTGGCCTGCTGAATCGTT
>JAVWRA010000153.1:0-933 GCA_036635095.1 Ruthenibacterium sp. | reverse complement strand
TAACCGGTCGGTCCCGGGTTAGAGTCCCTGAAGGCCCACCACTGATATGGTCGTGCACAGGCTTTGTTGTGCCGGTCTTCATATAGGGGTATAGCTCAGCTGGTAGAGCAGCGGTCTCCAAAACCGCGTGCCGAGGGTTCGATCCCTTCTGCCCCTGCCATAAGGTTAACAGCCCCGGCTGTTTCCGATATAAGGTCACGCGACGCATACGGCCCAGTAGTTCAGTTGGTTAGAACGCTAGCCTGTCACGCTAGAGGTCGTCAGTTCGAGTCTGATCTGGGTCGCCACGGGTGCTTTGCACCCAACCTGCCTCTGTAGCTCAGTTGGTAGAGCAGAGGACTGAAAATCCTCGTGTCGTTGGTTCGATTCCGACCGGAGGCACCAAACCCCTTCCCTGCGGAGTGTTCTCCGCAGGGAACCCCCTTGGGGGACTTCACAGCGCGAAAACCTGTCCGACGCAGCGGACATCAAATCTGCGGGTGTAGCTCATCTGGTAGAGCGCCACCTTGCCAAGGTGGAGGTAGCGAGTCCGAGCCTCGTCACCCGCTCCATAATAAAAAGTCGCATCCTATTTTTAGGATGCGACTTTTATTTTTTTCATGAGGCTGCGGGCTGCGCTGAAGCAGGAATAGGGTCCCCGCAGAGGGGATAAATTCCCTGGGGCCAGGTGTAGCCCTGTTCCGCCCGCTGGGCATCGGTAAAGGTTTCCAACTGAGAGCGGGTGGGGTCTACATGCCGGGGGCCCTCCGCCCGGGTCACAATGGTCCAGTATCGGGGCATGCCGTCTTTATCCAGCCCCTCCACCACGGTGCAGGGAATTTCTGCCACGTCGCACAAAAGCTTCCACGCCAGAGCCATGCCCATACTGTCCGCCTTGCCGTCCACCAGTGCCGCGTAGGCTGTGCTGCCGCCCGCCGGTTTTCTCACAAAAAT
>JAVWRA010000152.1:0-1018 GCA_036635095.1 Ruthenibacterium sp. | reverse complement strand
AGTAGCGGATATTCCGCTTGGTGATACCCACCGTCTGCTCTACCTCGTTGATTTTCAAGTGTTTCCCTCCCTGATGGATACCATCCTACACCTGACAGGTGGTGTAAGGTCAAGGGTTTTTTGCGAAAAAGGCAAACTTTTTAGAAACCCGCAAGTCATTGCCCCTCTTGGGGTTCCTGCCACGCCTTGCACACGTCGATCCACGAAATGGCGTTAGAATAACGTTCCAGTTCGGGGAGGGTCAGCTCAATGGCACTGCTGTCGCTGCCGCAGGCGGGGAAAACGGTCTCAAATCGCTTCATGGACACGTCCAGATAGACCGCCACGCCGTCGTTGATGCCAAAGGGGCACACGCCGCCCACCGCGTGACCGATTTTCGGCTCCACCTCGTCAAAGGGGAGCATGGAGGCCTTGTGGTGGAACTGGGCCTTGAATTTGGTGTTGTCGATTTTGGCATCGCCGGCGGTGACGATGAGCATGGCCCCGCCCTCCGGGGTAGAAAAGGACATGGTTTTGGCAATGCGCGCGCCCTCGCACCCCACCGCCAACGCCGCCAGCTCCACCGTGGCGCTGGAAACGGAAAAGGCCTGCATCCGAGAGGCCATCCCCAAAGGCTCAAAATAGGCCCTGCAACGCTCAAAAGACATGAAAAATTCCCCCATTTCTTTTTCCACTATTATAGCACAAGTGGAGAAAAAGAAAACGGGGGAATTTTAGGGGGGCTTAGGTGCGGCACACTACTTAAAGCCTTCCCCTCAGGGGAAATAATGCCCGGTGGGCATTATCCAAATGAACCCTTCCTTAACCCGTGGTGGCGCGCCCTCGCAAGGGCGTGACGGATGAGGGTTCCCCGTCCTGCCTTCGTTCTCCCTTTCCCCGACGGGAAAGCCAGGCCCGCGCGGCAGCGCACGTTCTCCGTCCTTTTAGGACGAAATAAAACAGATTACCCCATCTCAAAAAAACGAGGTTAAAGCAAGTGCACCAACGCACTGCTTTAACCTCGTTTTTTGGAGCTGCT
>JAVWRA010000151.1:0-1420 GCA_036635095.1 Ruthenibacterium sp. | reverse complement strand
TGTGGGCGGAACGGGACTGCTTTGGTTCGGAATTGCCATTGGTATCGGCAGCATCGGCATCGCGGGTGCAGTCATTTTAATGCCGGATTTGGTGCCGTACGCCATGGGACGCATCGAGAGCTGGCAAGACCCGTTTGCGGACGCACTGGGCAAAGGACATCAAATTATCCAAAGCCTGTATGCCATAGGTTCCGGCGGCTTATTCGGACGCGGCATCGGCAATTCCCTGCAAAAACATCTTTATGTACCGGAACCGCAGAACGATTTCATTTTTTCGATTTTGTGCGAGGAATTAGGCTTTATCGGTGCAGTGCTTGTAATTTTGCTTTTCATCGCGCTGCTTTTGCGCGGTTTATACATTGCCTATCATGCAAAAGAAAAATTCGGCGCAATGCTCGTGGTCGGCATTGTGGTGCAGGTGACCTTACAGGCACTGCTCAATATTGCGGTGGTAACCAAAACAATTCCCAATACCGGCATCAGCCTCCCGTTCTTTTCATACGGAGGCACGTCACTTTCAATGCTGCTTGGAGAAATGGGTATCGTGTTGTCGGTTTCAAGGCAAAGCAATACTGAAAAAACATGAGGAGAATCACATGCGTATTTTGATTGCCGCCGGCGGCACTGCCGGACATATCAATCCCGCACTTGCCATTGCAAGTGTCATCAAAGCACATTGTCCGGATGCGGAAATTCATTTTGCGGGACGCAAAAAAGGCATGGAGTATGGGCTTGTCACAAAGGCGGGTTATGCGTTTCATCCGATTGAGGTGAATGGCATTCAGCGCCGTCTCACGCCGAAAAA
Organism: Ruthenibacterium sp.; assembly: GCA_036635095.1. GTDB lineage: Bacteria > Bacillota > Clostridia > Oscillospirales > Ruminococcaceae > Ruthenibacterium. The sequence continues at coordinate 615 of JAVWRA010000151.1, read as the reverse complement.
CATGGCGCGCAATGTGGTGGCAATGTATCATTTGGCACTTGCCGTGCCGCGCGCAAATGCAATTTTAAACGAAATAAAGCCGAATTTAGTGATAGGCGCCGGCGGTTATGTCAGCGGACCGATTTTACAGGCGGCTGCACGTAAAGGCATTAAAACTGCCATTCACGAGCAAAACGCATTTCCGGGCGTGACGAATAAAATTCTTGCGCGCGGTGCAGACGTGGTGCTTGCCGCAATGCCCGATGCGGTGGAACGACTTTGTGTTCCGGAAAAAACAACAGTGGTGGGCAATCCTGTCCGCGCAGAAATGTTTGCGCAAAACCGCACCGCGGCGCGTGCGGAAATCGGCGCAAAAGACGGGCAGACGGTGCTTCTTTCGTTCGGCGGCAGTTTGGGCGCACAGCGCATCAACGAAGTGATTGCCGATTTGGCACAGTGGGAAATTGCAAACCGCGATTTTCTACATATCCACGCGACCGGCAGCATTGAAAAAGACGATTTTGCAGCGCTTGCCGCAGAGAAGAATATTGCGGACAACGCAAAATTCAGTATTCGTGAATACATCGACGATATGCCCGCAAAATTGGCGGCGGCAGATTTGGTCATCAGTCGCGC
>JAVWRA010000150.1:0-1766 GCA_036635095.1 Ruthenibacterium sp. | reverse complement strand
AATCCGGCGCCCGCAAAACCGCCTGTCATAAAGGGCATCGCAAAAGAAAGGCCTTCTTGATTTTTCTGAAAACCGGTCACCGTGCCGACGGCGGAGCAGTCTTTGATGATGCTCCCATACGTGCTGCCGCAAAAAGCGCCCACTTCATTTGTGCCGGTGACGTCTGCGTCAACGGTGCAGTTTTCAATCGTATTGTCGCGATACACTGCAAGTCCTTCTTCCGTGTCGGGCAAATCGCGCATTGTGGAGCGCGACTGCCCCCACAAGTCCGCCGACAATCGCAAGGCCGCTCACACTTCCCTGTACGTGGCAGTTTTTGATGCTGCCGGCGTTTGCACCCGCCAAAATGCCCGTGCCTGTGCCGGTAGATTTGATATTTGCCTGCTTTATCGTTAAATTTTGCACCGTGCCATCTTTGCCAATCTGGCTGAAAAAGCCCGCCATACCGGACATGCCATCGTTCTTTGTCGCTTGTATGTCCAGTGTCAGGCCGGTAATCGTGTGTCCTTGCCCGTCAAACAGGCTGTTGAAGCCGTCTTCGGAGGCATCGCGCGGATCATAAAAATTAAACACACGCAAATTTTGTCCAATGGGGGGAAACGCGATGCCGGTCAAATCGAGGTCTGCCGTCAACAGATAGGTGTTGCCGACATAGGCATAACCGTGTTCGTTATAATCTTTGGCAAAGACCAATAATTCGTCCACCGTGCCGATTTCCACTGTTTTTACGTCCGTATTCAGTGCCGCGGGCGGCGCGTTGACAACGGTTGTCAGCCGATAAATTCGGTCGCCTACGGCGAATTTTTTGGCAAGCTCCGGCGGCACAATATCTGCCGTAAACGGTGTCAGCGTGTACGTGACATCCGCAAGCGGCCGCGCTTCATGGATTGTGCGTGCAAATGTGAGCTGCAATGCACCGTCCGCGTTTTGAATGCCTTTTTTTAAGGTGAGCGTGATGAGATTTTTCGGTGTGCGCGCGATGTAGTTGCCTTGCGGAAAGTTTTCGTCCGGCGCAGTCATTCTTCCATCGTAAAGCAGACGCGCGCCCGCTTGCAGCAAAGCTGTCGGCATGGTGTAATAGCGGTCGGCATCATCGCCCTGCTGATAGGCTTCAATATCGCCGTACGCCGCGAGATAGGCATACACAAAATAGTCGCTTTGCGCAAATTGCCAGCCCACCGATGGGGTTGCATATCCGTTTGCCGCCTCCTCATAGAGCCGTATCAGCTCCATCGCTTGCGCGGGAATTTCTGCCTGTGTGATTTGCGTTTCGCCTGCTGCCAAACCGGGCGCAGACGCATTTTCAGCCGCGGGCAGCTCTTTCACAGTACATGCAACAAGGCTTGTTGCAAGCACACTTGCGGCGAGCAAAAGCGCGAGCAAAGCGATGCCGTTGTGCTTTTTGTTTGCGTCAAAAATATTGATAAACCGTTGTTTCAGCGTTGTTTTACTGTCGCTGAACGCGGTGGAACACGGCAGAGATTTGCCATAGCCGCGCCGCAGCACCTGCATGATGCTGCCCGCATAATTTTCGCGAAACACGTCATTTTGCCCACGCAAAACAGCATCGTCACAACTGATTTCGATGTCGCGGCTTGCGAGCGATGCCATCAGCCACACAAACGGATTGAACCAGTGTACGCAGCACACAAATTGCAGCAGCATTTTGTAGCCGATGTCGTGCCGCTTGTAATGCACCAGTTCGTGGCAGAGAATCATCGTGCTGTCTTGCGGCGAAAAGGTGGTGTCGGGCAATAAAATGCAGG
>JAVWRA010000149.1:0-1775 GCA_036635095.1 Ruthenibacterium sp. | reverse complement strand
TAAAATATAATAATCGTTTTTGCGATTATTGTACCATGTTGCGGAAAAAATCGCAATGTCTTTCGCGTCGTTAAAACTTCTTGCATTTAGCGGTAAATACCTTTACAATAAAAGTATCAAAATATGCGCTGTATTTTTGAGATTGCTTTGTCATTATCGGTTGTTTCGATGACAAAAATCGGAGAAAAACAGCAGCAGGAGGTAATTTGAAATGAGAAAATCGTCCCCAAAAGCGCTGGATTTAGCGCAGCTTGCGCTGTTTAGCGCCATCGTAATTGTGCTTGCGTTCACGCCCTTTCTCGGATATATTCCGCTGGGCATCACAAAAGCAACCATCATCCACATCCCCGTGATTATCGGTTCCATTTTGCTCGGTCCAAAGAAAGGCGCCATTTTAGGCGCACTGTTCGGCGCAACCAGTTTGATTTCAAACACAATTTCACCCACGCTCGCATCGTTCACGTTCAGTCCGTTTTATTCGGGCGGAAATTTTTGGAGTTTAGTTGTCTGTTTTGTTCCACGTATTTTAGTTGGCGTTGTGCCATATTTTGTATATCGCGGCATCAAAAAACTGCAAAAAAGCGAAAAAGCAAGTGAGGTGCTGCCGCTTGCCGTTGCCGGTCTTGCCGGTTCAATGACAAACACCCTGCTTGTGATGCACTTGATTCTTTTGTTTTTTGGGGATTCGTATGCGCAGGTAAAAGGGGTTGCGGTACAGGCGCTGTATGGCTTTATTCTTACCATCATCGGCGTCAACGGTGCGCCGGAGGCAATGGTTGCCATGCTGTTTACCGTGGTGATTGTCAAGGCGCTGTTTCGCGCGGGTTATCGGGGAAAACAGTGAAAATTTATGCGGGTTGAAAGGAATGGAAAGTGAAATGATTCTTGCAATAGACGTAGGAAACACCAATATCGTATTTGGGTGCATTGACGAAAACAGCACTTATTTTGTCGCGCGCACCGTTACCGACAGAGAAAAAACAAGCGATGAATTTGCGATTGTTTTAAAAAACATCATTGAAATGTATGGCGTTCCTCTTGCTAAAATCGAGGGCAGCATTATTTCGTCTGTGGTGCCGCCACTGAACAGCGCACTGCGCGGTGCGGTGGAAATTGTGCTTGGACGCACACCGCTGCTAGTAGGTCCCGGCATCAAAACGGGCTTGAACATTTTAATCGACAATCCGGCACAACTCGGCAGCGACCTTGTTGTGGACGCAGTTGCCGCCATTCACGCATACGAAAAACCGCTGATCATCATAGACATGGGTACAGCCACAACCTTTTCGGTGGTGGATCAAAAAAGCAATTATCTTGGCGGTGCCATTTGTTCAGGGCTGAAAGTTTCACTTGACGCGCTGACGGCAAGAACTTCGCAACTGCAAAGCATCGGTCTTGAACCCGCCAAAGCGGTGATAGGACGCAACACGATAGACTGCATGAAGAGCGGCGCAATTTATGGCAGCGCCGCTATGTTGGACGGCATGATTGACCGCATTGAAGAAGAAATGGGTGAAAAAACAACCGTGGTGGTAACAGGCGGTCTTGGGAAATTCGTGGTGCCATATTGCAAACATAAAATTATTTATGATGACGCATTACTGCTGAAAGGTCTTTGGCTTATTTATCAAAAAAACATTGAAAAGATTAATTTGTAAAAAACGAAGCAAGGGATAGCAGTAAACGCTATCCCTTGCTTCGTTTTATGCACGGTTGCAACGTGGTAAAAAGTAAATAGACATATTATAAAAAAAGGAAGTGTTCTCCGCTGCGCT
>JAVWRA010000148.1:0-1794 GCA_036635095.1 Ruthenibacterium sp. | reverse complement strand
CACTCAGCAATCCCGATTCTCTCGAAAAAATATGGAAAACGCTGGAACCGCTTTTAAAATAGCAGGCAGTCTTACGTTTTTCACACGAAAACGCATTTACGCATACGATAGAGTATTCTTGATTACTCTAGTAAAGCGAGGTGCGTAGTATGGATGCTTTTTCCATTGAGGGCGGACATCACCTGTTTGGCACAGTGGCAATACCGGGCGCAAAAAACAGTGTATTGCCCATGCTTGCGGCGTCAATTTTATGCCGTGGCACAGTGCGGCTTTATCATGTGCCGCAATTGTCAGATGTTGCGGCGTCTTTGCAGATTTTAGACAGTCTCGGCTGTGCGACACAGTACGAAAAGGGTGCAATCACGGTGCGGTCGGGTAATTTATCTTCCAGTACGGTGCCACCGGACTTGATGCGCATGATGCGTTCGTCTGTGTTTTATCTGGCACCGCTGCTTGCGCGGACGGGGCGCGCCGTCATTACACAGCCGGGCGGCTGTCAGCTCGGCGCACGTCCGATTGACTTACACCTTGCCGGTCTTGTTGCCATGGGTGCGCGTGTGACGCAAAACGCAGCAGAAAACCAAATGATTCTGACGGCACCGTTTGGCTTATACGGAGCCGATTTCACACTGCGCTTTCCGAGTGTCGGCGCAACCGAAACGCTGTTGATGGCGGCGGTGACGGCGCGCGGCAATACCGTGCTGCGCAATGTCGCCACAGAACCGGAAATTGCCGACCTTGCGCGTTTTTTACAGGCGGCAGGCGCGCGCATCAGCGGCATTGGCACACGCACACTGCGCATCATCGGACAGGAATTTCTGCTCGGCGCACAGCATACCGTCTGTCCCGACCGCATTGTGGCGGCAACCGTGCTTTGTGCGGTGGCGGGGTGTGGCGGCGAAGTAATGCTGACACAGTGCAATCCGTCACATCTGATGCGGATTTCGGAAGTGCTGCGCCGTGCGGACTGCATGTGCAGCGCGGTGGATTGTCACAGTATTGCGCTTTCGTCAAACGGTTGCTTACAAATGCCGCATTTGTGTGCATCTGCGGTGTATCCCGGCTTTCCGACAGACGCGCTGCCGCTTTTATGTGCGGCATTGCTGAAAGCAAACGGCAGCGGAGCTTTTACCGATACCGTGTTTGAAAATCGATTTGCTTGCGCAAAAGGTTTTGCGGCGCTTGGCGCCGATGTGCAAAGGGAGGGTGCGGCGCTCAGAATAAACGGGGTTCGAAAATTACATGCGGCACAGTTGCAGGCGGAGGATTTACGCGGAGGTGCGGCGCTTTGTATTGCGGCAATGATGGCACAGGGCGTCAGTGTCGTCGGCGGCACAGAGCTGATTGCGCGCGGTTATGAAAGCTTTACGCAACTGTTTTCCGCGCTTGGCGCACGTATTGCGCAGCGGTAAAAATCAAATCAAGAAAGGAGGCGCTTTCATTGGCTCAACAACCACCAAAACGCAGCCAATATCCGGTGAATGCGCCTTCTGCAAAAAAGCCGCCGCAGCGTCCGATATACGATTTTCAAACGCCGGGCGCACAGACGGGGCGTACAAAACCTGCCAATCGTCCGGTGTACGATTACAAACAGGAAAACGAAAAGCGCGTACCGATGCAGCGTGTGCCGGAAACGCCGCTGCCGTCTGCCGCACAGCAGGCGACGCGGCAGACGGCAGCACCGAAGAAAACGGTGCAGGGTGCGCATCCGCCTTTCGATCAAAAACAGGCAATGCGACCGAGTCAAAAGCCACGCCAGAGCGGAGAAATGAAGCAGATGGTGTTGCCGCTCGG
>JAVWRA010000147.1:0-1916 GCA_036635095.1 Ruthenibacterium sp. | reverse complement strand
CCTCCGGTTTATGTAAGCCGTTCACGCGGGAAACGGCAATTTTATTTTTGCACGATTGTTTGTTAAGGTCTCCTAATCGGTTTTATGATTATTATATCATAAATCATTTTTGATTTATAATATAATTGCGCGTCGCGTAGCGTGCGCATGAAAATAAAGTATGATAATCGCGTTTGCGATTATTATACCACAAATTTTGATGGTTTTCCACTTTGTCGGTATGATAATCAAGCAAACTATAGACGCGTATACCACATTCCGGCGGATTGAAAAAGTGAAAATCAATCTGTAAATTCATCCGCAAATATGGTATACTGTGGATATTATAGAAGCAATGCGCCGTATTGACGGTGCATCGTGCGAACGTGTGATTTTATTTTCCGGAGGAGGGGTTGTGTGTATCGAATTGCCATTTGTGACGATTTACCGGCAGAGCGCGTAGGGCTGAAACAACTGCTCACGGATTATCTGAAACAGCAGGAGACTGCGGTGCGTTTTACCGAATATGAAAGCGGAGAAGCGCTTATCATTGACTGCGCGGAAAACAATGCCGCGTTTGACCTTGTGTTTTTAGACATTTTTATGGGCGGAATTTCGGGCGTGGAAACCGCAAAAGAGCTGCGCGGCATGGGTTGCAAGATGCCCCTTGTATTCGTCACCACATCGCCGGATTTTGCACTGGAGGGATATGAAGTGCAGGCTTGCGGCTATCTCATCAAACCGCCAAGCGCAGAGCGGCTTGCAAGCTTGCTGGACCGGCTGCTGCGGGCAGAGCCTGTTTCTCCCAAACTGGCGCTCAAATGCGGTAAAGGTCATCGTTTTTTTGATTACACCGAAATTTGCTATCTTGAAAGCAAGGGCAGTTATTTGTTTTTGCATACGCAGGACGGACAGACTGTGCGCGCTGTGCAAAAATTAAGCGAAGTTGCGGCACAAATCAGCGACAAGCGGTTTCTGCGTTGTCACCAAAGTTATCTCGTCAACATGGATTATATCCAAAAAGTCGGTGATGATTTTGTGCTTTTGGACGGCAGCATTATCCCCATCAAAGTGCGGACACACAAGGCGATAACGGACGCATATTACAGCTATTTTGTGGAACAATCCATGGAAAAAAATCACAACTGAAACGCACAGTTCTCCTGAAAATTTGACGATTTTGCTTAAAAAGATGACGATTTTGCAAAAGCGCCCCAAACGAGTGGTTTTTCTGGTATTCTAATCTCATACAAGTAGGAATGTCGTTTTCCGTAAAACATATCTAACGTTATGGGAGATGGGAGAAATGTCATGAAAAACAGCGAATTTGTGCTTGGCGTCACCGATGGCGGACTGCCGATTGTCATGCCGAACGGCACTTGTGAACATTGGCAGCACAGTGCGCTGCCGGTGTTGAGCAATATCAAGGAATGTTGGTACTGTCATTGGGCGGATTTTCGCAAAACCACCGATTTATCACTTGAAAAAAGCATTTGCCGCTGTCCCGAAAACGCGGTAAAAGTACAATGCGGCAACAAAAATGAAACGGTCAGATGATTTTTCACCGAATATGACACAAAAAGGAGAATCGCAATGAAAAAACATGGTTTTGTACAAGATGGATTCAGTTACATACGGCATTACGCCACGGCGTTGCAAAAAGGCGCGCACAGAATTGTGGCGCTTGCACTGTCGGTATGTATGATGGCAACCCTACTGCCCGCGGCGGCTTTTGCCGAGGGTGAAATTCTTGCACCGGAACAAACGCCGGTGTCGGTTTCTGCGTCGGACAGCACAGTGCCTACGCCGGCAGCACCGGAAACACCGGCAAAATACACGGACAGCGCGCGGATATCGCCATCGGGCGAGGCGCCCATGCCTACGTGCACGACGTCCGACATGGGCCCGGCCGCCACGCCGTGCAGGGCCGTCGCCCC
>JAVWRA010000146.1:0-2090 GCA_036635095.1 Ruthenibacterium sp. | reverse complement strand
AATGTCCTCTTTTGATTTAAAATAATAGTAAACAGATGCTTTTTGTATGCCGATAGCCTGTGCAATCTGCCCGATAGAGGCTTTGTCATAGCCTTTTTCGGCCACAAGCGCATACATTGCATCCACGATTCTGTCTTTGGTTGTTTTGTCCTGCATAGAAGCCCTCCGCTATATTCTACCTACCGATAGGTAGAATTATAACATGTGCTTTCCACACTGTCAACCCGAAAAATGGCACAAAAAAAGAACAGTCCGAAGACTGTTCTATTTCGTGGTGCGAGGGACGAGACTTGAACTCGCATGATAAAATCACACGCCCCTCAAACGTGCGCGTCTGCCGATTCCGCCACCCTCGCACAATAGGACACTTCTTTGTGTCACGAGTGATATTTTATCATAGATGACGGGGGCAAGTCAAGTCAATTTCTATATTTGTTGCAATTTATTGCAATATTTATGAGAATCGGCTACAGAAGCGGCAATTCATCCTCTTTTGTGCTGAGTTCCGGCATATTGGCAATGGTGGAAAGGCGGCGCTGCATTTGACGTGTGCGCACACCGACCAATTTTTCAAGCTCACTGCCCGCCTGTTCAATGCGTGACTGCGTTTGTTCGAGTGCTTTGCCGAATGTGTCAAACTCGGATTTTACGCTGCCGAGAACTTTCCACACCTCGCCGCTGCGCTCTTGAATGGCAAGTGTGCGAAAACCCATTTGCAGGCTGTTCAGCAGCGCTGCCATTGTGGTTGGGCCGGCAATCATTACCTTATAATCCGTTTGCAGTTTTTCCACCATGCCGCGGCGCACCACCTCGGCATAAAGTCCCTCAATCGGCAAAAACATGATGCCGAAATCGGTTGTTTCCGGCACATGCAGATATTTGGTGCTGATATCCTTGGCAAACCCGCGAATGCGCTGTTCCAGCACCTTTGCCGCCGCATCTACCGCCGCCGCATCCGCCGCATCATACGCTTCAAGCAATGCGCCGTATGCGTCTGCCGGAAACTTTGCGTCGATGGGCAGCCATACCGGTGTTTCGCCGTCGCCCGGCAGCTTTACGGCAAATTCCACGCGTTCGCTGCTGCCTTTCACTGTGGCAATATTTTCGGCATATTGTTCCGCCGACAAAATCTGTTCAAGAATTGCGCCGAGCTGAATTTCCCCCAAAATGCCGCGTGTTTTCACATTGCTCAGCACTTTTTTGAGGTCGCCGACACCTGTTGCGAGTGTTTGCATTTCGCCGAGACCTTTATACACTTTTTCAAGCTGGTCGCTGACGCGGCTGAACGACTGCTGCAATTTGTCGTCGAGTGTTTTTTGCAGTTTTTCGTCCACCGTCTGCCGCATTTCGTCCAGTTTTTTGGCATTGTCCGCCTGCATACCGGCGATGCGCGTTTCCATCGTTGTGCGGATATTATCGAGTTTTTGCTCACTCTCCACCGCGCTGTTTTTCATGCGCTGCTCCACCATCACAAGCTGGTCGCTGACCGTTTTCTGCAACACGCCCTGCCGCTGCGAAAGCTGCTCGCTGAGTTCACGCAGCCGGATATTCTGCACATCTGCCACCTGTTTTTGCGCCGAAATTTGAAGCTCGCTCGACATTTGCAGCGTCTGCGCCACATTTTGCGACAGCTCTGTGCGCAGCGCGCGCAGTTGCTCCTGCATCTCCTGTGAAAACGCACTGAGTTCTGCCGATGTAATGCCCTGTTTTGCACGAAAAACAAAGCAAAGCAGCGCCAAAATTGCCGCCGCTGCCGCCAAAGCAAGCGTGATAATTTGTAATACCGTCTGTAATTCCATGCTTTCTCCTTTATCCTGCCGTTTCCGGTATTATCTCATGCGGAAACAACATAGTTATAGTATAAGAGATTTTTACAAATCGCGCAACAGAAAGGTGGGATTTCTTTGAAAATGGAAACTTCTCTCAAGAAAATCATTCTGCGAACCGTGCTTGGCATTTGCGGCATTACGGCATTTTGCGCCTGTGTGTATCTGACGCAACCCGCCATGATTGGGTGTCGCAGTGAAGATTTGATGCTGCATTCCCTTTTGCCTGCGGCGGCGCCTGCCGACAGTGCCGTGCCGGAAGAA
>JAVWRA010000145.1:0-2255 GCA_036635095.1 Ruthenibacterium sp. | reverse complement strand
CAGCCACGGAGCGACGAGGGCGTCGCTCCCTACAGTGCATTGACGAAAGTTGGGCGGTACGCCCGCGGAACGGTCAAGACCGTTCCCTACGGGGGCGATTTGAAAATCGAATTGTTCAGCCAACGGAGCGACGAGGGCGTCGCTCCCTACAGAACCGATTTGCGATTTGCGGTTTGCGGATATGCCTGCGCGGCGGCGGTTTTTTATCTTTTTATTGTATCAAAATCGCCAAAATCACCGGTCGTCTGCACTGCTTTTTGCAAAATTCCCGCAGCGTTTCTATCTGATATTCATTGCCGCTTTCCGCGTTGAAAAAGCGGTATTTTTTTTCTGATTGCATTGGCACAAACGCGACATAATGTGTGCCATACGGCGTAAAATACAACAAAATGCCGGCTCTACACACGGCGGATTGCTTCAAAATTCCGTATGAAGTGAACGCCATTTTTGCGCGCAGACCGCACTGCATCAGATAGCGCCGCAACCGCAGCGGACCTGTGCCGAAACGTCCGCCGTAATGCAGCCCGCCATTGAGCGCATCGCGCACTGCCTGCCAGTCGTCACAATTGCACAGCGCGCGCAACACATTATATGCCGCCATCCAACCACAGCCGTTGTGTGCCGACATATATTTGCCGTATGGCGCATCACACGCACACGGCTGATTGACAATAAATCCATCGCGAGAAAGCATCGGATGTTTCATTTTTTCACCTGTCAATGATGTTTTGTTGCTGCCATTTGCCCGAACGATAACGAAAAATAAACGCAATACCGCGCATTACCCAGTCCATCGTCATCGCAATCCATACGCCGAGCAATCCCAGACCAAACCACGCACCCAGCACATATGCCAACACCACGCGGCACAGCCACATTGAAATCATGCTGACCGTCATGGTGAATTTTGCGTCGCCTGCCGCGCGCAGCACATTTGGCAAAACGAAGCTCATCGGCCACGCTATCATGCACATGCCTGCATAATAACGCAGCACCGTGACGGCTAGTTCCGCAGTTTCAGCACTCAAATAATAAATGCTGACAAGCTGCGGCGCACCGAAAAGCATCGCAAAATTGAGAATGCCCATCACACAATAAGACACGATAATCAGCTTGCGCGCATAATAACGTGCCTGCTCAAAATCGCGTCCGCCGACACATTGCCCAATGACGGTAATCATGCCGAGTCCGATTGCCGCGCCCGGCATATTCGACAGCGAACCAAGCCCGTTGCACACGGCATTTGCCGCAAGCGCCGTTGTGCCGAACGAGGCAATCAGTCCCGCAACAAGCAGTTTGCCGAACTGAAACATGCCGTTTTCGATGCCGCTCGGCACACCGATGCGCAAAATGTTCAGCAGCATTTTTTTGTGAAAAACCGGATGCCAAATGCGTTCGAGATAAATGGCGTTGTTGCGGTTATGCAGCAGCACAATCACAAAAACGCCGGCAAATGCGCGGGAAGCAAGCGTTGCCAGTGCCGCGCCCATCACGCCCCAGCCAAACCCGAAAATCAAAATTGCGTTGCCGCCGATATTGATTACATTCATCCAAAATGAGGCGAACAATGATATTTTGCTGTTGCCCATACTGCGAAAAAGCGCCGCACCCGCATTATACAGCGCCAAAAACGGATACGATACCGCCGACAGCCAAAAATAGGTTTCTGCCGCTTCCATCACCGCCGGTTCTACGTGTCCGAAAATGAGCGACAACAGATATTTGTTGCAGAAAAGCACCGCAAGCGCCAACACACAGGCAACGGCAAGCGTTGTATATAAAAGCTGTTTTGCCGCCACACAGGCGCTTTTTTTATCGCCGCGCCCAAGATATTGGCTTGCCACCACGGCACCGCCCGTTGCAAGCGCGGCAAGAACCTGAATAAGCAAAATATTGATTTGATCCACCAGTGAAATGCCCGACACGGCGGCCTCGCCCACACGCGCCACCATCATGGTGTCTGCCATGCCCACCGTAACCTCCAAAAGCTGCTCAATCATCAGCGGCACGAGCAATTTCAGCAACATATTCCGCGTAAACCGCGGTGGATTTTTCAGTTTTTGCATTGTGATGAAAATCGACTCCCGTCTTGAAATACTGCTTATATCATGCGCTTTTTTTGCGGATTTTGCAAGGCGCAAAAGGCGCTGTTGCAGATGTGTTATACATCGGCAGCAGCGCCTTTCCTTATTTTTGTGCCGCAATCGCAAGAATGCGGTCAAATTTTTCCATGATGACCGGCCACTGATAATGCG
>JAVWRA010000144.1:0-2258 GCA_036635095.1 Ruthenibacterium sp. | reverse complement strand
CGCTGGGCAATTGGTGCATTAGGACTGCAAAGCAGATTCAATACCACGGTCAGCCCGATGGAAATCACCTATAAGGCTACCGGACAAAAGATTTTGTTCTTCGGACTCGACGATCCGCAAAAGCTCAAATCCATCAAACTGCCGTTTGGATATATCGGCATTGAATGGTTTGAAGAGGCAGACCAATTTGCAGGTGAGGCAGAAATCCGAAATGTAAAGCAATCCGTCCTACGCGGCGGAGAATTTGCATTTACATTTATGAGCTTCAACCCACCGGCAGCGGCGCGAAACTGGGCAAATCGTTATGTACTTGAATCAAAAAAAGGCAAACTTGTGCATCACAGCACCTATCTGACAACGCCGAGAGCATGGCTTGGCAATGCTTTTTTTGCAGATGCTGAACACCTAAAAGCAACCAAACCCACCTCATACCGCCATGAATATATCGGTGACGTTGTTGGAAACGGAACGCAGGTATTCGACAATCTGCGGCTCGAACCGGTCACTAAAAGTACCTTTGCAACTTTTGGCGAAATTGTGTCTGGCGAGGACTGGGGTTGGTATCCAGACCCATGGGCATTTAACCGCACCTACTATGATGCGTCGCGCCGCACACTATATATTTTTGATGAGCTGACACGCAACAAATTAAACAATCAGGAAACGGCGAAGCTCGTTCTGCAGCGCGTTTACGACGGAGAAATTGTGATTGCTGACAGCGCAGAACCAAAGAGCTGTGCCGACCATCGCGACTGTGGCGTGCGTTGCCGTGCTGCCGAAAAGCCGCCGGGCAGTGTGCGTCAAAGTATGAAGTGGCTGCAGGGCTTAACGGCAATTATCATCGACCCCGAAAAATGCCCGGACACGGCAAAAGAATTTGGCGAGTATGAATACGAAACGGGGCGAGATGGCGAAGTGCTAGAGGGATATCCCGACACCGCAAACCATCATATTGATGCTGTACGATATGCCACAAACCGCGTGTGGCTACGAAAGGGTACGTAAAATGAACAGAATCAAACAATGGCTGGTGCGGCAGTTTTTGCCATGCTGGGCAAAAGAAACGTTGCTGGAAGATAATCAGCAGCTGCGCCGGCAGCTTGCAGATGCACAACAAAAAAACAAAGAACTATCCTGTTATATCGAGGGCATGGCGTGCGCGCTGCGGCTATCGAAAGTTATCGTCAACGGAGGGGAACGCGATGAGTGCATTGATAAACGCGCTGTTTGACCAAGGTGTGTCAAACACGGCCGAGGGATTTGGCGCAAAAGACATCACAACACTGCCGATGCAAAGTGCCATCAAGGAATGGTTTGCGCTGTATTTTACACGCGAAGTCACGGAAACGGAAGACCCTTGTCAGCGGCTGCCATATGTTATTGTAAGCAAAATTACAAAAGCGGTATTTGCTGAGTATAATGCCAATATCGTGGATGCAGAAAAAAGTGCAAAGGCAACGTGGATGAATGCCAATCGGCAGGCACTGGATGCAATCCGTCTTGATGTAATGCAGTGGACGCTGCTCGGCGGCAGCTGCTTCGTCAAACCTGTTCCGGTCGGCGCACATTTTGCGTTTCACATTATACGGCGCGATTGCTTTGTTGTTTTGGGGCATGCGCCTGATGGTACGATCAGTAGCATCGGCACAATTGAAAAATCAAAAAGCGGCAATCTGTATTATACGCTGCTTGAAAAGCGCAGTGTAGATGGATACGGTCTACTCACTATCGAAAATAAACTATTCGCGAGTACACAAAGCACGAACATCGGGCATCGTGTATCGCTGCAGGCGCTGCCGCAATATGCTGCACTGCCGGATTGCTACACCTACACGCAGCCGCTCGGCGGGCTTGGGCTTGTCTATATTAAAACGCCTATGGTAAACGCGGTGGATGGCAGCGCGGACGGCATGAGCATTTACGAACCGGCCATTGGATTGATACACAACATTAACAAAAACGAAAGACAGTACAGCGATGAATTTGAACTTGGTCGGATGCGCATTGCTGCTGACAGGGAAATGCTAAAAAGCGGTAACTATGGCAAGCAAGAATTGAAAGACAAACTATTTGTTGGACTTGAAGCCGGCACAGGCGGCATGGGCTTGATGGCGTTTGCGCCACCACTGCGAGACGAAAGTTTTGTGCGCCGCCGACAGGGATATCTCAAAAGCTGCGAAAATATCATCGGACTCAAGCGCGGCATCTTATCCGATGTCGAGGCAACCGAACGAACCGCGACAGAAATCACAAGCAGT
>JAVWRA010000143.1:0-2310 GCA_036635095.1 Ruthenibacterium sp. | reverse complement strand
ATTTTTTCATAGGGTGCCGGATTTTTCAGTTCGCCCGCATCGCCAATGACTTTTTGCAGCAAATCAAAACTTTCTTTGCTCAAAACCGGCGTATCGGCATACGCGCCGATGCTCTTATATCGCTCGATGGCGCTTGTCAGCAGGGCAATGTCCGCGCCGTCAAAATAAGGCTTCACCACATCGGCAATTTCTGCGGCAGAATGTTCTTTCACAAAAAGCTGTCCTTTGTAAACGGCATTTGTGAATTTCTGAATCGTGGCTTTGTTCTGCGCAATGTAACTTTTTTTGGCGAAATATGCCGTGTACGGCATTGCGCCTGCCTCGGCGCCGACACTTGCCACAATGGTGCCTTTGCCCTCGGCTTCCACAGAGGACGCGGTCGGCTCAAAAAGCGTGACATAATCGCCGGTTCCGCCCAAAAACGCGCCGGTCATCATGTCAAATTGAATGCTGTTGTCAAGCAGCAAATCTTTTTCGGGGTCAATCCCGTTTTTACGCAATGCGTGTGAAAAAGCCATGTACGGCACACCGCCTTTGCGTCCGGGCAGAATGTGTGCGCCTTTCAAATCTGTCCATTTGAAATCCGGTTGCGGTGTGCGCGACACCAAAAAGCTACCGTCGCATTGCGTGAGCTGCGCGAAAACTTCGGTGTAATCTTCTTTGCCCTCATTGTACACATACACGCTCGCTTCCGGTCCGGCAAAACCAATGTCGATATTGCCGGAAAGCACCGCGCTCATCACTTTATCCGCGCCGCCGCCGTTTGAAAGTGTAACATCCAGTCCCGCATCGGCAAAATATCCTTTTGCAAGTGCCACATATTGCGGCGCATAGAAAATGGAATGCGTCACCTCACACACGCGTACTTTGCTGTTGGGCGTGACGGCGCAGCCTGCCATTGCCACTGCGAACAAGGCGCACAGCGCGCCTGCCAAAAACCGTTTTTTCATACTTTCTCAACCTTTCATCGCAATTTTTTATGCAAATGCGGCAATGCCGCAAGAGCTACCCGCCAAATTTTTTGCGTATCAGCTTTTGCAGCAGCACAACGCTTTGATACATCAGCGCCGCAAGAACAGACAGAATCAACACACTTGCCATCACAAGGTCAAGCTGAAACACCTGCCCGCCATACACAATTAAATAGCCAAGTCCCGCTTTTGACACAAGAAATTCGCCGGCAATCACGCCCACAAGCGATAACCCGATGTTGATTTTGAGCGAGTTGAACAGCGTTTCAAGGTTTGCCGGCAAGACGATATTGGTTAAAATCTGCCATTTGTTTGCACCGAATGTCCGCGCCATTTTGATGCTTTCGGCATCGGTATTGCGAAAACCGGAAAGCATTTCGAGAATCGTGACAATCAGCGAAATGGCGAGCGCCATGAAGATAATCGCCTTTGTGCCGGCACCGACCAAAATGATAATCACAGGGCCGAGCGCGATTTTCGGCAGGCTGTTCAGCACCACAAGATACGGCTCTGCCACGCGCGAAATAAACGACGATGACCACAAAACAATGCTCAGTAAAAGTCCGAATAAAGCACCGAGCAAAAATCCCGCGAGCGTTTCATACAGCGTGACGCCGATGTGTAAGAGCAGCTTATTTTGCGCCATATCCGCAAGCGTTGCAAGAATGCGCGTTGGCTGGCTGACGATAAACGCGTCCACAACACCAAGCCGCGCCGCAATTTCCCATGCGGCAATAAAAACGACAAGAAAACCGATTTGACACATGCGAATGTGGCGTGTACGGCGTTTTTGCCGTGCAAGAAAACTTTTCCTTTCCTGCGAAAGAAACGCTGCACCGTCATTCATGGGCGTCCAGCTCCTTCCAGATATGGTCGAAATATTGACTGAAACGCGCATCGGCACGGCAGGAAAGCGGTGTGCGATTTTCGGAAAAAGTGATGGGATAAATCTCTTTCACCTGCGCGGGGCGGCGCGACAAAATCAGCACACGGTCGCCCATGCTGATGCTTTCGGGGATATCGTGCGTCACCATCAAGGTGGTAATGCCCTCCGATTTCAAAATCGCATACACATCCTCCGTTACGGCAAGACGCGTTTGATAATCAAGCGCTGAAAATGCTTCATCAAGCAGCAAAATATCAGAGCCGGCGGCAAGTGTACGAATGAGCGATACGCGCTGCCGCATTCCGCCGGAAAGCTGACGCGGATATTTTTCTTTGAAGTCGGAAAGTCCATAGGTTGTGAGCAGTTCGTTGGCGCGCGCCACGGTTTCGGGCGTTTTTTTGTGCCGCATTTCAAGCCCGAATAAGACATTGCTGAAAATGCTGCGCCATTCCA
>JAVWRA010000142.1:0-2323 GCA_036635095.1 Ruthenibacterium sp. | reverse complement strand
CACATTTCACAAGTGAAATTGGTTATCATGGCTGTCCGTCGGTGACATCACTCAAAAAATTCATTCCGACAGAAAATTTGTGGCCCATTCAAAATGATGCGTGGGACGCGCATAATACAGAATATACACGTTGCATCCGTGATCGTGGATATGACCGAAATCAGTTGATGGCAGACCAAGTGACAGACATGTTTGGAGTGTGTTGCAAAAACTTAGAACAACTCGCAATGCTCTCACAAATCAGCCAAGCGGAAGCAAAAAAATTCTTCATTGAACAAACCCGTCTTAAAAAGTGGCGAAAAACGGGAATTATATGGTGGAATATGCTGGATTGCTGGCCGCAAATTTCAGATGCGGTGGTGGATTACTATTTCCACAAAAAGTTAGCGTTCTATTATATCAAACGTGTACAGCAGCCGATTTGCCTGTTGTGCGACGAGCCGAAAGATTGGCATCACGCCGTTTATCTGTGCAATGATTCAAATCGTACAATCGCGGTTTCTTATACCGTGAAAGATGGTGAAACGGGTGAAATACTCTGCGCCGGAACGGAAATTTCGCCTGCCAATGAGAATATACAAATCGGTAAATTCAAAACATTTTCAGGCGTACAGCGATTGATTGTAATGGAATGGACCTGTGCAGATGCAGTGCAAGGTGCCAACCATTTTATAACAGGATATCCGGCGTTTGATGCTGTCCGATACAAAAAGTGGCTGCATATCATCGAGAAAATTGCATTACCATTTGACAGCGTAAAGTGTTTTGCATAACACTCTTTCAGAAAGGAAAAACGAAAAATGACGAGCAGAGAAAGAGTAATCGCAGCACTTGATTTTAAGCCGGTTGATAAAGCGCCACTGGAATATCATCCGTGCAGTCGAGGCTTTTTCGAACATGGCGAACCGTTTCGTCGGCTGTTGAAAGAACTACCGGGCGATTTTGAAGACTTTTCCGATGGCGAAATTCCGGTCATACCGAAAGATGCAATTGATGAAAACGGCAGTTACCATGCGCTTGAGACAGATGCTTGGGGAGTAGAGTGGGAGTCGCGTATTTTTGCCATGCTGGGGCATCCAAAGCATCAGCCACTTGCAGATTGGTCAGCACTTGCGTCATTTCACTGTCCACCGCATTCGCTTGCAGATCCGCGTGTTTTTGCAAATTACAAGGCACATGTTGAAAAAATGAAAGAAACGCAATTTGTGAAAGCAGGCTGGGTAGGCTTTTTTGAAAAAATGCACGCGCTGCGTCCGTTTGAAGATGTACTGATGGACGTATATGAAGATGAAACAGAAATCAATTATTTAGCTGATATGTTGGTGGACTATCAAATAGAGGAAATGCAGTATTTAATTGACGCAGGCGTTGACGCAATTCAATTTGGCGATGACTTTGGAACCAACGATACCATGCTGCTGTCACCGGAAGTATGGCGAAGTTTTTTTAAACCGCGTTATCGACGACTGGTACAAAAAGCAAAAGAGAACGGAAAAAAGGTCTTTTTTCATTCGTGCGGTTATGTAATGCCAATCTTTGCGGACTTGAAAGAAATCGGGGTAGATGCGGTATGGCCGCAGCAAACAGCATATAACCTTCATGATTTGGCGGCGTATTTGAAAAAATTAGGTTTGGCATGTGCGCTACACATTGACCGTGCAGAAATTATGACACATGGCACACCGCAGGATGTTGTGTGTGCAACAAGAAAAACGGCACAGGCGTTTGATATTATGAATGGTGGAGCGTTTTTTTATGTGGAAACCGATAATGGTTTTCCATTCAAAAACATTGAGGCGTTATTGCATACAATTGCAGAATATCGCAGATAGGAAAAGAAATGGGAAGAAGAGAAGATTTTAACAGAACTATGCAACATCAGAAGCCCGAAAATCTCATCATCGATTTTGGCGGTAATCCGCTGTCATCGATGGAAGGCGAAAGCGAAAATAAGTTGCTTGATTTCTTAGGTTTCGGAGAAAAAGAAGGTAAGGATTTACCGTTCGGAAAAACACGTCGTCTTGACCATCGCCTTTTGGAATATTTTGATATTGACACGCGTTCCGTCGGGGAAATTTTTGTGCCTCAAGATTCAATGTTTGAAAAAATTTCGGATTCGGAATATATCGATGAATGGGGTATTCGTCGCAAATTCACAGGAATGTATTGGGAGAGTATCAACACGCCGCTCAAGGGAGCAACGCTCGCCGAGTTGAACGCCTATCGTTTTCCTGATCCAATGTCGATAGACCCAAAGCAAATCGCGGCACATGCCGCTCGTGCCAAAGAACTGTACGAAAACACGGACTATGTTATTTGTGCA
>JAVWRA010000141.1:0-2323 GCA_036635095.1 Ruthenibacterium sp. | reverse complement strand
AAATGTCTACCCCTATTTTTTTTAAACGCAGAAGCCGAAACCCGTTTTCATTTTGAGGTGAATTAATTGTCTAACAACAGCAGGAGATACAGACAGAATCCGGATATCATGCCGGAGCAGGACGCCATTCTCGAACAGCTTGCGGAAACGGACGAGCCGCTGCCTGTCGGTACATGGCACACGCCGCCAAAGGCGGAAACTGACGCGCCGCCGATTGTCACGTCAGCAAGACAGGCCTATGAGGAGCGTCGGCGCGCTTTGCAAAGAGAAGCCACCGCCGAAAGAAAATACGCAAAAAAAATAGCGGCAAGACGTGTTATATTTACACTCGGCGCGCTTGCGCTATGTCTTGCACTGACGCTGGGTATTCGTGCATACATGCAGTTCAGCGGAAAAAAACTGCCGGTTGCACAAGTTGCACAATCTGTAAGCGAAGCGGCCGAAGCAAAATCCGAGGTACTGGAACAGGCAATGCCGCAAGGATTAACGCTTGACCCGCTGCCTGTTGTGAAAAAAAAGCGAAATTCCGCATGGAATTTGATACTGCCCGATGCAAAAAATCCGTTGCCGGCAGATTATGTGCCGCGGATTGCGCAAGTAGTGCGCATTGACGATACAAGCGAAGCACAGTTTGATTCCCGCGCGGTGGGTGCGCTGCGTCAAATGCTTTCTGATTGCGCCAAGGCAGGGTTAAAGCCGATGATTATTTCGGCGTATCGCAGCCATGAGCGGCAGGTGTTTCTATTTGAAAGTATGCAGCAGGACTATATGGCAGGCGGAAAAACCGAGAAAGAAGCCTACGATATGACCAGAACCATTCGGCAGATTCCCGGTACATCCGAACACGAATCAGGGCTTGCAACGGATATTACATGCAGCTATCAGCCGGAACTGGAATCCACATTTGAAGAAACGCCTGAATTTAAATGGTATCGTGCGCATTGCGCCGAGTATGGCTTCATCTTGCGTTATCCCAAAGACAAACAGGACATCACCGGCATCATTTATGAGCCGTGGCATTACCGTTATGTCGGTGTGGAAGATGCCAAAAAAATCATGGAACAGGGCGTTTGTCTGGAAGAATATCTGGATTGATGCGCCATAAGGGAGAAATATGAATCGTAAAGAAATAGCGCCGGGCGTATTTGTGACCAGTTTTGACGCAGCACCGTTCAAACGTTGCCGCATTACCATCAACTTTTTATGGGCGGCGCATCGCGAAACGGCAACTGCCGAAGCGCTTTTGCCGCTCGTGCTTGAGCGCGGATATGCCGCATGCCCCGATATGACGGAACTTTCAAAGCGGCTTGCCGCGTTATACGGCGCGGCGCTGAGTGTGGATTCCACGCTGAGCGGCGCCAATCGTGTCCTCACAGTGTCGGTGGCGGGCATTCGCGACAAATTCGCGCTTGCGGGCGAAAATCTGACGGCAGAATATGCCAAAATTGCACTCGGCACGGCATTCACGCCTTATTTTGTAGACGGCATGTTTGATGATGAAGCCGTCTCCATTGAAAAAGAACAGTTAAAAGAGCTGCTCGAAGGCGAAATCAATGAAAAAAGAAGCTACTGTGTACGACAGGCGCGCCGCAAATTTTTCGGCAATGCACCCGCCGGAATCGAGCGCAGCGGCTATCTTGAAGAAGTGGACGATATCACACCGGAAACACTGACAAAAGTGTTTCAAACAATGCTGCAAAGTGCGCAGATTGAAGTGATGGTATTGGGCGGCAATGCTGACATTGTATGTGCGGAATTGCTTGGAATGTTGGCGGGAATTTGCCGCATACCGGCGCATCTGCAATTGCCGGCGGCAATGCCGCACATAGAAGCGCAGACCTTTGTGCAGCCGCTTGACACGGTGCAGGGGAAACTTTGTCTGCTGTTTACGGCGGGTAAAATCTTCAAAGCTGAAGATTTAAGCGCACTG
Organism: Ruthenibacterium sp.; assembly: GCA_036635095.1. Taxonomy (GTDB): domain Bacteria; phylum Bacillota; class Clostridia; order Oscillospirales; family Ruminococcaceae; genus Ruthenibacterium. The sequence continues at coordinate 393 of JAVWRA010000141.1, read as the reverse complement.
CGTGTTGCGGTAGCGCTGCTCGGCGGCACGGCAACCTCACGCCTTTTCACCAATGTACGCGAAAAGAAAAGCCTTTGCTATTATTGTTCGGCATCGTTTACGTCGCTGTGCGGCATGCTTTCGATTGACAGCGGTGTGGAACACGCCAATGCCGATGCCGCAAAACAGGCAATTTTGAATGAATTTTCGATGCTTTGCATCGGTGAAATCACCGCAAAGGAAATGGAAGAAACAAAGCGCGCGCTGCTTTCAAGCCTTGCCGCCGTCGGGGACAGTCTGATGGGGATTGAGAGTTGGTATTTTGCCGAAATCGTGCGCGGCAGCGACAAAACACCCGCCGATGTGGTGCATGAAATTGCCCGCGTCACGCCGGACGATGTGCGCAGGGTGCTT
>JAVWRA010000140.1:0-2704 GCA_036635095.1 Ruthenibacterium sp. | reverse complement strand
ACAATGTTTGCGGCTGTGCGGGCGACTGGAAAATGGATCAGTTTGTCGAGCGCTCCATTGCGGCGATTCGTGAAAAAGTAGGAGACGGCAAAGTGCTTTGTGCCTTGTCGGGTGGTGTGGATTCCTCCGTTGCCGCCGTGATGCTTGCAAAAGCCGTCGGCAAACAGCTCACTTGCGTTTTTGTTGACCATGGCCTTTTGCGCAAAAACGAGGGCGATGAAGTGGAAAAGGTGTTTGGACCCGACGGGCCTTATGACTTAAACTTCATTCGTGCCAATGTGCAGCAGCGTTTTTACGACAAATTGGCGGGGGTAGAGGAGCCGGAGCGCAAACGTAAAATTATCGGCGAAGAATTTATCCGTGTATTTGAAGAAGAAGCGAAGAAAATCGGCACCGTCGATTTTCTTGTGCAAGGCACGATTTATCCCGATGTGGTAGAGAGCGGTCTTGGTGGAGAATCGACGGTTATCAAATCGCATCATAATGTGGGCGGCTTGCCCGACTATGTTGATTTTAAAGAAATTATCGAACCGCTGCGCGATTTGTTCAAAGACGAAGTGCGCAACGCCGGTCGCGAACTTGGTATTCCCGAATATCTTGTCAGCCGTCAGCCGTTTCCGGGACCTGGACTTGCCATTCGCATCATCGGCGAAGTGACACCGGAGAAAATTGAAATTGTGCAGGAAGCCGATTTCATCTATCGCGAGGAAATTGTGAAAGCGGGCGCGGACAAAAACTTAGGTCAGTATTTTGCGGCACTCACCAATATGCGCAGCGTCGGCGTGATGGGCGACGAACGCACCTACGATTATGCCATTGCACTGCGCGCCGTCACCACCACCGATTTTATGACGGCAGAAGCCGCATTTGTGCCGTGGGAAGTGCTTGCCGCCGTGACCACACGCATCATCAACGAAGTGAAACACGTCAATCGCGTTCTATATGATTGCACGGGAAAACCGCCCGCCACCATAGAATTTGAATAAAAGTTAAAAACTTCGGCAATATTGCGTATTTTTGTTTGATTGCATCGAACGATTGCTTTTGCCGCATTAAAAGAGTGAAACGCCCCTTGTGTAAATCAATGCACAAGGGGCGTTTCGAGTTGTAAGAAAAAACTAAAATTCTTTTGCCGTGAAAATTTTCACGCTGATGCGATAGGAGAGATAACAAAGACCGAAAACGGCAAGCACGGCAAGGGCGATGAAAAACCGGATTTGCCCCGTGCTTGGCATGGTGAAATTGACGGAGATTTTCGACAAAAGACTGCCGAACGCGGTAATGCCGATGAAAGGAATCATGAACAGCAGTGTCATCCATACGCGCGCTTTTTCTGCGCCGAATTTGATAAAAAGCGGAATACAAGCGGCGCACATCAGCATATAAATCAGCAGTACAATGGCGGCGCTGCCCCAAATTTCGGTAAGACCTTGATGGAAGAAAATCAAATCCACCACGCTACTGAGCGTGCAGCCGAACAAGCCTGCAAAAATCGTGCCGAGCAAAAACAGCAAATATCGTGCTGCCACGATGTCTTTTGGCGCAAGCGGCAGCGTCAACGCAAAACTGTTCCATTGCGTTGTGTCGTCCAAAGAAAAACAGGAAATCAAGATAATAAGCACATACATCATCATCATCGGTGTGAAAAAACTGGAACTTTTCATGGAAATGCTAAGAACCGCGTAAATGATAATCATAAGCCCCAGCTGTTTGAAAAAATAGCTGCGCAGACAATAATAATCCTTTAATAACAAACCAATCATGCGTCATACGCTCCTTTATGTGCAAAAAATGTCATAATATCGTCGATGCTTGCGGATTCAAGCAGAAAATCCGGATGCGCTGCTTGAATTTTGCTTTTGTTTTTTACGAGCAATTCCATATCGAATTTGCTCTCGCGTCTGCCAATGACCAGTTCTGCCGGCAGCAGTGCCGCGTCTGCCTTGGCACATTTTACAACGCCATAACATTCCATCATGTCGTCTTTGGTTTCGCTGAACACAATTTCGCCGTTATGAATGAACGTGATGTAATCTGCAATTTTTTCAAGGTCGCTCGTGATATGGCTTGAAAGCAGAATGGTATGCTCCTCATCCTCGATAAATTCCATGAAAATATCGAGAAATTCATTGCGCACCACCGGGTCAAGTCCGCTTGTTGCCTCGTCTAAAATCAGCAGTTTCGGATGATGCGACAGGGCAGTGGCGAGTGAAAGTTTTGCTTTCATGCCTTTGGAATATTCTTTGATGGACTTTGCGGCGGGCAGTGCAAATCGTTCGCAGTAGCGCACAAACAGGGCGCTGTCCCATGCCGGATGCAGTTTTGCCATCACGGAGGAGATGTCTTTTGTACGCATGCCCTCATAAAAAAAGCTGTTATCCAGCACCGCGCCGATGTCGGTGTTGATTTCGCGCCGCTGCGTGAACGGATTTTTGCCAAGCACCTCCACGCTGCCGCCGTCAATGTGAATGAGCCCTAAAATGGCCTTTAAAGTGGTGGTTTTGCCGGCGCCGTTTTCGCCGATAAAACCCATAATGCAGCCTTTCGGCACAGAAAAACTGACATTTTTCAGCGAAAAATCTTTATAATTCTTGCATAAGTTTTTGAGCACAATTGCATGTTCCATAGCGTTACTCCTCTAATAAAATTGCGAGCATTTCTGCGACTTCGGCAGACGAAACACCGCTGCGTCGTGCAATATCCA
>JAVWRA010000139.1:0-2732 GCA_036635095.1 Ruthenibacterium sp. | reverse complement strand
AGTATCGTTCAACGGAAGATGGAGATTAAAATGGCAGGAGATTTACACACACACAGTAATTTTTCGGATGCCTCGCTTGATATTGAAGCGCTGCCTTTTTTAGCGGCGCGCGCAGGGCTGACGCATCTTGCCGTGTCGGATCATGACACGGCACTTGCTGCGGAATACGCATATGCACATCCGATGGTGGATGGCGTTGCGCTGATTCCGGCAACAGAACTGACGGCTTTTGACGCAAAACGCGGGCGGCGCGTACACTTGCTGTGCTATTATCCGACGCTGACGCCGGAATTGTATACTTTTTTTGACTGTATGGCGCAGCGCCGCAATGCCGTGATAGCGCAAAGTATTGCGGAACTCGAAAAAATATATCCGCAGTTTACAGGGCAGGCGGCACGGAAATATGCACAGCGCAGCGGTGTTTTGTATAAAACGCATTTGATGCGTGTGCTTTTTGATACCGGTTATACGGACGGCATTTATAAGGCGCTGTATCAGACTTTATTCAACGGAAAAACAGGAAAAGTGCTGCACAATCCGGCATACGAAAGTGTGGAAACGGTGTTGAAATTGGCACATGATGCCGGTGCAGTTGTGATTTTGGCGCATCCTACTGTGTATAAAAGTATGGAGCTTGCCGCCGAATTATTGGCGGCACACGCCATTGACGGCGTTGAAATCAATCATCCGCGCAACACGGAAGCTGACAAAATAATTTTGCGCAACTGGGCGCAGCGCGATGATTTGATTGTGACCGGCGGCACGGATTTTCACGGCATCTATATGGCGGCGCCGGTTCCGCTGGGCAGCATTACAACCGACGACGCAATGATAACGCGCATAGAGACACTTGCCGCTGCGCGCAAACAACATTGATGAATTTAATTTTACCTGTATGAAATACGCGCACACAACCTATACTGTAGATGAAATTTACAGTGAGGGAGGGTGCGCGTTGTTTTATACATTCAGTGGCTTTTCAGCGCGGGCAAACAAGGTACTCAGCGGAGCGCTTGCCGCCGCAGAACGAATGGGGCATACTTATGTAGGCACCGAACATTTGCTGCTTGCATTGCTTTCGTGTGACAGCGGTGACGCGGCGGCGTTTTTAACGGCAAAAAAAATTTACGGATACCGCGTCTGCCGTTTGCTCGAAACGGAAATCGGGCATGGCGCACCGACTTTGCTGACGCCGGAGGATTTTACATCGTCGCTCGCAAAAAGCATTGATTTTGCCGTGGTGGAAGCACGCGCGGTGCGTGCGTGTCAGGTGGAACCGGAGCATTTACTGTCCGCTGCGATTGAAAACGACAAGGCAACGGCAACGCGGTATTTGCGCGTTTTGGGATTGGAACCGGCACTTGCACTGCGCGAATGTCAAAAATTAACCGGAAAAGCGCCGGCTGTTTCGCTCGGCACAAAGCCGCGTGAGATGGTGCGCGGCGGCACAAAAACGGCTGAAAAATACACGCGTGATTTCACGCGACTGGCGGAGGAAGATTATTTTGACCCTCTGCTTGGGCGCGATGCCGAACTGTGCAGCTTGATACAAATATTGGCGCGCAGACAAAAAAACAATCCCTGCCTTGTGGGGGAGCCGGGCGTTGGAAAAACGGCGGTGATTGAGGGACTCGCAACACGCATCATAAAGGGGAATGTGCCGCAAAATTTGTGCGGAAAACGCGTGCTAGCGCTTGATTTGACGGCACTGATTGCCGGTACAAAATATCGCGGAGACTTTGAAGAACGGTTTAAATTCGTGCTGGATGATGTGGCACGCGCGGGCAATATTATTTTGTTTATTGATGAAATTCACGGCATTGTCGGTGCGGGTGCGGCAGAAGGCGGCATCGATGCGGGCAATATCTTAAAACCGCTGCTTGCACGCGGCGAATTGCAGGTGATTGGCGCGACAACCTGTATCGAATATCGCAATCATATTGAGAAAGACGCAGCGCTGGCACGTCGGTTCGGACGTGTGGAAATTGAGGAGCCGAGTGTTGCGATGGCACAGCAAATTTTGACAGGACTTGCGCCGCGTTATGCGTGTTTTCATCAGCTTGTCATTACACCGGCGGCGCTGTCGGCGGCGGTGACGCTGTCGGCGCGGTATTTGCCGGAACGATTTTTGCCGGATAAGGCGCTTGATTTGTTGGACGAAGCGTGTGCGCTCACGCGGATGCGGGGGCAGAGTGTTGATGCGCCGAAAGAAGCGGCGCAACCGCTCTGCGTTACAGAGCAGGAAATTGCCGCAGTTTGTGCGCGGCAGTGTGGGGTTCCGCTTGAGAAATTGACGACACAAAGCCGTGCGCGGTTGGCAAATTTGGAGCAGGCACTGTCACAGCGCATTTTAGGACAAGCGGCGGCAGTACACGCGGTTGCGGCGGCGCTGCAATGTGCGGGAACCGGTCTTTCGGATGCGTGTCGTCCGATTGGTTCATTTTTGTTTTTGGGTCCGAGCGGCGTCGGAAAAACGGCGCTTGCCAAAGCGCTTGCCGATGTCTTTTTCAGCAGCGAAAAGGCGCTTTTACGCTTTGACATGAGTGAATATATGGAGCAGCATACGGTCAGCCGATTGGTGGGGGCGCCGCCGGGATATATTGGACACGGCGAGGGCGGACAGTTGACGGAAGCCGTGCGCCGCCACCCTTACAGTGTGGTTTTGTTTGACGAAATTGAGAAAGCGCATCCCGATATTTACAATTTACTGCTGCAAATTCTGGAGGATGGGC
>JAVWRA010000138.1:0-2736 GCA_036635095.1 Ruthenibacterium sp. | reverse complement strand
AGGGCGGCTGTCAATGCCGTGGTTGTCGGATAAAATCGGTCGACGCGCCACTGATTTGTGGCTGTTTGCGGCGTTGTTTGCGCTGTCTTTTGTATTTTGGAACGCGGAAAATTGGCTTTTTTTGCTCACGTACAGTGCGCTGACCTTCTGCTATTCGGGTGAGGCTGCCGTGCTGCCCGCCGCCGTCACCGATTTATTCGGCATGGCGCACACGGGCGTGCATTACGGTTTTGTCGCACTTGGCATGAGCGTGGGCAGCCTCGGTTTTCCGCTTCTTGCAAATTATTTTCAAAATACCGCCGCGCGCCATGTTCTTGCAATGGCAGCGGCGGCGGCAGGTTTTGTTTGTATTTGGCTGTTAAAGCCGGCGCAGGGTCAGACACTTTGAACCGTTATTGCTTCGCATTTTCGGTTTAAAACCCCTTGCCGCACGAGTTTTACGGCAATTTTTGTGCCGCAATCAGCAAAAGTTTTTGTGTGCGCGGCATGGCTTTGATTTCCATTTCGCGCCGCAATGCCGCTGATTTATCAGCACATTCCTCGGTATAAACGAGTGTTACCGGCAGATGCGCGCGCGTGTATTTTGCGCCTTTTCCGCTTTGGTGCGCCGCAACACGCTGCGCAATATCGGTCGTCCAACCGGTGTACAGGCTTTTATCGCCGCACTCCAGCATATAGATGTAGTTCATTCCTCCGCAAGCTCCATCGCCATACGGCAGGCGGCGAGCGCGTCCTCCTCGGTGGTAGCGGTGATTAAAAACCGTCCCACATGGCAAAAACGCAGTCCGTCAATGCCGGACGCCGCCGGCAATTCTGCCTCGGACAGACCTGCCCAAAAGGCGGGAAACGGCACACGCAACGCAGGCGAACCGAACGCCGCCGGCACACCCTGTGCGCAGTAGCCGCCGCGCTGTGAGGGGTACACCACAAATTTGGCGCGGCTGGGAATGAGCTGCTGTTTCCACGGCGCAAAGCGTGAAAGCCGCACAATGCCGCCTTTCATCTTAGTCAAAGCGCCATGCACTTCGTCTGCGGCGCGCAAAACACTGCGAATGCTTGCGATTTTGTGCGCGAGCAAATCCTTTGCCACGGCAACGGCTTCGGCAAAACAAGCGTCTGCCGAAACGTCCGCGTCCCACGCGGGATTATACGCCATAATCAGATTGGCAAGTTGGTTGCCACAGCCGGTATTGTCGTCTAAATCAAGCGGTGCTACGAAGCTTTCGTCAAAACGATTCGCTTCAAACGCACTGCCGAGCAAATCGGCGCCGATTTCGCGCCATAAAAGACCGAACGCCGCATATTGCGTGCCGCTTTCACGGCAGGGACTGCCTTTTGCGTGATGGTCAAACGGACCGTCGCCGATGTCATAGACGATGCCGTCAAAATTTTCAGGTACATGAAACCCGCGTTCCACCGTGAGCTTTGGATTGCATATTTGCAATAATGCGGTGCTGAATACATCGTCCGCATGAAATTTTCCGCCATGGGTATACGCGTTGTCCGGTATTTGCAGCATAAAAAATTCCTTTCAATCAATGGATGTCTCAAAAATAAAATTATAGTTCTAGGATAGCACAGCTTTTGAAAAAAGACCAGAAATTTTTGTCGCTTTATGTTATAATATAAAATAAAGCAAGACACAAAGGAGGGGTATTGATGCACGCAAAACATCGTAGACATAGGAAACATCCTGCAAGATGGATTCTGATTTTTTTACTGATGCTGCTTGTCATTGCGGGCGGTTTTGCCGCATGGGTTCTGTGGCCGCGCACGGCAGACCATACCCTTGTCAGTGCGCAGACGCCGCAAGGCAGTGTGAAAGGACTTGCCATTCACGCGCAAAATACCGACGTGCTTTGTGCCGATACGGCGCAGAATGCGCAAAAAGCGTATCTTGACGGCGCGGTGCAGTTTGCGGCAGCGCATGGCATGAATGCCGTATTTATTGATGCGATGCAGCCGGCACAGGGCGATGCAAAAGCGACAGTGCTGTATCGCGACATTGCCTATCGGTTGTCCCCCGCATTTACGGCAGAAAACACCTTGTTTCAAAAATTTGATGTGTTACAATATCTCTGTGATGCCGCAACGGAAAAAGGACTTGCGGTGTATCCGTATTTTACACAGGCTGCGGCAGAAAGCGATGCAAAACTGCATAAAAGCGTTGCGCGCATGATGCGCCGCTATGCAGTGGCAGATGTGTATTGGTTGCAGGCGGCATCTGAAAACGGACTTGGCACGATGCTTGCAACCGGCGATGCACCGGAGGTATACACCACGACGGCACAGGCATGGCAAACGCCGGCAGATGTGTTTGTGGCGTCCGTGCAGAGCGATTTTAAGGGCATTGTGATTGACGATTATGACACGGCGCAGACGGCGCTGCCTGCGCTTGGATTGATGATGAGCGCACTGGACACGGCGACGCCCGCACCGACGCTTTTATCCTATACGCCCAACGAAACGCTGGCAGTCACTTATCCGGCACAGAACGCCGGCATCAACACAAACCAGTGTTTTGTGATGGGAACTTCAAACCCCGATTTGCCGCTTTTATTGGACGGCGCCGCGGTGCCGCGCCACGGCAACACGGGCGTGTTCGGGATTCTGGTGACGCTTGCGGACGGTGAAAATAAATTCACCTTCACACAGGGCGATGCCACTGCAACGGCGCTGATACAGTATCCGGCAAGCGGCGGTGGCGACGGCGGAGCAAATGCCTGCGGAACAGTC
>JAVWRA010000137.1:0-2738 GCA_036635095.1 Ruthenibacterium sp. | reverse complement strand
TCTGCTTTTGCATCGGCGGCGTCTCTTGCGGCTTCGGCGGCTTTTGCATCAGCTTCTGCTTTTGCATCAGCGGCGTCATTGTTTTTTTCATCGGCTTTTTCAGCAATTTCTTCCGCTTCGTCCTCAGCATCTTCCTGCTTTTCGGCATCAGCTTCGGCAGTATCTGTTTCTGTTTGTGTTTTCTCTGTGTCCGCCGATTCGTCCTCTGCTTTTTCGGCAGCGTCCGCGGCGGCATCTGCGGCATCTTCCTGCTTTTCGGCGGCATCCTCGGCGGCGTCCTCCAGCGCGTCCACGCGTTCCACCTCAGCCATAATTTCTCTCACGGATTTCGTCAGCCACTCTGCGGTCGCAAAGCTTTCTCCCGCAGATGTTTCCTCTTGCAGTTCACGCACCAAAAGCAGTTTGCCCGGTGTCACGCCCAGTGCTTTTGCTTCATCAAGCTGTGTTTGATTCACCGTCATTGTCTCCACAGAAACAAGATGATTGTTTTCCGCACATTGCGAAGTCACAATTTTTTTCAAATGTTTCGCCAGATTTTCAGCGACATCCGTCTCTTTTCCTGACGTTGCAATCACCACACCGCCCGGCATGTTTCCGTCGAAATATCCTTTTCCGGCAATTTCGTTCAAAGTCAGTTTAATTGCTTCATCAATGGTTTGGTTGTTGAAATCCGACAGATTCACTTCTTTCAAAATTTCAGCACCGTCCTCATTGACTGCTCTGACCGAAAGCACTCGATTGAACAGATTGAGTGTGTATTCAATAGACGGGTTTACATCCATGCTGACATATGATGTCGGCGTTTTGCACAGATACGCACCGACACACAGCGCACCGACAAGCGCACAGCAAGCACCAAACAAAAAAATACCTGCGATTGATTTTTTATTCATGGAAATAAATTTTTTCATAACAATCACCTTTCTGAAATGTTTCTTATTTTTCAATACGGAAAAGCGTTTTCCGAAAACCGCTTTTCTCTCTTGCAATATACTTTCGACGTTTACAGGGTATTTTTTGGGGTCGCACAAAAAATTATATTAAAAATAAAATTGCTGTTTGCTTGCGCAATTTAAGGTTCGCCTGTATAATTTATAATACCATGCAAGAACTTATGTTTTTGTAATAACGCTGTTATTTATCATAAAGGCGGTGAAATTTTGTTTGAGCTTGATAGTAGAGTTGCCGAAATTGCAAATCAGCCGAGCGAGCGAGAGTCGCTCATACAGCAGTATAAGCCGTTTATTTTGAAATGCGCTTCCGACTGTGCAAAGCAGTATATTACAGATACGGATGATGAATGGTCCATCGCATTGCTTGCGTTTTCCGAAGCAATCGACAAATATCAGCAGACAGAAGGGCATTTTCTCAGCTTTGCAAAACTTGTGATTCGGCGTCGGCTCTATGATTATTTTGGTGCCAATCAAAAATACAATCGCGAAATTTCGGTTGCGCCGTCTGTGTTCAGCGGAGAAGTGCAAGACGATGAAATGCTCACCGATGTTCATTTGCAAGTGCGCAACAGTCTTGTGACGGTGGCAGAAACGGGCATTACGGACGAAATTGAAGCGGTAAACGCTTTATTTGCCGCCTATGGTTTTACTTTTTTTGAGCTTACCGCCTGCTCTCCCAAAGCTGAAAAAACAAAAGCTGCCTGCACAAAGGTGATTGTATATCTTCTTAAAAACCCTATTTTAACGAACGAGCTTCGCAAAACGCGACAGCTTTCCATCAAGCTTTTAGAAGAAAAAACACAAGTACCCCGAAAAATTCTCGAGCGGCATCGAAAGTATATCATAGCGGTTGTTGAACTGCTTTCCGGCGAATATCCTTGTCTCACCGATTATCTCCGTCCTATCAGAGAGGAGCTGAACAAATGAAAGCTGTTATTTTGGAAGTAAAAAACAATTCCGTGGCGGCTCTTTTGGATGACGGTTCCTTTGTGCGCATGAAAAATGCACATTATACCGTAGGTCAGCAGATAGAGGTGTCGCGTTTCACATTGTCAAAACCCAAATTGATTGCGCGTGTTTCTGCCTTTGCCGCGTGTTGTTTGTTTGCGTGTGGATTGTATCTTTATCAAACACCCGCTTATTATGTCAGCGTAGACGTCAACCCCTCTGTGGCATACACCCTCAATACATTTGACCGTGTACTCGGCGTAAGTGCCGCAAACGAGGACGGCGCCCATATTTTACAGACAATGGATTTGAAAAAGCTGCGGTATAAAAGCATTGATGAAGCGATGTCGCTCACACTTGCAGAAATTACGCGCGAGGGATATTTTGACAATCGTTCAAACGGCGGCATTGTTATTGCCACTTCCGGCAATAAAACCGAAACCGCCGAAAAATTAGCAGAGCATTTGAAAGATATTGCCACAGTTCAATGTGCGAAAAACAACCATATTGTATCCGTGTCGGCAATGACGGCAAGTCCCGCACAAGCAGACGAAGCGAAGCTTTTGGGTGTTACGCCCGGAAAACTTTTGCTGGTGAAAAAGCTGATGACACAGCAACCTGCCGCAAAGACGCGCAGCATGGAAGAATGGCTGAAAAAGCCGGTAAAGGATATTATAAACGCGTTTGACTCCGAAGACGCGGACGATGCGGACGATGAAAATGACGGCGGCGATGATGCCGTGCATGATACGCATGACCATGCAAAAGATGTTGCCGAAAACGCAAAAGAAAATGCAGAAAACGCCGCCGAGGATGCGGAAAACGCCGCCGAGGAGA
>JAVWRA010000136.1:0-2838 GCA_036635095.1 Ruthenibacterium sp. | reverse complement strand
ATCCTTGCGCACCTCTGTGCGGCTTTTTTGCGCCGCCGTAGCCGTATATTGATCCAAACGCAAAGAAATCCCCTCCATTTTTCAATCATTCCTCATGGTAACGCATTAAAATCAAAGCAATCGCGTGTGCATAAAGATAATGTATACTAATCGTTTTTATGATTATTATACCACAAATCAAAATGATTTGCGGTATAATTGCGCGTCGCGTAGCGTGCGCATAAAGATAATGTATACTAATCGTTTTTATGATTAGTATACCACAAAAACGCAGAGACCGATACGTCATCGACCTCTGCGCGCAAAATATTCACTGTGCTTTTATTCTGTCGGCATTGCCGCTTCATTGGGTGGCGCGGGCAATTCTGCTGTTGGCACTGCCTGTGCCGATGCCGCTGTTTCCTCTGCCGCAGGCGCCGACACAGCGCCGGACGCAGCTCCCTCTGCGCCAAATTGCGCGTTTGCCGCAATTTCTTCTGCCGTGAGCGGTGCCGCTGTCGCAGTTCTCTGCACAATGGGCAGAACTTCGCCCGACGGTTTTTTCAGCAGATACGCTGCAATGGCTTCTTCTTTATAAACAAGCGTTACGGCGTATGTTTTTTCAATATCTGTGCAGAGTGACGGCACTGCCGCCATCCACTTATCCGCTTTTTTCCCTTTGCATTTTTGCAAAGACAATCCGCTTTGCTCCACCACCTCATTGAACGCCTTGAAGCTGTCGTCCCATTTGCGCGGAATTGTTACAGTTGCCACGGTTGCACCGGCGGCATCTGCTTCAATGCCATACCCTTTTAAGAAAGTAATCATTTCCGTTGCGCTGGTAATTTGTGTTTTCAGCAGTGCCGGCACAGCGGAAGCGGCGGTTTCCTGCACCGGCTGCGCGGTGGTGCGCAATGTGCCGATACCAAACGCCGAAGCTGCCAAAACCACACCGCAGGCGCAAACAACAGCCGCCTTTTTCAGTCCGCCTTTGCGAAGTGTCATTACAAACATCTGTTTTCCTCCTACCATTTATCATGCAAAAGTTTTCCCTTGTACTGGCATCTTATGAAGCAGGTTTGACAATTATTCTTGCCACGCAACAGATTTGCTTATCATGCACCACAAAAAACAAGCTGCCGACAAAATGCCGACAGCTTGCTTGATTTTGCTTTTTAAAGTCCGAATCCCTTGACAATTCCCGCAAACTCCATGCTGTTTGCGAATCCCCAATACACTGCTTCCCGATTCATTGTTCCGTCCGCAAGCGCATTGGTCCATGTCAAAAGTCCGTTTTCGTCAAATTCACGCCCCATAAAAGCGCGATAAAGCTGCTTTACATAGTCCGCATCGCTGTATTTTTTCGCCAAAAACTCCGGACTGAATATGAAACCGTGTGCCGCTTCCCGCGGATTCATTGTGTGCGAAAGCAATTGATTTGCCCACTGATTCAAGCCGTCCTGTTCCCCTTTGCGGTCAAGACAAGTCTCGTACAGACGTTCAATAAACGCCGTCACCTGCGCGTTTTGGTCGCGCGGCTGTGTGCTGACAAACGAGCCGAGCGAAATGCCTATTTTTTTGCACATACCGGCATATTCCGATGAGCTGATAAAATTTTGAAACACATATTCGCGGCTCAGACCGTTTTCAAGCGACTGCGTCCATGTTTTAAGTCCGTTTTCGTCCGGTTCTCTGTCAAAAAACGCAGCGTACAGCATTGTGAGATACGCGAGATTACTCGTGTTTTTTTCGAGATATTCTTGGCTGAAAACAAAAGCGCCTGCGATTTTTGCACCGTCCGTCTGCCCTGTGGCAAGCATGGAACTATGGTTGGCAAGTCCCGCCGGCTCTGCTCCACGCCCCAACACGGTTTCATATAAACGTCGTACAAACGCTTCAATTTCGCTTGGGTCTGCCGCTGTGGGCGGTGGCGGCGGATTGTCGGTCGCAATGACAATCGGGCCGTTTTGCAGCGCCGCATCGGTCAAGCAGCCATCGCGCAAGTTGACATCCCATGTCCAACTTTCCACATTGGCGGGGTCATATCCGTAAAAATCGCTCTCTGACAAATTGTTCGGGTCAGCCGTTGTTTTGTACGCCATCAACGCAACATAGTGATGTCCGTTTGTATACCGCCCGTCCGCCGCATAATAAAGCCGGCTGCCGTTGCCGTTTACGTGCAGAATAACCGGTTTTCCGGACGTGATTTCGTCGTACGCGCGGCGCAGCGTGTCCTGCCGCGTTGTGGTGGAAAAAATCTTTTTATAATTGCCCCAGTTCCACATCGCGCCTACGCCGTTTTTCCAGTAAATATCAGGATTGTTCGCTTTACCGTCTAAAATCGCGCGGCAATAGGCAAGTGCATATGCGCTGCACATCAGCGGTTTTTGCCGCCCGATGCTCTTGATTAAATTGATGTCGTACACGAGCGTAAAGGCACCGTTGCCCGTAATTGCGTCTGCATTATACACTTCCGGCAGCGCCATTTCCGGATCCATGCCGGTTTCGCCCTCATAAAACTCCTCATAAATAGTCACTTCACCGTCCGCAGTCTGCACGGTGACTGTCTCCTGCGCAAAGCTGAACGGTGCGCACAGTGTCAGCATAAAACAGCCTGTCAAAAAGACCGATAAAAATTTCTTCATAGATGCCTCTTATTTTTATAAAATAATATAATATACTACATATTGTACTTTATTTCGCAAATATTACAAGAGGTTTGCAAGATTTTCCATGCAATTTCACATTCTTTGCCTTTGATTGCGGCGGAGAATTTACGGCGCGGTCGCGCACCGTTTATAGCATTGCACTGTAGGGAACGGTCAAGACCGTTCCGCCGTCCTCTTTGATGTTATGCGT
>JAVWRA010000135.1:0-2908 GCA_036635095.1 Ruthenibacterium sp. | reverse complement strand
CAGCCACACACCACAGTTTGTAGAAATGCCGACAGTTTCAAAGACATCAATGGGCATTTCAATTGCCGGCATCACGTTTGGCGAAAACAAGGTTGAAATCTACAGCGGTGCAGATGAAGCAACGCTTCGCGCTTTGTTTCGCGGACTACAGCAATGCTAGCGGATTTTCAAGGCGCAGAAAAAGTATATCTCGCCTGCGGTTACACGGACTTGCGCCGCGGGATAGACGGATTGGCAAGCATCGTGCAGCAGCAATTCGCGCTGACTCCATTCACAAATACATTGTTCCTTTTCTGCGGCCGGCGACGCGACCGCATCAAGGGATTGTACTGGGAGGGCGATGGGTTTCTACTGCTGTACAAGCGGCTTGAAAGTGGCAGCTTCCAGTGGCCACGCAGCGGAGAAGATGCACAAAAGCTCACCTTGCAGCAGTACCGTTGGTTGATGGAAGGACTTTGCATTGAGCAGCCGAAAGCGGTGACAAATGCTGCCAATATTTGCGCAATTTAATCGTATAGAATGGCTTAAACACTGGATTTCTGACTGCTTTTGTGGTACAATGACAAAACTGTTCGCAGGAAATATTGCAACGGAGTGAAATTTGTCAGAGAGGTGACCTATGTACAGGCTTTCGATTTGCGATGATGATGTGCATCTGTCGCAAGAACTTTTTACACAGATAAAAAAGAAATACGGCAAGCTGTTTGAGATGCGCTGCTATGCACAGGCAAGCATCTTGCTTTCTGATTTAGACCTTGATGTGTTTATTCCGGACATCATTTTAATGGATATTGAGTACGGAACAACAAATGGCGTTGTGCTTGCGGAGAAAATCAACCAAAAGCGCGCCGCCATTCAGTTTATTTTTGTTACAGGCTATAACGAGCGATACTCTCAAAAAATCTTTCTGCATCACATCAGCTTAATCGGTTATGTGGCAAAGCCAATCGAGGCGGACATTCTGTTTGCTAATATTGACAATGCCTTGGTAAGTGTGCAAAAGGATCGGCAAAGCGCATTGATGATTACCAACAAAAGCGGCGTGCGCGCAGTGCCGCAAAATGAGATTGTTTTCATCGAAAGCGAGGGACACAGTTTGCTTGTCCACACAAAGCAGGAAATACTGTCCTATGTCGGAAAGCTTGATGAAGCGGAAAAATGCCTCAGCGATACCTTCGTGCGCGTACACAAAAGCTTCCTTGTGAATCTGTGCTATGTGGAGAGCATTGCCAACCGAGAAGTTTTGCTGCCAAAAGGGCAGAAGACACCCATCAGTCGCAACCGTCTTGTAATGACACGCACGGCGTATTTCACGTATTGGGGGTTACGCATATGACGAGCCAAATCATCTTTATCGGTGTGATGTTTTTACAAACCCTTGTGTATGCGGCTTTTGCCACCCTTTCGCTGACACCGCGTTGGCATGCCGCAATTTGCTTTGCACTTTACAGTCTGGGCGAATGGATTGCCATTCTCATTTCACCCCTTATGGAGCCGAATTTTATTCTGAAAGCGGTGCTTGGTGCGGCGTTTATATTGTTGCGGCTTTTTGTTTTGTACAAGGATTCCATCGCAAAAAAGTTGATTGTTTTTTGTGAGCTTG
Source organism: Ruthenibacterium sp. (assembly GCA_036635095.1). Taxonomy (GTDB): domain Bacteria; phylum Bacillota; class Clostridia; order Oscillospirales; family Ruminococcaceae; genus Ruthenibacterium. The sequence continues at coordinate 1,305 of JAVWRA010000135.1, read as the reverse complement.
TCACTGTCATGCTCTTTGTGGATTTATTTCTGGTTATCATCATTTCCCTACTGGCTCATGTTCGTGCGGACGAATTTGGAAATTCTTTTGATATACGCATCTACGGTGGACTCGTGATGACCTTTTTGATGATAACATGTTATGCCTGCGTCTACTCGGTGACGCATCACAAAAGAGTTTTGCTGCAAAATTCAACGCTGCGCCGATTTTTGTTGTTTCCTCTGGGTCAGGCGTTTTTGATTTTCTGCGTGGAGTTTTCTGCCTTACAGGGGCTTACACCGATGATTCTCGTAACAACCGCAATTGCCGCGCTTTTCTGCATTGTGTCCGATGTGATGATTTTGTACACTATGCGGTCACTCGAGGAAAATGCGCGGCTTGAAAAGCAGGTGCAAATGATGCAATACACGGCGCAGATGCAGCTTTCAAATTACGAAAATATCAAAAGGCGTGATGCGGAAATTGCAAAGCTGCAGCACGACTATAAAAACCATTTGGCGGCCATTTCCGTGCTGATAAAAGGGAAAGACACCGACAGCGAAAAAGCCGCCGCGCAATTACTGGAGAGCCTGCAACAACAGTACAGCAAAAACTGGACGATTACTTATTGTGAGCATTATATTGTCAACGCGGTACTCACCTGCAAGCACGAGGAATGTGTGCAGCATACGATTGAACTGCAAGAATCAATTGTCTTGCCGGAGCAATTGCCGGTAGAAGATGTACAGCTTTGCAGCATTTTTGCGAATTTGCTTGACAACGCCATACATGCGGTGACGCCTCTGCCACCGGAAAAACGAAAAATTTCCGTCAAGACGGGTGTACACGGCACCACCTTATTTGTAAACGTGACGAACCCCTATGATGCAACATTGATGCAAAAAGGAACCGGTTACGGTCTGCACATTTTGCGAGAGATTGCCGCGCAGTATCGCGGGACAGTGATAACGAACGGAGAAAATGGTGTTTTCACAGCAATTGTTTCACTGGAACTATAACGGGCAAGTATAAAACAGCACTCGAAAGAGTGCTGTTTTTGCATGTAACGCGCTGTTTTTGCAATATGAAGAAAAGAAAGCATCGTTTATGGTATAACTGTGCTAAGAAAGGGTGAAAGTGCGAAAACCATGGGTTGCTGTCTCATAAAGCGGTCTTTGCGGTGGCTTAAACAAAGGGATAACCACTTTAGTTTTATCAATACAACTAATAGAAATCATAGTAAGGAAGGAACTTATAGATGAGTAAACCGATAGGCATTGATTTAGGAACTACATATTCAGCAGTGGCAATTCTTCAAAATGATGG
>JAVWRA010000134.1:0-2937 GCA_036635095.1 Ruthenibacterium sp. | reverse complement strand
GACAAAATAATCGTCCACCATAAAACGCGCCACAGCGGCATCATCCATGCCTTTTGCATGTAAATCGTGCATCCAATGCACGGGACGAACACCGGTCAGCATTCCCCATGCCGGCCGCGTACCGACAGCGTCGCACAGCAGTAAAAAGAGCAGTTTTGCATGGGCATACTCGGTTTTTTCCGTCTGTGCGGGACGCGGCACTTTGCGCATCACGCAGCGCCCATTTTGACGAAATGCACAAAGCATCTGCGTTTTTGACAGCCGCACAACAATAGCGTCCGGCTTGCCGGCAGGATAACGCGGTGCCAAATCTGCCGCCGGAAAAAACAGACGCGCCACATGCTCCAGCTCATAGGCGGATTTGTAACCCGCAACCCATATTTGCATTCTGCTCGTTCCTTTCGCTGTGTCTATTTTAAAATTGCAGATAGGGATTGTTTGCTTTTTCTTCCTGCATCGTTGAAAATTCTTCATGGCCTGGCAAAACCCGTGCGTCCGTCAGCACGGCATCACAAAGTTTGCGCAGGCTTTTTTGCATCACGCCATAGTCGCCGCCCTCTAAATCGCAACGACCGATATCGCCCGCAAACAGCGTATCCCCGCTGAACAGCAAATCATCGCACAAAAGGCAGGTGGAGCCGGGCGTATGTCCGGGTGTAAAAATGACTTGAAAGCGCATGTCATCGACACAAATTTCCTCACCGTCTTTGTAGAGAACATCGGGCGTCATGTGAAACTGCTTTGCGTCCGCGTCGTTCATATACAGTTTTGCGGCGGTGTCGCGCCGCAGTGCCGCCACCGCACCGACATGGTCATGATGGCCGTGCGTGAGGAAAATATGCGTCAATTCCGCATGTTCTTTTTTCAGCGCATCGAGATACTCCGTTTCACTTGCCGCGGGGTCAATCACCACCGCGTGTCCTGCGTTTCCAATCAGCAAAAAAGTGTTTGTTTTGAGCGGATACGGCCCGTTGATGTGCAATACTTTCATACGTATTTTCTCCCTGTCATTATTTTTTCCAGTCATCGGTTTCAATCACAATCGTGATAGGTCCGTCGTTGACAAGTGCAATTTGCATGTCTGCGCCAAATTCTCCCGTCACGACATGCGCAAGCGCCGTGTTTTTCAAGTGAGCGATAAATGCTTCATAACAATCAACCGACAGCGGCGGTTTTGCCGCGGCAAGAAAACTTGGGCGCCGCCCCTTTTTGGTGTCTCCGTACAGCGTAAAGTTTGACACCACCATGGCTTCATACCCGTTTTCTTCCGCTGAAACGTTCAAATCTCCGTTTTCGTCGTCAAAAATGCGCAACCCTGCACATTTCACAGCCAGCTTTTGGCAAATGGCGGGCGTGTCGGTATCCTGCACACCGAGCAAAATCACGATGCCGCGATTGATGGAGCGCGTCTCTTGATGATTGATGGTTACCGATGCGTTTAAAACGCGTTGAATCACTGCTTTCATGTTGAAATCTCCTTGTTTTGCTACATGCGTGTGATAGACGTCACGTTTTTGATGCGTCTGAGCTTTGCAATCACGGTGTTGAGATGTTCTGTGTTGTTGACGCCGATGGTGATGCGCATGGTGGCGCGTCCGTCTGCCATCTGCCGCGCGTTCAACGCATAGCATGGCAGGCGCATTTCGGCAATGAGAATAGCGATATCCGCCGTCAAACCGGCACGATCCATCGCGAAAATTTCAAGCGTGGATTTGAAGCTTTCCTTCACGCTGTCTGCCCAAAATGCACCCACCCAACGCGGTGCATCCTCGCCGTCAACACCCGCCCTGACATTGGCGCAGTCGCGTTTGTGAATCGACACGCCAAACCCGCGTGTGACGAAGCCGATGATGTCGTCGCCCGGCACGGGATTGCAGCATTTGGCGAATTTGACAAGGCAGTTGTCGATGCCCTCCACGATGACGCCCTCGCTGCTTTTTTGCTTTTTAATCGGCACATCCAGCACGGCAAGCGGCGCTTGCTCCTTGATGGCTTTGGTGTATTCGTCTTTAATTTTAATCATCAAACGCGAGAGTTGCAGTCCGCCGTAACCTAGCGCGGCATACAGTTCCTCCGGCGTATTGAGCCGCTGTCTGCGCGCCATTTCCATCATAAAATCGTTGTATTTATCGTCCGGAATGTTGATGAGATTGCGGCGCATTTCTTTGTCGAGCGCGGCTTTTCCCTCGGTGATGTTTTCTTCTTTGCGCTCTTTTTTAAACCAATTGCGAATTTTGTTTTTTGCCTCGCTTGTGGCAACAAGATTCAGCCAATCGCGGCTGGGTCCTTTGTCTTTCGGACCTGTCAGCACCTCAATAATCTCGCCGGTAATCACTTTATGGTCAATTGGCACAATGCGTCCGTTGACCTTTGCACCCACCATGCGGTTGCCGACGGCGGAGTGAATGGCATACGCAAAATCGATGGCGGTTGCCCCTGTCGGCAGGTTGATAACATCGCCGCGCGGCGTAAATGCAAACACTTCTTCCGGCAAAAGTTCGCTCTTGATATCGCGCAGCAAGTCGCCTGCGTCCTCGCTTTCACGCTGACTTTCGAGCAATTGGCGCACCCACGCGATGCGGTCGTCCATCTTGTCGGTTCCGTTGACGCCCGCCTTGTATTTCCAGTGTGCGGCAACGCCGTATTCGGCGGTTTGATCCATCTCCCATGTGCGAATCTGCACTTCAAACGGAATGCCGTCGTGTCCGATTACGGTGGTGTGCAGGCTTTGGTACATATTGGGTTTTGGCGTGGAAATATAATCTTTAAACCGACTCGGAATCGGATGATACATGTCGTGAATGACGCCGAGTGCGTTGTAGCATTCACCCACGGTATTGAGAATGATGCGCACAGCGTACACATCATAAATTTCTTCAAACGTGCGGTTTTGCATATACATTTTGCGATAGATGCCGTATGCGCCCTTGATGCGTT
>JAVWRA010000133.1:0-2976 GCA_036635095.1 Ruthenibacterium sp. | reverse complement strand
CGTGGGTGTTGACGCTCTTGAAGAGTGTCAAGCAATGGTTAAAGACGGCACCATGACAGGTACCGTTTTGAATGACCATATCGGTCAATCTCACAAAGCTGCTGACGTTGCTCTTGAAGCAGTTGCCGGCAAAGCACTTGAGAAAAACTACACAGTTGACTACGTAAAAGTTACTGCATAATTTCTCTTGAAAGCTGAATATTAAGCGCATAAAAGTGCGTGTGTGCCCACCATCGGGTGCGCACGCACTTTTTAAAATGAAACTGTGCCTTGATTTGCAAAAAGCGGCGTACTTTTTGTGTACGCCGCCGCAAAACAGGTAAAATAAAAAAGGTAGGAGGCCGGTTCATGTCAGAATATCGTTTGGAAATGCGCGATGTTGTGAAAACTTTTCCCGGCGTGAAAGCACTTGACCACGCACAGCTCAAGCTGCGTCCGGGTACCGTGCATGCGCTGATGGGCGAAAACGGCGCGGGAAAATCCACATTGATGAAGTGCATGTTTGGCATTTATAAAATGGATGAGGGTGAAGTTTACTATGAAGGCGAAAAAGTAAACATCACAGACCCGATGATGGCGCTCAACCAAGGCATTGCCATGGTGCATCAGGAATTGCAGCCCATTCCGGAGCGCAGCGTCGCTGAAAATATTTATATCGGACGTTATCCGATGAAAAAACTACTCGGTTTTATCCCGATTATTGACCACGAGCAGATGTATAAAAATACACAGGCGCTGCTTGAAAAAGTACATATGAACTTCGATCCGCGCCAAAAACTGGGGACACTGAGCGTGTCACAGATGCAGTCGGTGGAAATTGCAAAAGCGGTTTCGGCAGATTGCAAGGTGCTGATTTTGGACGAGCCGACTTCTTCGCTGACGGCGAATGAAGTGGAGGCGCTGTTCCGCATTGTGGACGATCTCAAAAAGCAGAATGTGTCCATCGTTTATATTTCACATAAAATGGACGAAATTTTACGTATTGCCGATGAAGTTACCATCATGCGTGACGGCCAGTATGTGGGTACGTGGGATGCAAAAAGCCTTACCACGGATACCATCATCACAAAAATGGTGGGTCGCGAACTGACAAATTTATATCCGCCGCGCACGAATGTGCCGGGCGAAGTGATTTTTGAAGTAAAAGACTACACCTCTATCAATCCGCGCAGTTTTCGCGATGTGAATTTCACGCTGCGAAAAGGCGAAATTCTCGGCGTGGGCGGTCTTGTGGGCGCACAGCGTACCGAATTGATGGAAGGTTTATTTGGCTTGCGCTGCCATACAAAGGGTACAGTGACCTATAAAGGCGAATCCATCAACATCACCCGACCGCAGGACGCCATCAAAAAGAGCATTGCACTGTTGACGGAAGACAGGCGCGCCACCGGTATTTTGGGTGTGCTTTCCGTTGCCGACAACGTTGCAATCGCGTCACTTGACCAATATTTGGAAATGGGCATCATGCTCAATGATAAAAAAATTGAAAAACTTGTGCAGGACAATGTGGCGAAACTTTCCATCAAAACGCCGAACAGCAAAACGCAGATTCAGTCGCTTTCGGGCGGCAATCAGCAGAAGGTACTCATCAGCCGTTGGCTTGCGAACAATCCGGATGTGCTGATTTTGGACGAGCCGACGCGCGGTATTGACGTTGGTGCGAAATATGAAATTTACTGTATCATTGCCGACCTTGCCAAACAGGGCAAGAGCATTATCATGATTTCTTCTGAAATGGGTGAATTGATTGGCATGTCTGACCGCATTATGGTGATGTGTGACGGGCGTGTAACCGGTATTGTAGACGGCAAAGATGCCACGCAGGAAAATATTATGGCACTCGCCACACAGTTCGAATAAGAATCAGAGAGAAGTTTGAACGCGGTGCATCGCGCTCAAATATGCAAGCGCGCCGCGCCACTGTTGTGGCAATAGCGGCACATGCCGAAAAACCTCCATACGTGGAGGGGTTTCAATTTATTTTATTTGCGCGCGAAAGCGCATGGAGGTTTTCAAATGGAAACAGTAAAAAGCAAATTAAGCGGCAAAAGAGTCGCAAGCTTTCTGGGTAACAACGCAATCATCGTGGGCATTTTTATCGTGGCAGTCGCGGTGAGCATTGCTCGCCCGAACTTTATTTCCGAATCAAACTTTCGCAATCTTGTATCCAACACCGCTGTGCGTTTCATCATCGCGATGGGCGTTTCCGGCTGTTTGATTACAAAAGGTACCGACCTTTCCGCCGGTCGTGTTACCGGATTTGCCGCATGTTTGAGCGCAATTTTTCTGCAACGCGGCGATTATGGCGACAAATTCTACAAGGGACTCGGCGAACTGCCAATCATCGCTGTTTTGCTCGGCGTACTTGCCATTTGCGCTATCATCGGTATTGCCAACGGCTGTGTAGTGTCGTTTTTCAAAGTGCCGCCGTTCATCGCAACGCTCGGCATGCAAACGCTTGTCTATGGTATTTGCCTTGTGTACACGGGCGCAAAGCCTATCGGCGGTGTGCGTGCTGACTTCACCAAAATCGCCACAGGTTATATTTTTAATCCGGTCATCAGCTACATCTTTATTGTGGCGGCGGTGCTTGGCGCGTTTATGTGGTTTTTATTCAATAAAACCCGTCACGGCAAGTACATGTATGCCATCGGCGGCAACGAAAGTGCTGCTGAAGTGGCAGGCGTCAACTGCAACAAAACCAAAATTCTCATTTACATGCTTGCCGCCATTCTCTATGGCGTAACAGGCTTTTTGATGGCTGCGAAAACCGGCGGTGCTTCGGTGAATACCGCAATGGGTTATGAACTGGAGGCCATCGCAGGCTGCACCATCGGCGGCGTTTCCACCAATGGCGGTGTCGGCAAAATCTCCGGCATTCTGGTTGGCGTACTCGTGTTTGAATTGCTCAAAATTGCCATGCAGTTTATGGGCATCGAAACAAGCTATACCTACATTGTGCAGGGTCTTGTTATC
>JAVWRA010000132.1:0-3118 GCA_036635095.1 Ruthenibacterium sp. | reverse complement strand
AATGATGTGTGCAAACAGCAGAATTACAGCAAATTTTGCTACTTCCGACGGTTGAATTGTTCCGCCCATCGGCAGAAAAATCCAGCGTTTTGCACCGTTTAATTCGGGCATAAAAAGCACGACAACAAGCAGCGCAAGCGTAACCACCATCACCGGCCACGCAAATTTGTGCAGAACATGATAATCAAACACGGACGCAACAGCCATCGCGATAACGCCGAGAATTGCGAACAAAAACTGCTGCCAAATAAAGTAATAGCTGTCGCCGTCAAAACGGTAAAAACCGGTGGCATAGCTTGCGCTGAACAGCATCACAAGCCCAAATGCAAGCAGTGTGCATACGATAATGAGAAACGGCAAGTCAAGCGCCGGCAGCTTTCGTGTGCGATGCTGCGCTTTTTGTTTTAACTTTTTCGCGCCTTCGGGCATGGCAGCCTCCTTTAGTTCAAATAGACATACAAACAGCCGATGAGTACAAACACAAGCGCCGTTGCACTGAACATGCAAACAATTTTAATTTCGCTCCACCCGCACATTTCAAAATGGTGGTGAATGGGACTCATCTTGAAAATGCGCTTGCCGTGTGTCAGCTTGAAATACGTCACCTGCATCACGACACTGAGCGCCTCGCAAATATATACAAAGCCAAAGAACAGCAACAGTTCCGGTCTGCCGATGCAGTATGCCGCCGCCATCACCGCACCGCCGAGAAACATGCTGCCGGTATCGCCCATAAAAGTTTTTGCCGGATAGAAATTCCAGCTCAAAAATCCGGCACAGCCGCCTGCGACTGCCGCTGTAAACAGTGCGATGGTAGTATACCCTAAAAGTCCCGCCACAAACATAAAACCGAGCATTACAATAAAGGTAACACTGGATGCCAAACCGTCAATACCGTCTGTTAAGTTGACGGCATTGACAATACCAATAATCAAAATGTACGAAATGGGATAGTAAAAATAGCCGAAATCCACCACGCCGATCAGCGGCAATTGCACCAGTGTTGTGAGGGTGCCGTTGAGGTACAGCGAAAGCAAAAACGCGGTTGTAATCATAATTTGCAGCACAATTTTATAACGCGCGAGCAAACCGAGGTTGCGTTTTTTAATCACCTTGATATAATCGTCGGCAAAACCGACAAGTCCAAAAGCAAACGTTGTGAGAACCGCAATCAGCAAATTGACCGTTTCAGTAGACCAAATTTGCGAAAACAGCAGCGGTGCGCCGATGACAAGCATCGCATATCCTGCCACAATTCCAAACGTTGCACCGAGATAAAACATCAAGCCGCCCATTGTCGGCGTTCCGTTTTTCTTTTCATGCCATATGGGGCCGATTTCTTTGATTGTCTGCCCGAAATGCAGCTTCTTCAGCCACGGAATCAGCAAAAAGCCGGAGAATGCGGTCACGAAAAGTGCTGTAAATGCCGCAACCATCAATGCGTATCGTTCCATGTTCACACATCCTTCTTTCCGTAAAAGCCTTCTAAAATAGTTTCAAACGCCATGCCGTGACTGGCTTTTACGAGTACAACATCCCCTGCGCGGCAATAGTTTTTAAGCAGCATTAGGGCATCTTCTTTGTTGGCACAGTGCGTTGCGGGAACGCCGAGACTTTGCGCGCGCGCATGTGCAAACCGCATTGCCTCGCCCACCGTCAGCAAAAAGCTGACGCTGTTGCTGCCTGCCAAATCGCCTACTTCACGATGTGCCGATTCGGTAATGCTGCCCAGTTCAAACATATCGCCAAGCACGGCAATGCGTCGTCCGTTTGCCGGATATGCCGCCAAAGTTTCAAGCGCCGCGCGCATACTGTCGGGGCTTGCATTGTAGCAGTCCTCAATCACGGTGATGCCCTCATGCACCACCATATTTTGCCGATGTCCGGTTGTTTGATATGCGTTCAATGCCGCAGCCGCTTTTTTTGCGTCCAACCCAAGCCGTGTTGCAAGCGTATAGGCGCTGAGCGCGTTGCGTACATTGTGCAGACCCATCGCGGGAATCGACACCGCAAAATTGCCATAGACACGGTCTTGCAAAATAAAGCGTGTGCCTTGCGGCCCGCCTGTAATTTCATGCGCGGTGACGTCTGCTTTTCCGTTTTTGATGCCAAAATAAACAGGCTTTACCTGCGGCGGTATCTGTGCGGTCGGCAAATAGTCGTCATCGCCATTGAGTATGAGCGGCGCACCGTCCGCCATACCGGCACAAATTTCCATTTTTGCCTTTAAGATATTGGCGCGTGTACCAAGCTGTTCAAGATGCGACACCCCGATGCCTGTGATGATTGCGCCTGCCGGTTTTGCGCGCAGTGTCAGCTTTTCAATCTCGCCGATTCCCTGCATTCCCATTTCCACCACGGCATATTGAATGCTCTCGTCAAGCCGCAGCAACGTGCGCGGCACACCGATTTCGTTGTTGGCATTGCCGTCTGTTTTGAGTGTTTTTCCAAATGCGGAAAACACCGCATAGCAAAATTCTTTGGTGGTTGTTTTGCCGACACTGCCTGTGACGCCCACAAGACACGGTGCAAAGTTGTCGCGATAATTGCCGCCAATGGCAATCATGGCATCGAGCGGATTTTCCACCAGCACTGTTTTCTCCGCCGGCACATTTTCAACGGAATGCTGTGCGATAATTCCGGCAGCGCCTGCTTTGAGTGCAATTTCGGCATAATTGTGTCCATCTGTTTTTTCGCCCTTGATGCACACAAAAAGGCTGCCGTTTTGCACGGCGCGGCTGTCGGTTGCCACGGAAGTGATTTGCGGGTTTTCAGGCAAAACGCCCACGCCCGCAAGCAGTTGATTTGCTGTCATTGCCTGCATTTTATCTTCCTCACTTTAACGTGCGCACATGCTTTGCACGCACGGTATCACTGTACCAGATTTTTACTGCGCAGCCAATCCGTCACAATCCGGTGTTCATCCAGATAGATGGTTACACCGTCAATCACCTGATAATCCTCATGACCTTTGCCGCACAGCATCAGCACATCGCCCGTTTCAAGCATTTCAAGTGCTTTGTGCAATGCGGCGCGGCGCTCCACTTCCACTAAATACGGAAGTTTTGCAGCTTTTAAAGTTGGTTCAGCGTCTTTTATTATATCATAAGGATTCTCT
>JAVWRA010000131.1:0-3319 GCA_036635095.1 Ruthenibacterium sp. | reverse complement strand
GCAAAGCCTGTCGCTTTTTTGCAGATTTTTACAGCATCGCCCTCACACAGCGCATTGTAATCGACCGAATACGGCGCCTTATTTTGTGCAACAATTACATCATTGCCGAGAAAGCACATCTGCGCCGCCGCTTTTTCGCCGCGCCACTGCGCTGTATTTTCTTTTATTATAACAGTTCCCGCACCAAAATGAAAGTTCTGCTCATAATGATGGCTGCCCTGTGCATAAAACTCGTCTATAATGATAAAAATATCCGGTTTCACAAACACAATTTTGCGTCCTGTCAATACGCCTTTGTCGAGATAGCCTAAGTGCATTCCGCTGAGATAATCGGCTTTTTCGGTATATACGGCTTCTCCTTTTATCGGCTGTGCAAGCTTGCCATATCCCCAACTGTTGACACAAACGCTGAAATCGTCGTCGTCCACACGCGTGGTGTTGTGGGCGGCAGGATGCTTTAATTGACGGCGCAGCGCTGTATTGACATAGGTATAGCGTCCGCTGTCAATCAAAATGCGCTCACCGAACGCCGACACATCGACATGCAGCAGGTCGGCATGTCCGTGTCCGCTGCCAAGACAGCCGCAATGAAAATGCAAAAACGCCGCGTCTCTGCCCGCGTCACTGCGCAGCATATAGTTGCCGCTGTCTGCAAGTTTTGTGCTTGCGATGGTGGCTGTTTTCGGCGTGATATCGGCATATTGCGTCAATGCCGCCGTGCCGAAATCCCACAGATTTTCACTGAAAAGCGCTTCTCCTGCGGCGGCTTTGAGTGTGCCGTCCGCAAACAAAAGCGCTCCTTGCGCCACAAGGTCACGCGCGTCCGTGTCGTCGGAATCCGACTGGCACACAAGGTGTCCTGTCGGCGTAAGCCACTTTGCAAGCGCCGTACACATGGCATGAATGCGCTGCACAAAATCGTTCGGCAACGCAATTTTATTTTGCCGCGCAATGGTCAACACGTCCAAAACACAGTGCAGCACTTCGCAGTGATACATCGGGCTTTGCTCCCACTGTGTGCCGTCGCGCATGACTTGCAGCCGCAAATTTTCGCACAGCCGCTCTATGGCAAGGTTTTTCCACACTGCATCTTCAAAATAAACGCCAAGCAAAAACAAACCGTGGTCTTGCAGCACACCCCAATTGCTGAGCGTGTGAAACGCGCCGTTTTTTTGAACAAGATAATTGCCATGCACACGCAAACAGGCATCTATCTGTGCCGTCAGCTTTGGCGTGAGCGCCGCACTGCCCGCAAACAAGCGCAGTGAGCGCAGCCAATTTTCGCAGCGCAAACCGGCTTCCAGTGAGCGCCATGTGGTTTCGTTGCTCTCTTGCGTGAGCGGCACACGGGCAATCCAATCGGCAATCAGCTTTGCAAATTGCTCTGCATATTTTGCATCGTTTGTGAAGCGATACGCTTTGCCGAGATTGACAAAACTCGTGTGACGATTCATCGCAAACAGCCATTCCGGATCGCCTGCCGGAACCGCCTCCCAATCAATAACACCGTCAAAATGCACGGGAATTTGTGTGCGCTCCATCTCCCAGTGATCTGAAAAAACAAAGGTCTGTGCGCAAATCAATGCCGCTTGTTTCAAAACCTGCGCCGTGTCTGCCGGAAATGCTGTTTTGCAGGCGGCGGCTGTCTCGGTTAAATTTTCTGCCCAAAATTGTGGTTTCATTCCATTCTCCTCGTCGGTATCCGCTTTCATCTCAAAATAGTAATTCTGTGTTCAGTATAGCTGTCTTTTGCGTCTTTTGCAATCCGCATCAATCGGCGACGGGGGCTTGCGTGACGGCACAGATTCAGTTATACTTTATAATACTATAATAATATTAACAAAAGGAGTGTTATGATGAGCATACACAATGAAGCAAAACATAAAAATGCCCTCTTGCAGGCAATTCGCGCACAGCTTGAGCATCGCGCTTTCTGGCTTTACTTGCTCTGCGACGAAGCCGGCAAACACAATCTCACATGGGAGGATTTTGCGCCGGACGCCATTCGCCGCTGCGGACTTTCGCAAGGAAGCGATCTTGTGAAAAAAGGCGGCACCGACAGCCTTGTCGGTCTGCGTAAAACGCTGTTTACAAAACCTGCGCAATGGGTGTTTGAAATGGAAATCAAAGACAGCCGTGACGATGCGCTTTCGATTGATTTTCACTACTGCCCGCTTGTCAAAGCATGGCAGAATGCCGGTTGCAGCGACACGGAAATTGCGCGCCTTTGCGACATTGCCATGTGCGGCGACCACGGCATCGGCGAGACGTACGGCGCGGTGCTTGATTTGCCGCAATGTATTGCAAAAGGCGACGCTATCTGCGCACTGCGGTATCATAAAAAGTAGCAAAAAGCTTTGCCGTTTTGCGCTTTGGGTGTATAATGAAAGCATGTATGAAAGCGGGGTGACCTTTGATGAATGAAAATATCGGCACTCAAATTTTAGAGTTGCTGAAAGCCCGAAAAAACAAAGAACTGCACACTTTGCTTTCCGGCATGAACTGTACAGACATTGCGGCAGAACTGGAAACATTGCTTGAGGACGGCGAAATTACGCATGAGGAATTGCTCATACTGTTTCGTATTTTACCGAAAGATACGGCTTCTGACACCTTTGTCGATATGAACTATGACATGCAGGAAGCGTTGATAACCGGTTTTAATGACCGCGAACTGCATGATGTTCTCGATGATATTTTTATGGACGATACCGTTGATATCATTGAAGAAATGCCGGCAAATGTTGTGAAACGGATGCTGCAAAGTGTCAATGCCGATGCGCGCACCAGTATCAATCAACTGCTGAATTATCCTGAAAACAGCGCCGGCAGTATCATGACCATCGAGTATGTTGACCTGAAAAAGACCATGACCGTCGAACAGGCGTTTGCGCGCATTCGCAAAACAGGCGTTGACAAGGAAACCATTTACACCTGTTATGTCACCGACCGCAACCGCAAACTGCTTGGACTTGTATCCGTCAAAGATTTACTGCTTGCGCAATATGACGATTCCGTGGGCGAAATTATGGAATCGAATTTCATCTCCGTCACCACGTCTGACGACCAGGAGGACGTGGCGCAGATGTTTGATAAATACGATTTTATTGCGCTGCCGGTTGTTGACAGCGAAACGCGGCTTGTCGGCATTATCACGGTTGATGACGCCATCGATGTCATGCAGGAAGAATTTACCGACCGCATTCTCACCGGCGGCGCAGATGGCGGCCCCATGAGCACCCGCTCAGCCCAGGATCTGGCCCGCCGCAACTACATGACCGAGCTGGACAAGGCCCCGTTTGATCTGACGGACACCCTG
>JAVWRA010000130.1:0-3324 GCA_036635095.1 Ruthenibacterium sp. | reverse complement strand
ACCGGAAGCCGCCGCACTGCTTGAAGCCGGCGTACTGCTTGAAGAAGCAGTGCTTTCCGATGACACGGCGCTGCTTGCGGAAGCAGGCGGTGCTACACTGGAACTGCTTGCCGGAATGACGGTTTCAGAAGCCGAAGCCGATACGGTTTCAGAAGCCGAAGCCGATACGCTTGCAGAAGCCGGCGGCGCAATGGGCGTTTCTTCCGCCTGCACAATTTGTGTTTCCGGCGGCGTACCGGCAGCAATGCTGTTTGCCTCAGCAAACACCGGCAAGCTGCTGAATGTCATGCCCAAAATAAGTAGCGATGCAATGATGCGCTTCAATTTTATCATAATTGTCTTTTTTCTCCTCATATGCAATCCCCTGCGGTAAACCCAATAATACATATAGTATACAAGGATTGTGCTTGAAATACAATATATTGGAGAATATTGGCGAAAAAAATTTTAAATGCAATTGATTACGGCGCAACGCCGTATTTTTCAGCACGCGCCCGAAATTCGGGCGATGCGGCGCAATGCTCCATCACCCAAACACGGCTGCGTCCGCTGTGCAGGGCATCGCCCCATGTCGCAAGTCCGCCTGCGTCAATGCCGCGCGCAAAGCAGGCATCGTACACAATGTCTAAAAAGGCTCTGTCTGACAAATTTCGCGCCAGAAATTCCTGCGATGAAATCAAAGCAAGCGAAAACCGTGTCGCCGTCAATTTATTTGTTAAAAATTGATTTGTCCATGTGTTCAGTCCGTCCGGCTCGGCATTTCGCGCCAGAAAAACGCTGTACATATGATTGACAAACGTGGTCAGTCCCAAATTTTGGTCGCGCGGTTCCGTGGGCAGAAATGCGCCGCAGACCACACCGTATTGTGTGCAGATATCTTTAAACTCTGCGGAATTAAGACAGCCGGCAAGCACAAAATCACGCGATACACCGTTCTTCATGGCGTCGCCCCATGTGGCAAGTCCGCCGGCATCAACGCCGCGGTCAAACGCCACGCCATACAAAAGCTCTAAAAATTTTTCATCGCTGAAATCGCGGCTTTGAAATTCGGCGGAATGGAAAAAGGCGGCGGCAACCTGTACGCCGGTCATGGTTTTGTCTTGCAGTTGTTTTTTCCATGTGGCAAGTCCCGCATCGTCCGGTGCGCGCTCAAGGCAGTTGCGGTACAGCCGCACAATGAACTGCTCAAGCGGCGTATAGGCAGGTGTCGGCGCTGAAAAAGTCACCTGAAAAGTGAGCGCATTTGTGCCGACACCATGCAGTGCATCAATCACAATGCCGCTGTTTGTGCGGTCCGCATAATACAAAGTATTCTTAAAGGTGGCATCTGCGGCACCGAGCGGTCTGCCGATGCTTGACCAACCGGCGTTTTCGGGAGAGAGCAGTGCGCTGCCGAGTGCGGCGGGATTGGCATTGTTGTAGCCGCTTTCCTGCGGGCGAAAAACATACATAAAATCGCTCTCGCCGCCGCTGTTCGGGTTTGCGTATTTGTTGCCGTTTTCCGCTTTGTTTTCATCAATGCGATAGACGAGCAAGCCGCCGTTTGCTTGATTTTTGCGATATTCTGCCACAAAAACTTCATCTGAATTTGCACCCTGCAAAATCACGCCATACTGGGCGTTTCCGTCCGCATAACCGGCATCTGTGAGCGTGACGGTGGCAGAGGAGGTAAGCCGCTGCATCGGTGTGCCGCAGCGCAGATATTCACGCTGTGTATAGGCGTTTATAATCGGGATTGCCCGATTGTCACCGGAAGCCATCAAATCCCAATCGTCCACAGGTGCATGAGAACTGTCGTTGTATCGGTATAAATCCGGCAAGCCGAGATTGTGCATAAATTCATGACACGCATTTTTGTTGCCGTTTCCCTTATCGTTGAAAATGCCGGTCACATTGTCGCCCATGTTCAAAAAAACATAATTGCGCACAGAAAGTCCGCGCAAAGTGGCGCCGGCGTTGCTGCCGCGCGTTTGATGCGGCCACAATAACTCGTTCCAGTTTACGTTTGTGTAGAGTGCGGCGGGGTAAATAAAGCAAATGCTGTCCACAATATTGTCGCGGTTGGTATCAAAATCGTCCGGCGGCAAAACAGGTTCAAGCGCGGCACAAACCTCGGTTACAAAAGCGTTTTCGCGCACCATACGCTCGTTTGTTTCATAGCCGTTTACACTGTCCTTGCTTTTCGGCTGATAATATCCCATCGGGTGCGACAATTGAATCGAGGTGCTTTGTGTTTTCCCTTGAAACACACTGTCGGCGTCCAAGGTGCCGAGCGTGGCACGATAGACGGCATCACGCAGTGTGCCGGTCGCGGTGGCGGCACCGGTAGGTGTCAGCGTGTTATAGTTGCGCATCGCGTTTGCAACACGGGCGGAATCAACAAATTCGGGCGAATCGGCAAACCGCACAAAAACCACCAAATTATGAACCGCCGGATAGGCAATCGGTTTGGAAGATGCAAAAAATTGATTTTCGGGAATGGCATTATTGCTGACGCCGAAATCGTAATAATCCCAATGTTCGCCGCCTGTTTCCAGTGCGGGAATGGGCATCAACGCCTCGCTTTCGGCGGGCGCAAGAGACGATGCCGCGTCAGTTTCGTTTTCAGCCGCCGCGTTTTCAGCCGCGTCGCTTTCAGCCAGCGGCTCACCCCACTGCATCACCGCATTCGGCAGTGAAGCAGAAACGGCAGATTCGGGCAGTGCGGCGGAATCAGTGAGTGCAAATGCTGAAATCGAAAACGACACAAACAGCAGCAGTGTCAGAATGCTTGTAAAAAATCTTTTTCCCATGGAGGACTCCTATGCTTTCATTTCAAATTATTCCTTACAAATTATAAACGAAATTTCGATGAAATACAATCAATTTCGCGCAGAAAACAGAATGCCGTTACAAAATGAACCAAAAAATAACGAGATTTTTCGTGCTTTTGTACCAAAAGGATTGATTGCACATTATGTGCAAATCGTGTATAATGAAAAAGAGTCCAAACATGAGTTTAGGAGGGCAAAAAAAATGAAATTAAAACGAACCATCGCAATGGTACTGGTTGCGGGCATGATGCTCAGCAGCGTGCCGGTGTTTGCTGAGGGAGACAGTATTGCTGCCGGTACGCCGCCGGAAACACCGGTTGTGCAGGCAGAAGAAACCCCCATTGCACCGCCGGCTTCTGCAAGCGCACCTGCGTCTGCTTCTGAAACCGTCATTCCGGCAAGTAGCTCCAGTGTAGCACCGCCTGCTTCTTCAAGCAGCACGGTGTCATCAGAAAGCACTGCTTCTTCAAGCAGTACGCCTGCTTCTTCGAGTAGTGCGGCTTCTTCAAGC
>JAVWRA010000129.1:0-3378 GCA_036635095.1 Ruthenibacterium sp. | reverse complement strand
CCGGTATTTATGTCATCGGCTATGCGGCGGCTGTGCTGATTTTATATCTGGTTTATCCGCTGACAAAAGCCAAAACTGCCGAGATGCTCAAACAGCTTGCTGAAAAGCGTGCAAGCGCACAAACAAAATAAAACGCGGGGTGAAAAGCATGATAAAAGTGATACAGGTTGAAGCGCCCTCGCGTCGCGGCGCCGTGCTGCGCGGCATTTTGAATATTGCCGACGACACACAAAAAAGTGCGTTTGTGCTGAATTTACACGGATTCGGCGGCAGCCGCTCGGGTTATAAATATGCGCATACGCATATGGCACGTATGCTTGCACAACACGGCATTTCCTCGGCGCGGTTCGATTTTTACGGCTGCGGCGAGAGTGACGGCGAGTTTGAAGACATGACCTTTACGTCCACATTGCAGGATGCGGAGGACTTGTATCAGTGGCTCAAAACACAGCCTTTTGCAGACGAAACACGCATTATATTGTCGGGGCAAAGCATGGGCGGCATGGTGGCGGCAAGCGCCGCGCCTATTGTGCAGCCGCGCGCGCTGATTTTGATGTGTCCGGGTGCGGGCATGTGGTATGGCTGCAAAGAACGTGCCGATGCCATGACGGCGCAAAACATTCCATATGCCGATATTGAAGGACTGCGCTTTTCGCCGCAATTCAATTACGACTTGGCAAAATACAATCCGTTTGAAGATGCAAAAGGCTTTGGCGGCAAAACCGTCATCATACGCGGCACCGAAGATAAACTGGTAGACACCGAAACCTGCCGTAAATATCAGGCGCTTTACAGCGACTGTCAATTTGTTGAAATCGACGGCGGCAACCACAATTTCGCCTCTGTTCCCGCAAGAGACGGCTGCGAAAAAGCCGTGCTGCAATTTTGCAAACAATTTGCATAATACTCAAAAAATCCGTGGTATTTATGCTGCGGATTTTGCAATCAAAAGGAGAATAAATATGCTGAATACACCGATTACCGTTGGAAAACTCACCTTGAAAAACCGCATTATGTTTCCGCCGCTCACCACAGGCTATGAAGAAAAAGATGGCAGCATCGGCCATCAAAGCCGCGCTTTTTATACACGCATTGCCAAAGGCGGTGCCGCATACATCGTACTCGGTGATGTATGCCCGATTCGCACCTTCAGTCCCACGCCAAAACTGTTCGACGACAGCCAGATTGAATCTTTCCGTCTGCTTGCCGAGAGTGTGCATACATACGGTGCAAAACTGGGTGTGCAAATTTTTCATCCGGAATACGATTGTGACGCCTTAAACGCCATGTTTGCCGAGGGAAAAATGGCAGAAGTGCGCGCGAAACTGCATCATGACATGGCGCATTTTACAGACGAAGTAAGCGAAGAAATGCTGCTGCAAATCATTGATAAAATGTGCGCCTGCGCCGTGCGAGCAGAAAAGGCGGGCGTCGATGTCATACAAATTCATGGCGACCGCTTGACCGGCACACTCGCCGGCACCCGCATGAACCACCGCACGGATAAATTCGGCGGCAGCCTTGAAAACCGCACACGGTTTGCCAGAATGCTGGTGAAAGCCATGAAAAAAGCCGTGCCGAACATGGTAATTGACTATAAATTTGCAGTCGTGACCGAAAAACGCGGCAAGGGCGGCGTAGACGAGTCCGATGCTGTGCAGTTTGCCAAGTGGCTTGAAGAAGATGGCGTGGATATGCTGCATGTGGCGCAGGCGAACCACACAGGCGATTTGGCAGACACCATTCCGCCCATGGGTGTGCAGCCGTACGGCTTTTTTGTGGACATCGCCGCGCGCGTCAAAGAAGCTGTGCATATTCCGGTCAGTTGTGTCGGGCGCATCATAGACCCCGATATGGCAGAGGCGATTTTGGCATCCGGCAAAGCGGATATTGTCGCGGTCGGCAGACCGATGCTTGCGGATCCGGATTTTGCAAATAAAGCAATGTCGGGCAACAAAGCCTGCATTCGCCAGTGCGTCAGTTGCAACAAAGGCTGCACAGACAATATCCAAAACCGCTCGTTTTTATCCTGTGTGCTGAACGCCGAAAACGGATATGAAGAAACGCGCAGCATCACAAAAGCAGAAAAAACAAAACAGATTGTCGTTGTAGGCGGCGGTATGGCAGGCATGGAGGCGGCTCGCGTCGCCGCAACAAAAGGGCATACGGTCGCGCTGTACGAAAGCAAATCACAGCTCGGCGGGCAAATCAACATTGCCATGATGCCGCCGCGCAAAGCGGAACTCAAACGTGCAACCGATTTTCTCGTACACGAAATGCAAGAAAAACAGATTGCACTTCATCTTGGCGCGCCGGTGAATGCAGAGCAAATTCTGCAAACAAAACCGGACGCCGTGATTGTTGCCGTGGGTGCAGCAAGTGCCTGTCCGCCGATTGACGGCGTAAACGGTGCAAACGTGACAGACGCGTGGAAAATACTCGGCGGAGAACAGCGCGTATTCGGCGATGTGGTTATCATCGGCGGCGGCATGGTTGGCTGTGAAACCGCGGAATATTTGGCGCAGCAGGGCTGCAATGTCAGCGTGGTGGAAATGCTCGATAAAATCGCCACAGGCGAAAGCACCACGGTCATGCCCACCTTGCTTGAAGATTTTAAACAGCATTCTGTGCGCACTTTTGTGTCACACACGGTGCAAAGTATTGCCAAAGATGCCGTCTTGTGCAAAGATGCCGACGGCAAAGAAGTGCGGCTGCTTTGCGATTTTGTGGTGATGGCAGTGGGCGCAAAAGCCGTGCCGTTTGATGCTTCTCTTTTGAAGAAAAACAACATAGAAGTGCTGTATATCGGAGACTGTGCAGAAAAACCTGCCGATATTTCAAACGCAATCCGCACCGCATACGATTGCGCCAACAGCCTTTAAGAGAATACCGCTTAATAGACCGTCCGTGACAAGAAAGCCAAAGCTGTCAATCGTCAGCTTTGGCTTTTTGTGGTCTGTTTTAATATTGTATGCCATCAAGAACGCGGTTGCAATGAATGCTTTGGAGAGTGCTTGACTTCTTCCTATTTCCGACAAATTACCGTTGAGGGCGTAAAAGCGACATTTCAGGAAATTACCCGCACAAATTCATTGTTTTTCGGTATAATAGAAAAAACGGATGCCATCATTCATCGGAGGGGTGTTTTTGAATGAAAAAAATTTCTATGCGCGCGCGCTTGCAATATCGATTCGATAATATCATGTCAAAAGGGACGGTTCCGCTGATTTTGATGCTGCTTGGAATTACCGCCGCAGTGGTAATACTCATTGGTATGTTGGCGTGGCTGCTCGACGCTTCGGTGTTCGGGTCGCTTGGAAATTCCATTTGGCAAAATCTGATGCACGCCATTGATGCGGGTACACTGGCGGGTCTTTC
>JAVWRA010000128.1:0-3379 GCA_036635095.1 Ruthenibacterium sp. | reverse complement strand
CGACGCGCACTGATACTACAAATCACCAAAACATACGCCGTATGGCGAGGAATCGGGAGGACTTTTAGAATGGAACCAAGTGCGAAAAAATTATTGCAAAATCTGGCGGAAACTGCCGCCGCCGCTACTGCCGGTGCGCGTGATTACGTGCAAAATGCCGGTAAAGCAGTCTCTGATGCCATGAGTGAAAAATCTGCCGCCGTCAAGCTGACTGTAGAGCTTTCACGCCTGCGCGCAGAACAAGATCATCTGTTTTCAGATATCGGTCGCACCATGTTTTTAATCAACAGCGGCGCTATACGTCCGGATGCCTCCGAAAACGAAAGCAAAAAAACACCGCAGCAAATGATTGATGATTTGCTTGTCAGCGCCGAACAGTTGCAGCAGCAAATTGACGCCGCAAACGATAAACGCAGCAGCAAAGACGAAAAAGCTTGCCCGAAATGCGGACAGCTTTGTGCAGAGCAAGATACTTTTTGTGCGATATGCGGTACAAAATTATCAAGCAACGAATAGGGGCTTGACCGCATGGAGACATTTACTTTTTATACAATTGCCTGGTATTTTTGCATTTATGCGCTGCTTGGTTGGTGCCTTGAAGTGTGTTTTTGCACGGTCGATACCGGCAAATTTGTCAACCGCGGCTTTTTAAACGGTCCGGTCTGCCCGATTTACGGCTTCGGCATGGTGATTATTCTGCTTATTTTGACGCCGCTTTCTAACCATCTGCTGCTTTTGTATGTCGGCGCCGTATTATTGACAAGCGCGCTTGAACTCGTCACCGGCTTCATCCTCAAAAAAGTGTTTCACACATCATGGTGGGATTATAGCGATGCTCCGTTTAATTTAGGCGGATATATCTGCTTGAAATTCAGCCTTGCATGGGGTATCGGCGGCGTGTTTGCCATTCGTGGCATTCATCCGCTCATCGCACGTTTCGTCGCCTTTATTCCGAAAACTGTCGGTTGGATTGTGCTTAGCTTTTTGTTTCTGCTCTTTTTTTGTGACGCCGTTGTCACCATTACAGAAATTGCCAAACTGAATAAAGACCTCGGACGCATTGATGAAATTGTGCAAAAACTACACGACGGCAGCGATGTTTTGGCGAAAAACTTGGGCGACGGTGCGCTTGTGGTAGACGAAAAATTTGATGACGCCAAAAAAGAGGTCAACATCTATCTTGATTTGTTGAAAACCGAGTGGCGCGAGCGCAAACATCTTGTTCACAAACGGCTTTTAAAAGCGTTTCCGGCGGCAAAAAACACACGCTATACCACTGCGCTGGAAGCGCTCAAAGTATGGTACAATAAAAAATAAAATGCTGATTAGGAGAATCAACGTATGAAAATAATGCCGCTGAAAGGCACAAAAGACTTTCTTCCGCGCGAGATGCAAATGCGCGATTATGTGCAGGGTGAAATTTTAAAAACCTACCGTGCAAGCGGATTTGAGCGCATTGCCACGCCGATGATTGAGGATATGGAAAACCTTGACAAGTCAGAGGGCGGCGACAATTTAAATCTGATTTTCAAGGTGCTGAAACGCGGTGAAAAGCTGCAAAAAGCGCTTGCGAGCGGCGATGAAAAAGAACTGGCGGACATCGGTTTGCGCTACGATTTAACGCTGCCGCTTTCGCGCTATTACGCCGCGAACAAAGACGTGCTGCCGCATCCGTTTAAGGTGATTCAAACCGACCGCGTGTTTCGTGCAGAGCGACCGCAAAAAGGACGTATGCGTGAATTTGTACAGTGCGATATTGATATTTTAGGCGATGATTCGCCAAATGCTGAAATTGAATTGATTGACGTCACCGCGCGCGCACTGCTTGGCATCGGACTGAAAGATTTTTCAATTCACCTCAATGACCGCCGTTTGCTGCGTGGAATGCTCACGCATTTCGGGTTTGCCGATGCGGATTTGGACTCCGTTTGCATCACCTTTGACAAGCTCGATAAAATCGATATCGCCGGCGTTTGCGCCGAACTTTCTGAAAAAGAAATGCCCGCAAGCGCGATTGCGGCGCTTGCTGATTTTCTGCAAAAAGGCACATTTACACTGGCAGATGTTGCCGCGCTGTGCGCCGATAAAACGCTCGGCGCGCGTGTGCAGCTTGTGATGGATAGCGTTGCGGCAATCGCAGACGGCGCCTACTCGATTGTTTTTACACCCTCACTGGTGCGCGGACAAGGTTATTACACGGGCATGGTGTTTGAGGTGGTCTGTCCCGCATTTGCCGGTGCTGTCGGCGGCGGCGGTCGTTATGACACCATGATTGGCAAATTTCTTGGCAAAGATGTGCCTGCCGTTGGGTTTTCTATCGGATTTGAACGCATTGCCGCTGTTTTACTCGAAAGCAACACCGTTGTTCCCGCCGAAAAAGCAAAGCTTGCTCTTTTGTATGCCGCTGATGCCGATTTTGCCGCGGTACTCAAAACCGCCGCAATTTTGCGTGCGGATTATCAGGTTACCGTGCTGACCGCCGCCAAAAAAGTGGGTAAACAGCTTGAAAAGCTGGCGGCAGACAGCTACACCGCCGTCTGTTTTGCAGAGCAGTATCCGGCAATCAAATTGCTGCGGTAATTGCGATGCAGTATGTAGAAACCGCGCACATCACCGCGGCACAGCGGCAGGACACGCGCGAAAAATTGTGGGAATATAATCTGACGTTTCTGGAAGATAACGACCCGAAAGACCTCGGCATTTTCGTAAAGGACGGACTGGAAAACGTCGTTGGTTCGCTGATTGGTTGGACACTTGGACAGTGGCTGACCATTGATTATTTGTGGGTGGACGAAGCGTTTCGCGGCAGAGGAATCGGCAGCGAATTGTTGCTGCGCGCAGAAGTCGCCGCCGAACAACGGGGATGCCGCCATGTTTTTTTGGATACCATGCAATTTCAAGCGCCTGCTTTTTATGAAAAGCACGGGTATCGACAGATTTTTGTTTTGGACGAATATCCCCTCACCGGCAAGCGCTATTATTATCGCAAGACATTGTAATTGAAAAGTCAAATGTTGTATCAAGACGCAGCGACACAAACGGAGCGGACAAGCTTTTCCGTCAGTGCCGCTGTGTTTTTGTTTTTATTTTATTTACCGCTTAATCCGCAGTTTGCGCCTGTAGGGAACGGTCTTGACCGTTCCGCCAGCTTAATCACATCGTTTATACCAACGCACTGTAGGGAGCGACGCCCACGTCGCTCCGCATGGGTTCATGATTCAATTTTAAAATTGCGCCCGTAGGGAACGGTCTTGACCGTTCCGTAGATTTACATAAAATTAATGGCATTACACTGTAGGGAGCGACGCCCCCGTCGCTCCGCATGGGTTCACGATTCGATTTTCAAATTACACCCGTAGGGAACGGTCTTGACCGTTCC
>JAVWRA010000127.1:0-3408 GCA_036635095.1 Ruthenibacterium sp. | reverse complement strand
GGAACACTTATTTGTGGAGGCGGGGTCAAACTGATGTGTTTCACAGGCAGCCTTACCTTATAATATAGCAAAGACGCGGGTTTTAGTAGGACAATCAAAAGTAAAATTGCTGTAGCGGCAGCGCGGGATTGGCATACCGATTTTCAGAGTTCTCTTTAAAGAGATGCCGAAAACCGCGCAACGAACATTGCAAGTTTCTTGAATCCATTGTTTCGTGTGATTCAAAAAAAGGCAAAGCTTCGAGCGAAATCAAAGCTTTGCCGACTGTGGCACTGTATGGGCAGTGCTTTTTTTATTTTCCGAAAACAATGGCTTTTCGATTTTGAGCAGCCACGCGTTCTCTTTTTTTTACGGATTTTCAAGTTTGCACGGCGCTTCTAAAGTTCAAAATCAGCATATTGCCTAAATTTTTTGTACAATTTATGTTCATAATATTCGCACACTTTTGCGCAAAAACTGACATTTGTCATATCTTAAAACTTAGGACAATGTTAATATAAAGCTAATATAAACGCGCCGTAATTCATACATTGTGCCAATGCTAATCTTCTAAAAGACGCATACATTTTTCGGCTTCAGGCGCAAAAAGACCGACGGTCGGCACACTGTCTGCCAAATCAGCTTCACGCAGCATGGTGCAAAGCACATCTATAAAAACGCCGTTTTCTTTTGAAAGCCGACAGGTTGCAAGCACCTTGTTCAAATCGGTACGTCCCTCAAAGCTGCCATACCAATCACCGCGACAGGTGTAATCCACGCCGCAGCTTGGGCTGCCGTCCACACCCAAAACGCCCATAATGTGAAATCGGTTTTCGTTTGCGGCATATTCTTTCATCTGCAAAATGACCGGCTCTAAAATTTTGCGGCAATGTGCGCGGAAAAACGGATTGTCAAACTGGTCGCTCACATGTCCCCACCGCCGTGCGCCGTAAAGCGTAAATTCGGGACAGGGAAGCTGCACCAATTGTACGCCTTTTTCCAGTGCTGACAGCAAAAAGCGACGGCGCAGTGCTTCTTCCGCCGCCATATCGTCCGCGGTGAACAACACGACTTTTGACGCCGTGTTGAGAATACAATGAGATACAAATAGAATGTTCTGCATATGGATACGCTCCTTTTCAAACATTTTTTGTTTTTAAAAAGCGCGGCGGATTCCTGCAAAAGCAATCACCGCCGCACTATTTTAATCGTGTTTATGCGCCGAGTGTGCGGAAAATATATTCCTTATACACATCTGCTTTCAGTTTGCTGCAAATTTTGGCATTTGGTTTTTTGCCGCTGAAATGGTAGAAATCAACCAGTACGCCGCCGTAACTCGGGCCTGCCGAGACATCAACTTCACAGTAGTAATCATCGCAGGTATCAATGCAGTCGGGATGCAGCGCGGCAGCCATCGCGGCAGGGTCTGCCATATCAAGGCACGGATAACCGAACCGTCCCTCATTCATCTCCATCAACTGGCGGTTGCAATCAATTGCAAACTTGCCAAGCGGGCCGCTTTCACGCAGACGCTTGATGTCCTCGGGACTCAGCATCGCGTCGCCCATACAGGCATCCCAGCCTACATAGACCAGCGGTATGCCAAATTCCGTCACGATTTTCGCCGCTTCGGCATCTTGCCAGATATTAAACTCTGCCACGGGGCTGACGTTTCCGGTACCGAGACCGGCGGTCCCCATCGCGACAATGCGGCCCGCGCGGCACATTGTATTCGGTGCAAGACGCATTGCCACAGCAATATTCGTCAATGTGCCAAGCGTGATGATGTCAATTTCGCCCACTTCATGGCTCTCCAATGCTTCAAGCATTTTGAGAACGCCATTGCCCGGCGTAACACTCAGGCGCTCCGGCACAAGTCCGATATCGCCCATGCCGTCCACACCATGCGTCTCATGCGCAAAAATCGATTTTTTCAAGAGCATGTCCATGCAGCCCTCATAAACGGGCGGCTCATAAGCACCGGCGCGTTCGATGGTTGTGAGTGTGTTGATTGCCGCTTGATGCGCATTCACATTGCCGGACACGGTTGTGAAAAACAAAATCTCGTATGCGGGATCGTTGAGTGCCATTGCGATTGCCATTGCGTCATCTGAACCACAGTCGGTATCAATGATAATTTTTTTCTGATTCATAGTAACCTCCATAAATGTTTTTAACCTTCTATGTTATCATTAAATCATAAAATTGTCTATAAGGCAAGTTATTTGAGAAATTAAATATTTTGTGCAAAAGGTCAGTTTATCGCAATTGCAATCGGCAGTAGTAACGAAAAACTTTGTCGTTTCTACCAATAATTGCAGTCTTAATAAAGTGTTTTATACAAATAGTTACACATTATTTTTATTTTAGTTGCATAGGATTATGCAATATGCTATAATTTGTTTATCAGCCGGACGGTTTAGCCGGCAACGAATATACACTATATTTTATTTTGGGAGGTTTATCATGAAGAAGAAATATTCCATCAAAGACGATTTTTCCATGCTGGCAATCCTCATCATCCCCATCGCCGTTGCGGTAAACTTTGTAGGCGGACAAATGGCATCCTTATTGAAACTGCCTATGTATCTTGACACCATCGGCACTATTTTCGCCGCTATGCTTTGCGGCCCGTGGGTTGGCGCTGTTGCAGGTGCATTGACAAACGTCGTCACCGGCATTGCGAACCCCGTGAACTTTGCTTTTATTCCGGTCAACGTTATCGCCGGTTTATTGACCGGTTTCCTTGCCCGTTATAATATGTTCAGCAATTGGTGGAAATGGCTCATTTCCATGGTCTTAATGGCAATCACGTCCATTGCATCTGCTGCACCTATCGTTGTTTTGGTATACGGCGGCGTAACCGGCAGCGGCACATCCATCATCACCGCAACCGCCATGGCGGCAGGTGCCAACATTTGGTCGGCTGTTATCGGTACAGAAGGTATCTTCACGGTGCTTGACCGCGTTATCTCATTTGTCATCAGCATTTTGGTCATTAAGGTCATTCCTGACCGCACACTCGTAAAATACGGCTGCGGTGCCAATTACATCAAGAAAAAAGCCGAAGCTCCCGCTGAAAGCAGCAAATAACAGCAAATAAAAATAAATACTGAACCTGCGAAAGCGCCGTCCTCCCTTGTCGGGGGTGGCGCTTTCCAAGCTTCATACCGGAAAAGAGGTAAAACTATGTGGAAAGAGAAACTTCGCCTGCATAAAACCAATACTTTGGCGGCGCTCTATCCTTCGTGTAAATTATTGGTGGTGCTGCTGTATTCACTATGCACCATGTTCATCGGCACCATCAAAGTTGGCGCAGGACAATACTCGCTTTGGCTGATTCCTTGGTTTTTGATTGTTCCGCTGCTCTGCTTTGCCAGTGGAATTTTTGATCGTTTTTGCAAAGCATTCAAAACAGTGCTGTTCATT
>JAVWRA010000126.1:291-3516 GCA_036635095.1 Ruthenibacterium sp. | reverse complement strand
AAATTTGAGCGCGGCATGGATGTGTTTCATTTTCAAAGCGGCAAGAAAGTAAAACTGTCGCAAGGCACGCAAATTATGGCGTCTGAACGTGAAATCGTAGAAGAAGCGTATGCGGGCGACATCATCGGCGTGTTCGATCCGGGCATTTTTTCCATCGGCGACACGCTAACAACGGCAAAAACGCCGTTTACGTTTGCGAATATTCCTACCTTTGCGCCGGAACATTTCGCGCGCATTTCACAGGTGGACACCATGAAGCGCAAGCAGTTTGTCAAGGGCATGGAGCAGATTGCGCAGGAGGGCGCCATCCAGATTTTCAAGGAACTGGGCGGCGGCATGGAAGAAGTGATTGTCGGCGTTGTGGGTGTTTTGCAGTTTGAAGTGCTGGAATATCGGCTCAACAACGAATATAATGTCGAAATTCGCATGCAGAAACTGCCGTATAATTATATTCGTTGGATTGAAAACACGGATATTGACGTAAAGGCGTTGAGTTTGACAAGCGACACCAAGCGCGTGGAGGACTTCAAAAACCGCAAATTGCTGCTGTTTACAAGCAGTTGGAACATCACATGGGCAGAGGAGCATAACAAAGGGCTTTCGCTGTCTGAAGTCGGACGCTAATGACATCAAAATAGACAGGCGGCATCGTTTTCAACACGATGCCGCCTTTTTTTGATAGTTGATGCTATTTTCCGCGCATCAAAATGCGTCATTCTGACAAAAAGCTCCGCTTACTTCACATCAAATTGCGCGCGGCGCTCGGTAGACTGTTTGAACAATTGCTGCAAACCTTTTTCATCGCCTGCTTTTAATTTGTTTTTCAAATCGGTGAGTGCGGCGGTAAAGGCGTCAATTTCTTGCGTCAATACGTCTTGATTGAGCAAAAACAGTTCACTCCACAGCGTCTCGTTGATGTGCGCGATGCGCGTTAAATCGCGAAAACTGTCGCCGGTATATTCCGCAAGATGCGTGTTGTCGTTCGCGTTCATCAAACTCACGGCAATTGCGTGTGTGAGCTGGCTGACATAGCCAATCATTTTATCATGTTCCGCACAGGATAATACGCTGATATGTGCAAAATGCAAAGTTTTTGCCAAAAATTCGGCAAAAGCGATGCCATCTTTGCTGTTTTTTTCGGTGGGTGTGATGATGAAATTGGCAGGTTTGAACATGTCACAATTGGCATATTCCACGCCGCTTACTTCTCTGCCCGCCATGGGATGGCTTGCAATAAATTCAACATCGCTGCGCAAAAAATCTTGTATTTCGTCCACAACACCGGTTTTGACGCCGCAAACATCTGTGAGAAAACAACCGCTTTTGAATTTGCTCTGATGCTCTTTGACCCACGCAACCAACGCATGCGGATAAAGCGCCAGAATCACCGCGTCCGCCTGTGCCAAAAGCGGGGCGAAATCGTCGGTTTTGCCTTGCGTAATGATGCCTTTTTGCAGCGCATAGGCAATCGCTTCTTCGCGAATATCAATCGCTGTTACGTTATATCCCGCCTGCGTCAACCCCATGGCATAGCTGCCGCCGAGCAAACCCAAACCCACAATACAAAAATTACGTTTCTGCATCAATTTTATGCACCTCCACCTTTGCGCCGAGCGTTTGCAGCACGGCAAAAAAATCGGGATAACTCTTGCGCACAGCCTGTGCATCTTGAATGGAAACAGGCACATTTGCGCACAGCGCCGCCACGCTCATTGCCATCGCAATGCGGTGGTCATTGTGACTTATCAGATTTTCTGCGCCATGCAGCTTGCTTTTTCGAATCGTAATTGTGTCGCCGCTTGTGTGCATTGTGCCGCCCATTTTATGGATTTCGCTCTCCATCGCGGCGATGCGGTCACTTTCTTTTATCCGCAGACGTCCGGCATTGACAAGCACGGTTTCACCCTCGCAAAACAGCGCCAAAACCATCAAAACAGGGCCTAAATCCGGACAGTCCGCCAGATTGATTTCCGTTGCGTGCAAAACACTTTTTCGGAACGTGATTGCATCGGCATTTGTTTCAAAAACAGCGCCGCACCGCTTTAAAATATCTAAAATAACGCGGTCACCCTGTACGGAATCTGCCCGCAGACCGCACAGTGTAACGCCGCCGCAAACAGCGCCGAGTACCGCGAAAAAAGCCGCCTGTGAATAGTCGCCCTCAACGACTGCATCATGTGCGTGGTAGTGTTGATTGCCCGGTAAATAGAGCGTGTGCGCGTCTTTCCATACAACATCTACCTTAAAATCGGCGAGCGTCTGCACGGTGCAGTCCACATAACTGCGGCTTTCAAACGGCGGTTTGATGTGGATTTCACTCGGTTTTTCAAGCAGCGACAGTGCAAACAATAAGCCGCTGATGAACTGACTGCTCACGCTGCCGTCGATGGTATATCTGCCCGCCGTGAGCGCACCGTCAATGCGAATTTCGCTGTCTGTTTGTGTGAAAGTAAGACCGCGCGCGGCAAATAAATCGGCATAAATCTGCTGTGGACGTGCCAAAAGCCGACCTTGACCGCAAAAAGCGACCGGTGCGTTCGTCAAAGAAAATACAGGCAGTATAAATCGCAACGTGCTGCCGCTTTCGCAGCAATCGACCGGTGCCGCTACCGGCAAAAACGGCAGCGATTTGCCTGTGATTGTCGCGGAATTTGCATCGCAAACAGCCGTTGCACCGAGCTGACGCAAGGCATTGATGGTTGCGGTCATATCCTGCGAAAACGCAAGCGGCGCAACACGGCTGACCCCCGCAGCAAGACCCGCGGCAAGCAAGGCACGATGCGCCATGCTTTTGCTCGGCGGCGCGAAAACCGTGCCGTTTATCTGAGACGGAAAAAGCGTAACTTGCATCGGTGGCACTCCTTTATTTTAAATCATTTGTGCGCATTAAAGCGCGTTTGGTTGAACACTTCGATTTTCAAATTGCATCGGTAGGGAACGGTCAAGACCGTTCCCTACGGTGCATTGATATAAATGATGCGGTTCAGCCACGGAGCGACGGGGGCGTCGCTCCCTACAGTGCATTGATATAAACGATGTGATTAAGCCATGCGGAACGGTCGCGTGCCCGTAGGGTGCAAGACCGTTCCCTACAGAACCGATTTTCAACTTGCGGTTTGCGGATAAAAACGTAATTGCAAACCGCAAGCCGCCCCGTAGGGAGCGACGCCCCCGTCGCTCCGTCTGGTACAGCCCAAACTCGGCTGAAATACCCACGACGGGACC
>JAVWRA010000126.1:0-281 GCA_036635095.1 Ruthenibacterium sp. | reverse complement strand
CATTGATATAAACGATGTGATTAAGCCATGCGGAACGGTCGCGTGCCGTAGGGTGCAATTTGCAAATCAGGCTGTTTTGGCATGATTTTTTCCGAAAAGCACTAAAAATACATATTTTTCCGGTGGAAAATTGCGCGAATCCTTGCTTTTGTTCAAACGACAAAAAACAATAGTTTTCAACATTTCAACAGGGTTTTACACGGAGTATAGCCGGTTTGGGGAAAATCTTGTTGAAAACCCTGTTGAAAGTGTGGACAATTGCGCTTTTGCGCAAAAAGTTT
>JAVWRA010000125.1:0-3540 GCA_036635095.1 Ruthenibacterium sp. | reverse complement strand
AAAGCCCTGCCGTAAATTTACGGCAGGGCATCTTTTATTCTGTTTTTTCTTTTGCGAAAAACGCAATCGCACAGGCGCCGGGACCGCCATGTGTGCCGATGACCGTGCCAATCGGCGCGACATGCGGCTCTTGCAAGTGCAGATTGTTCATGACATAGCGCGTAAACGGCTCAACACCATGGCGCTTGCCGGTGTATCCGATGTTGACCGGCCAGTTTTCGTCGATGCCGCCCGCCTTGTCAATCAGCTTAAAAATCGCCACGTAAGCGCCCGGCAGACCGCGCGCTTTGTCCGCCATGGCAAGTTTGCCGTCCACCACCGCAAGCACCGGTTTGATGCCGAGCAAGCCGCCGGCAAAGGCAGTTGCAGCGGACAATCGACCACCTTTTTGCAGATATTTCAGCGTATCCGGCACGGCATAAAGACGCAGCGTTTCCCGTGCAACTTCCAAATCCGTCACAATCGCGGTGGCATTCATGCCGATTTGAATATCGAATAAAGCACGGCGTATCATTAAATCAAGCCCCAAAGACGCGCTTTTGCTGTCCACAATATAGATGGATTCATACTCGGATTCCGCTTTTGCGATTTCGGCGCTTTGGCAAGTGCCGGATAAGGCGGCAGACAGCAAAATGCAGATGAGCGTATCGCCGGCGGCTTTTGCCGCGTTAAAATGCGCCAAAAACAAATCGGGACTCGGTTGACTGGTGGTCGGCAGCTTTTCCGCCGCGGCAAGCATGTCATAAAAGCGTTCCATCGACAAATCCACACCGTCTTGAAAATGTTCGTCGCCAAAATTCACTTGCAGCGGCACCACAGCAATGCCCAGCTCATTTGCCTCGGCAATCGAAATATCAGCGGTGGAATCGGTTAAAATACGAATCATAATAGTTCTCCTTTTATCGGTTTCTTACATCGTTTTAAAATGTGTGTGTAAAATCGTGAGTGCCGCGCCAAGCGTGGAAAGCTCCTCGGCACTCAGCCGTTTTGTGACCTGCGTCACCATTGCTTCATGAAATGCGGCATGACAGGCAAGCACCGGCTGTGCCAAATCAGTCAGTGCAACGCTGACGCGGCGCTTGTCTTTTTCATCGCGCACACGCAGCAAATATCCCTTGTGTTCGAGTGTTTTCACCGAGACGGTCAGTGTGCTTGCGGTGACGCCGAGATGCGCGGCAATGTCTGCCATACCGGCATTGCCACCCGCGGCACACGCTGCCGATGCCGTTAAAACATGCAGCTCCGAAACCGAAAGGTTTTTACAGCTTTTGCGCACACTGGCATCTTCCAGTCGCAAAATATCATTGAAAACATCTACCAAAAATGTGTTGAGCTGTGTTTCCTGTGCAGTCATTGCCACACTCCTTAAAATTACTTTGAACTTCAAACAAGTTTGATTATACCCGTCATTTTGCCAAATGTCAACAAGTATTTTGAAGTTCAAAGTAAATTTACAAATCAGACAAAAAACATTCGAACAATCTTGCATATTTGTCGTGTATACCTTATAATAGTAATAGATTTTACAATTTATTTTATGAAGATTGACAATTACAGGAGGTTTTTATGCAGCCATCAAAAGTATTTTTTACAGATATGCGGTGCTATTCCGGCATGAATTTACAGCAGAAGCTTGAGAAACTCATCCGCAAGGCGGGCATTGCCGACATTGATTTTGACAACAAATTTACCGCCATCAAAATTCATTTTGGCGAACCGGGCAACCTTTCTTTCTTACGCCCGAATTTCGCAAAAACCGTTGTGGATGTTGTTAAAAGTCTCAATGGCTTGCCGTTTCTGACCGATTGCAGCACATTGTATGTCGGACGCCGCAAAAATGCGCTGGAACATATTGATGCCGCGTATGAAAACGGATATTCGCCGTTTTCGACCGGCTGTCAGGTGCTGATTGCGGACGGGCTGAAAGGCACAGACGACATAGAAGTGCCGATTGCGGGCGGCGAATACTGCAAAACCGCCAAAATCGGACGCGCTATTATGGATGCGGATGTTTTTATTGCGTTGTCGCACTTTAAAGGGCATGAATCCACCGGATTCGGCGGCGCGCTGAAGAATATCGGCATGGGGTGCGGCAGCCGTGCGGGCAAAATGGAGATGCACTGCAGCGGCAAGCCGGAAGTGGACGCCGCAAAATGTCGCGGGTGCGGTCAGTGTGCCAAAGTGTGCGCAAACAACGGTATTGTGTATGAAAATCACATTGCAAAAATTGATTTAGACCACTGTGTCGGCTGTGGACGCTGCATCGGCGTGTGCAATTTTGACGCAATTTCCAATCCCAATAACAACACATTTGAGGAGCTGAACGGACGCATTGCCGAGTACGCAAAAGCCGTAGTGGACGGCAGACCGGCGTTTTATATCAACATTGTCAACCAAGTGTCGCCATACTGCGACTGCCACTCAGAGAACGATGCCGCCATCATTCCGGACGTCGGCATGTTTGCAAGCTTCGACCCGGTGGCGCTGGATGTCGCCTGTGCGGACGCCTGCAATGCCATGCCGGTCATGCAAGGCAGCCATCTTGCCGACCAAATGCAGAAAAACGCGTGTGATCATCATGACCATTTCTGCAATTCAATGCCGGAAACCGATTGGCGCACTTGCACCGCACATGCGGAAAAAATCGGTATGGGTATGCAAGATTACGAATTGATTACAATAAGATGAAAAACTGCCGCCACAGAGCATTGTGGCGGCGTTTTTTCACTTTTGCCCTATTTTTAAACGCAAACCTAGTCATTATGTGCAAATAAAGACAATTTTCAGCATCAAAAGTCTATGTAAAAAGACAAAAGTGCATTTTAAGACAAGCTTTTCAATACATACAAAAAAATAATATAAAATTGTGCAGATAGCACAAAAAAGAAGTAAAAATATGAAAAAATGGTATCAAAACACACATTGATATTGACATTTTCATAACAGAGTGGTAACATAAAAACAACGGAAAACGAAAATCGCTTTCTGAATTCTGCTCAATTTTGCATAGAAAGTCCATGCAGTTTTTACTTAAATTCTTTTGTGGAAAATGCACACGGAAAAACGATGCTGAAAAGACAGAAAACGCACTTATTAAAAAGGAGAGTAAACAATGAAAAAACTGCTTGCAATTGTTCTGGCATCGTGCCTTGCCTTGTCCATGGTCGCTTGTGGCGGCGCCGCTTCCAGTAGCGCACCTGCCGCTTCCGCTGCACCCGCTGCTTCTTCGGCAGCCGCATCCACTGCTGAAAAAACCGAAGCCGGCGCAAAAGTCGGTGTTTGCATCTACAAATATGATGACAACTTCATGACCCTTTATCGCGAGGAGCTTCAGAAATACCTCGAAGAAAAAGGCTGCAGTGTCACCGTTGTTGACGGCAAAAACGACCAAGCCGAACAGACCAACCAAATCAACGCATTTATCGCAGACAAAGTAGACGTTTTGATTGTAAACCTTGTGCAGTCTTCTGCTGCCGCAACGGTTATCGACCTTGCAAAAACGGCTGATATCCCTGTTATCTTCATCAACCGTGAGCCGAC
>JAVWRA010000124.1:0-3691 GCA_036635095.1 Ruthenibacterium sp. | reverse complement strand
CACTTTCCGTTTCCTATTTACTTGCAAAGGAGGATGCGCAATGAATCATCCGTTGACCAATGTGCGCGCCGCCGCCGCGTTTGAAACAGCAACACTCGAAAACGGTTTGACCGTGCTTGTCCATGCAATGCCGGCGTTTACAGGCGTACATGCGGTATATGCCACCGGTTTCGGCAGTGTTGACCGCTCGTTCTCTCTCGCAGGCAAAAAAATCGAGTTACCGGCAGGCATTGCACATTTCCTTGAGCATAAAATGTTTGAAAACGAGGAAGGAGATGCCTTTGCACTGTACGCAAAAACAGGTGCGAGTGCCAACGCCTACACCGGTTTTGACAAAACCTGTTATGTGTTTACGGCGTCCTCTGCGGTACCTGAAAACCTCGATATTCTGCTGAGTTTTGTGTCGCACCCTTATTTTACGGAAAAAACCGTGCAAAAAGAACAGGGCATCATCGGACAGGAAATCAAAATGTACGAGGACGCACCGGATTGGCGGCTGATGTTTGCGGTTTATGAATGCTTATATCATGCGCATCCGCTGCGTGAGGACATTGCCGGCACGGTGGAAAGCATTGCCGCCATTACGCCGGAACTGCTGTATGCGTGTACCGACGCGTTTTATCGTCCGCAGAACATGGTGCTTGCCGTGGCAGGCAATGTGACGCTGCAAACGGTGCTTGACGCATGTGCCAGAGCGCAGATGCCTGTGAAAACACAGCCTGTGGAGCGCATTGTGACAGAGGAGCCGGCAGGCGTTTTTCGTGCCTATCAAGAATGCAGCATGGCAATTGCAAAGCCGATGCTGGGTGTCGGTTTCAAAGAAACACCGCTTACGGGCGACACGCTGAAAGGCGAAATCATCTGCGATATGCTCACGGAACTGATTTGCGGCAGCATGACGCCGCTGTATCGCAAATTATACGATGAGGGTCTTGTCAGTCCCGGCTTTTCGGGCGAATTTATTTCGCTGCCGGGTGCAACCTGCATGATGTTCGGCGGCGAAACAAGTCAGCCGGAGAAAGTGCGCGCACTGTTGCTCGATGAAATCAAACGCATCAAACAAGAGGGTATCAGCACGGAACTGTTTACGCTGTGTAAAAACATGATGTACGGCGAGATGGTGCAGGATCTTGAAAACATAGAGGATGTCGCCGCGGGCATGGCGGGCGCGTTTTTCAAAAACCGCACACCCGCAGACGAAATCACAGCACTTGCGGCACTCACGGCTGAGGAAGTCAACGCGGCGCTGCAAAACATGCTGTGCGAAACGGCGAGCGCCACGGTCATCATTCGTCCGGCGCAAAGCACACAGAGCAAGGAGGAATAACGATGGTTTATCACGTTCAATTTCCGGGACTCGGACTTGCATTTGATTTGAACCGCGTTGCATTTACCGTTTTTGACCTGCCGATTTACTGGTATGGCATCTGCATCGCATTGGGTCTTGGACTGGCACTGGTGTTCGCGTTTGCAAAAGCGCGCAGTTTCGGCATCGACAGCGACCGCATGATTGACGTTATCATGCTTTCCACGCTCTGCGCCATTGTGGGTGCGCGCGCCTATTATGTTATTTTCGCGCCGTTCAAATATGAAAGCTTATGGGAAATGGTCAATTTGCGCGATGGCGGCATTGCCATTTACGGCGCGGTAATCGGCGCATTTGTGTCGGGATATTTCTTCTGCAAATGGCGTAAAATTCGCGTATTGCCGATGTTTGACCTTGCCGCAATGGGCTTTTTAATCGGACAGGCAATCGGACGTTGGGGCAACTTTTTCAATCAAGAAGCGTTCGGCACAAACACCAATCTGCCATGGGGCATGTTCAGTGAGGGTACGCAAAGCTATCTCACTTCCGCAATGATTACACCGCCGGCAGGCGTTGTCATTGACCCAATGATGCCGGTGCATCCCACTTTTTTATATGAATCCATCTGGTGTGCGCTCGGCTTTTTCCTCTTGTGGGCATACAGTAACCGCCGTAAATTCGACGGCGAAATCGCACTGATGTATGTGATGTGGTATGGAATCGAACGCTTTTTTGTCGAGGGTTTGCGCACCGACAGTCTCATGACAGTCATCGGTTTGCGCACAAGCCAGATTGTCGCGGCGCTGTCCGCGCTGATTGCCGCCGCCTTGTGGCTGTATCTGCGTCGCAAAAATAAGGGCGTAGAGATGACGGTTTGCTATCCTGTTGTGGACAAAGACCTGAACGGGCCGGCGGTTATCTGCTGGAAATTATCCGATAAAACACCGACAGAAGCTGAACTGAAAGATTTAATCGCACAGCTCAAAATACCGCCCGTTTTGCCGGTAGGCGTATGGCATCAAGCGCACGGAACGGCAATCACAACCAATCACGAGGAGGGGAATTATCCATGGCAGCACAACTAATCAGCGGTAAAATTCTTGCAGCCGAAGTAAAACAAAAGGTTGCGGCAGAAACCGAAATTCTCAAACAAAAAGGCATCACACCGCGTCTTGCGGTCATTATTGTGGGCGAAAATCCCGCAAGTACAGTTTATGTGGCGGGAAAAGCGAAAGACTGTGCCGAATGCGGCATCGCGTCCGACGTGATTCGTCTGCCGGAAACAACAACCGAAGCGGAGCTTTTGGCACAGGTCGCTTCTTGCAACGAAAACGCCGCCATTCATGGCTTATTGGTGCAACTTCCTCTGCCGAAACAAATCTGCGAAAAGCACATCATCGCCGCCATTGCGCCTGAAAAAGATGTGGACGGCTTCACGCCGGTCAATGTGGGCAATCTTGTGATTGGCGACGACTGCTTTTTGCCGTGTACGCCGGCAGGCTGCATTGCCATGCTGAAAAGCACGAATGTGCCGCTGAAAGGACTCGACGCCGTTGTCATCGGCCGCAGCAATATTGTGGGCAAACCGGCGGCGCTGCTGCTTGCGGCAAATGACGTCACCGTGACGCTTTGCCACTCGAAAACGAAAAATCTGGCGCAGAAATGCGCGGCGGCAGATATCATTGTGGCGGCAATCGGTCGCGCCAAATTCGTCACGGCAGACATGGTAAAGCCGGGCGCAATCGTCATTGATGTGGGCATCAACCGCGGTGCGGACGGCAAACTTTGCGGCGACGTCGATTTTGCCGCCGTGAGCGAAAAAGCTTCGTTCATCACGCCGGTGCCGGGCGGTGTCGGACTGATGACACGCGCAATGCTGATGGAAAACACCGTCAAAGCGGCGCAAAGACAAAGCCAAGCAAAATAATAAAAAACAGCCGCGCTTCATTGCAAGGCGCGGCTGTTTGTAAATATTGTGTTTATTTAAAAAGTTCGATTGCCGCTTTTCCGCTCAGCGCTTCCACTTCAAACGCAATCAAGCATACGTGCGACATTTCTTTTTCAATTAGCGCAAGGCGTCCCTGCTCGTGGTCGGGAGAATATTTTGCCGCCAGTTTTGTAAGCGCGGCTCTTTTTTCGGCGGCATCTTCTACGAGATGTACCTTGCCAAACGCAATCACGCTGCGAAAATAGCTTGTGTATTCTTCCGGCACGACGGTATCCTTGTCAATGACGCAGAAAGATGCCTTCTCATTTTTGCGAATGGCATCAATTTTATGCCCTGTCATGGCACCGTGAAAATAAATTTTGGAATCGCAATAGAGATAACTGAGCGGCACAGCATAGGGATAATCGTCATCGCCGCACAAGGCGAGTACGCCCGCT
>JAVWRA010000123.1:0-3771 GCA_036635095.1 Ruthenibacterium sp. | reverse complement strand
TTTCATCGCAAAATGAGAGACGCCGCTTACTTTGTTCGCAAGACCTTGTTTAAACTGTTCCACTTGTGCGGCACTGTTGCGTTCTTTTGCGATTTCGATGATGTTTCTTCCGATTCTGCTTTTATTGGGATGCAGGAGGACATTGCCCTGTGCATCTGCAATGAACGCAAGCCCGCTTTCGTGGTAGAATGTGATGTCGATGCGCTCTGTCAGCTTTTCCAGCTCATAACCGGAAAACAGGACGCTGATGACCTTGCCGTTGTAATACACCGGCACCGCATACACGATTCCCGGCGTAACACCGTCTACTTTGTCAATAATCGGGTCAGAAAGAAATCGCTTTCCCTTGACGGCGGCTTTAAAAAACTCTCTGTCTGCCACTGAAAATTCATGATTGTCACTGGTGATTGCATTGCCGTCAAGGTCAACAAGGGCGATGCGGAATAAATTAAATTTGTGTGCCTGTTTTGTAATACGCTCGATTTTTTCCGTCAACGGAACTTCCGGATTGGAAATTCTGCCGTCCGCTAAAATCTCAAGCATATCAAAATCGCGGGCAATCTGACGCTGCACAGATGCCGCGCCTTGTGTTGCCACTTCTGAAAGGTGCATTTGCGATTCAAGCGTCAGTAAATCGGTGATATACCGCGCATACCCTACGCTGAGTATCGCAAAAACCACGGCGGAAAGCGCTGCAATCAGCAAGTATTTCTTCCCTTTGGTACTCATTTTTTTGCATCGCCGCCTATCTCAAGAGTATATATAGGTTTATATTACCACGGAAAGATACAATTTTCAACAAAAAACGAGAACATTCGTTATATTTTTGTCATTATTACACAAAAATCGATGCCGTGTACCTACATTTAGAAACAAAGAAGCCGAGATAGCCAATCCATACCAGGAAAGGCTGTCTCGGCTTTTTGTGCGGCGGCAAATATGCACGGTCAGTTCTTCTTCAAAAGGCGCTCCCGCAAAATATCTGCCATCTCTGCAAAATACTGCTCCCATGTTGCCCAGCAATGCCCGCCGTCGCTTTCGGTGTACTCAAACGATTGCCCTTTGCTGTTCAATAAATTGCAAAATACCTGAATTTCATCATAAAGAAAATCTTCTCGTCCGCAATAGATATGCAAATGCGGTAGTTTTTTGGTTGTATTGCGCAAAACGCTTAGCAAATCATCTTCACTGCCGGCTATTTTCTCGGGGTCAAACACATTTTGCAGTGAAAGCTGTTCCGGTGTAAACGGCTGTATTCCGTTTACCTGTTTGACTCTGCCGTTCATGGTTGCAATGACATCCGTTGCAGGTGAGAATAAAAATGCCTCGCTGCACGGTTTTTGCAGCATGAATTTAATGGCG
This sequence comes from Ruthenibacterium sp., assembly GCA_036635095.1. Taxonomy (GTDB): domain Bacteria; phylum Bacillota; class Clostridia; order Oscillospirales; family Ruminococcaceae; genus Ruthenibacterium. The sequence goes on along the minus strand of JAVWRA010000123.1, from coordinate 2,409 downwards.
CCGTACCCACCCATGGAAACGCCGCCTACAAAAGTTTTATCCGGTGCCGTATTGACGCGAAATGTTTTTTGAATAAAATCAGGTACTTCCTGCGAAATATGCGTCCAGTATGCGTCGCCAAAACGCATATTGGCATAAAAACTTTTATCGGCATCCGGCATCACGATGCAGAGAGGCAAGTCGTCACAATAACGTGCAAGCGCGGAATTTTGCAAAAAGCTGTCGCATCCGTCCGAAAAGCCATGCAGAAGATAAAGCACCGCCGGACCTTCCGGCGGAAGCACCATGTCCGGTCTCGGCAGCATTACGCGCATACGCTGCGTTCGTGTAAATACCGAAGAAAAAAAATTGATATCAAGATGTGTCAAGATAGTCCACTCCTTATGAAAATCAAAAGCGAGCAACACAGCGCTGCGCTGCCCGCTTTTTTTCAGTTTGCAAGATTACTTTTTATTTTCATAGAACTTAATGGTTTCCGCTTTGATTTGTGCGATAAATTCTTCCGGAGAAATTTTGCCGAAGAACAACGCGTCGTCTGCGGGATAAAAGACATTTGCCCACCATTCCGGTGCTGCGCTCATTGCGCCATCATAGTTTTTATGATATGCGGTAGAAGCATCTACAAACGGTTTCACTTCAATGAGTGCCGGCGGATAAATTGCATCTGTGCGCGCTGACATATTGGCGTTGGTTTCCACTAGGCGATCCGCTGCCTTTTTCGAGGTGCAGTAAGCAATAAAATCTTTTGCCGCATCTTTGTTTTTCGCATCTTTCGGGACACAGAATCCCATCATTTGCGCTTCGATATCCGTTGTAATGCCTTTGCCGCCATCAATGGTCGGGAATGCAAAGAAGCCAAATTCAAACTTGTCGTCCACAAGATCCTGTGTTTCTACCGGCAGCCATGAGCCGCAGTATACCATGCCCGCACCGCCAGTTGCCCAATCGGTTTGACCTGCCGGATACGCTGTGCCGGCATAGCCGTCTTGGAAGAAGTTTTTGCCCTTTGCAGAAAGCTCGCTGATGTATTTTGCAGCTTCCAAGAAACCGGGATTATCCCACGCTGCGCCGGTGGGGTCAAGCGCGGCTTTTAAAAATTCGCCGCTGCCCAGAATACGCTGACATGCCGCTTGCAGATAATAGCAGTTGTAGAAGCTGATGTTTCCGTCTGCCGCAAGCGCCGGTATGTCGCTCTTTTCGATTGTCTCGCATACCTTGATAAATTCATCCCATGTTGTCGGCGCTGTGATGCCCAAATCTTTGAACATGGTTTTGTTGTAGAAAAAGCCGCTGGTGATATACATAAACGGCACGAAATAGTCTTTGCCGTCTGTTCTGAACAAGGTGTATGCACCATTCAGATTGTCTTTGATTGGCGTTGTTTCGCCTGCGGCGGGGCCATCCAGCACATCATTGAGCGGCTCAAGCAGAATTTCGTCCTTGGTAATCAAGGCTGCTGCCAATTCGCTCAAATCCTGTGTGATGATGTCGGGTGCATTGCCGACAAGCAAATCCGATTTTACGGATGTGAGTACGTCACGACCCGCATAATTGAATTTGATGGTGCCGCCTGTCTCTTTTTCCCATTCGGCTGCCAGTTCTTTTTCCCAAATTGACGATTGCTCTGCTTCGTTGTGGCAGCTTGCAAATTGAACGGTAATGCCATCAAATTTTTTGCCTTGCGGCGCTGCTTGGGAAGCCGCTGATGCCGATGCCGATGCCGGTGCCGCCGCGGATGACGCCTGTTTCGGCGCACATGCCGTAAAGCTTGCCGTCAGCATCGTTAGCGATAGTGTCAGTGCCAGTGCTTTTTTAATTCCTTTCATTGTTAAACCTCCTTTATATCTCTAACAGCCCGATTGAGCTGTTATTCCTTGACCGCGCCCATCGTCAGACCCTCAATAATCTGGCGTGACAAGAGCATATAGATAACAAGTGTCGGCATCATTACCACCACCAGTGCCGCAAACAGGGCAACCCAGTCGCCGGTATACTGCATACTGCCTTGCAGTGCATACAGACCGACAGAAAGCGGAAAATCTTCACCGTCGTTGATGAATGTAAGTGCCAACAAAAACTCGTTCCACAGACCGATAAAGTTGAAAATTGCCGCTGTAATCAAGCCCGGTTTGCCAAGCGGCAGCATGATGGCAAAGAATGTGCGAATCGGGCCGCAACCGTCAATGTAAGCTGCCTCCTCCAAAACACTGGGCAATGTGAGGAAAAAGCCTTGAATCAGGAAAATCGTAAACGGAATAGAGAGTGCAATATACGCCAATATCAAGCTGAATTTTGTGCCGACAATGCCCATTTCAAAGAACTGGAAAAACAGTGGCACCAACAAAAGTTGAAACGGAACGCCCATGCCCAAAACAAAAAACTTGTTCAAAAGAGCATTGCCGCGAAATT
>JAVWRA010000122.1:0-3841 GCA_036635095.1 Ruthenibacterium sp. | reverse complement strand
CATTTGCCGGCGGTTGTGGCAGATACCCACTGTATCCGTCTTGCCAATCGCATCGGTTTTGTCACCGATACCACTGACCCCGTGCAGGTCGAGCGCGCGCTTGTCAAGGTGCTTCCGGCAGAGGAATCAAGCGATTTTTGCCACCGCTGTGTCATTCACGGGCGCGCCGTATGCACTGCGCGCAAAGCGCTGTGTGAAATCTGCTGCTTACAAAATCTCTGCCGTACCGGCAAAAAAACTACAAAACAAGAAAATTTGGAGGAACTCACATGAAAAAGATTTTTAAACTGGCATTTTGTCTTACGCTCTGCGTCTTTTTGCTTGCCGCCTGCGGCGAAAAGCTGCCGGAAGGCGTCACCGAGGAAGCCGTCAAATCCCACGCTTCCACCACTGTTCTGTCGCTGAATAACAAAGATTATGACGCGCTGAATAAATCCATGACGCCTGAAATGGTCGATGCGCTGTCTGCGTCTCCGCTCGGCGATGTATGGGAACCGTTTGCCGAAAAACTCGGCGCATTCAAGCAAATCGATAAAGTTACGGTTGGCGCACAGAAAGGTCTTGCCGTTGCCGTGGTCAATGCAAGCTATGAAAACGCAAAAGCCACATTCACGCTCTCCTATGATGCAGAATATCATCTGGCAGGGTTGTTTTTCAAATGATATGAAATAAGGCGGTCACGCCATAAGGAGTTTTTTACTTGAATTTCCCCCATCACAAGCAGGCGCAAACCGCGCAAAATCCCGCCGTGCAAAATTCATTTTTTGCCGGTTTCACAGACGGCATTCCCATCGGCTTCGGCTATTTATCTGTATCCATCACCTTTGGCATGATGGCGGTTGCAGGCGGTCTGCCCGTGTGGGCGGCAGTTGCCATCAGCATGACAAACGTCACCAGTGCCGGTCAGTTTGCCGGTATCGGGTTGATGATGACAGGCGGCAGTTTATTCGAAATGGCGCTGACACAGCTTATCATCAATCTGCGCTATGCCCTGATGAGCCTTTCTCTCTCTCAAAAAATGGAACGCCATGTCAATCTCATAGACAGACTTTTGTTCAGTTTCATGATGACGGACGAAGTGTTTGCCGTTGCCGGCGGTCAAAAAGGCGCTGTTGGCAAGCGCTACTTGTTCGGTTTGATGATTGCGCCGTATTGCGGCTGGGCGCTTGGCACACTTTGCGGCGCAGTGGCAAACGAGTTTTTGCCGCCAAGCCTGCGCAGCGCTCTCGGCATCGCCATTTACGGCATGTTTATTGCCATTTTAATTCCCGTTGCCAAGCAAAGCAAATCCGTTTTATCCGTCATTCTGCTTTCTGTCACGCTCAGTTGTGTGCTGCATTATTTGCCTGTTTTCAGCAATATTTCAAGCGGATTTTCCATCATTCTCTGCACTGTCATCGCCGCATCTGTCGGCGCTTATTTCGCACCGGTGCGTGAGGAGGCAAGCATATGTTGAGCAGCGGTCAAATTTGGCTTTATATTGCCGTGATGGCGGGCGTTACTTATCTGATACGGATGCTGCCGCTTGCGTTGTCGCAAAAAAAGCTCAAGGGTCGTTTTTTCAAAAGTTTTTTATTTTATGTGCCGTATGCAGTTCTCTCTGCCATGGCATTTCCCGCCATTTTGGAAAGCACCGGCAGTCTTATTTCCGCTGTAGCGGGGTTTCTTGTTGCCGGCATCTGCGCCTATCTCGGCGCATCTTTGCTGCCTGTGGCGCTTGCGGGCTGTGGCACAGTCTATCTTGCGGAATGGATTTTGCGCATTTGGACTTGACGTTATCCGCAAAAGTGTTTATAATAAGTGCAGACATAAAAACAGGGGTGCCGAAAGGCTGAGATTTGGTTTTGTACGCGAAACCATCAACCCTTTACCTGATCCGGATAATGCCGGCGTAGGAAGTTTGTTTATACTAAACTTTTGTGCGCCTGTGATGTTTCACGGGCGCATTTCTCTTTGTTTTTATGTACTTTATTGTAAGGCGGTCCATCATGTCCAAAACGTATTCCAAAACACGCACTCTGGTAGAGTGCGCCCTCATGATTGCACTCGGCACAGTGCTGGCGCAGCTCAAAATTTTTGAAATGCCCAACGGCGGCAGTGTCACACTGCTCTCCATGCTTCCCTTTGTTCTCGTATCGTTCCGTCACGGTGTCAAATGGGGTTTATTTACAGGCTTTGTCAACAGTTTGCTGCAAATGCTGCTCGGCTTTTACGCGCCGCCCACCAACACCATCAGCGCACTCGTCTTGATGGTGATGCTCGACTATGTGCTTGCATTCACACTGCTCGGTCTTGCGGGCGGTATTGCAAAGCCGTTCAAAAACAAAACGCTCGGCGTTGCCGTCGGCACGGCATCTGTTTGCGTCATTCGTTTTTTCTGCAGCTTTTTCAGCACAATTTTTGTCTGGTTTTCCACGGCACCTGCCGGCGTACCCGTGTGGCTGTTTGCCATTACTTACAACGGCTCTTACATGCTGCCGGAACTGATTTTGACAACCGCGGGCGCGGTGATTCTCTACAAAGCAATGCCCAAGTTTTTTACAGCACAATAGACAATAAAACGCCGCAATTTTTATGAATTTTGCGGCGCTTTCTTTTGCAATAATATGTTATAATGTAAACAGAAATATTGGTTTCAAATTTATTTTCAAAGGAGCTGTTTTGCATGAGTGACAATCTTATTATCTGCATTGGTCGGCAATTTGGCAGTGGCGGACACGAAATTGGCGAGGGACTTGCAAAAGCGCTTGACATTCCCTGTTATGACAAAGAAATTTTAAAGCAGGCGGCTCTGCAAAGCGGCATTGTGGAAGAACTGTTTGAAAAAGCGGATGAAAAGCCAAACAACAGCTTTTTATATTCACTTTCGATGGGTGCGGCAGATGCAATCGGCGGCAATTTTACCAATTACAACGACTATCTCACCAACGACAAATTGTTTTTGTTTCAAAGCAAAACCATCAAAGAATTGGCGCAAAAAAGCTCCTGTGTCATCATTGGGCGCTGTGCCGATTATATTTTGCGCGGGCATAAAAATATGCTTTCTGTATTTGTACATGCACCGCTCGAACTGCGCATTCAGCGCATTTCTCACCTGCGCAATATCGACGAGGACGCCGCGCGTTCTTTGATTAAAAAGACCGATAAAAGCCGCTCGAATTATTACGCTTTTTATGCTGACAACGATTGGGGCGCGGCAGACAGCTATGATTTATCCTTGAACAGCGGCAAGCTTGGCGTTGATAAATCGATTCAAATTCTCAAAAATGCGGCACAAAGTTTATAAAACATGGATTCTGTAAAAAAGGCGAGACGGATTTTATAATCCGTCTCGCCTTTCCGGTTCACGCTTTGCATGTTTTTTCCGCCTTGAGATGCAGTTTTCCGTCCTCCACGCACAGCAGATATGCCGCAGATGTCGTGTCTGCTTTCAGTTGCTCTGCGGCAAGACATTGCTCCACTTCGCGCGTTATCACGCGGCGCAGCGGTCTTGCGCCATAGTGCAGCGCATCCGCATTTTTCACAAGCAGTTCACGCGCCTGTGCGGTGTGATGCAGCACAATTTGTGCGGCGGCGGCGCGTGTCTCCAGTTCCAATAATAAATTTTCTCCGATTGCAAACAGCGTCTCCTGCGTGAGCGGATGAAACACCAAAAGCTCGTCCAGTCGTCCAATCAGCTCCGGACGAAACGCATCTTTTGCCGCGCGCAAAACATCACGCTCCGCAAAACTTTTTTGTTCATGCGTGAAAAAGCCGAGTGACGTCTGCGCCGCCATCGCTTTTGCACCGAGATTGGACGTCAAAATCACGACCGTATTTGAAAAATTAACACAACGCCCCT
>JAVWRA010000121.1:0-3858 GCA_036635095.1 Ruthenibacterium sp. | reverse complement strand
AGCTGCCGAGTTTGCTCGGTATGCTTCTAACAGGCGTTTTACTCGGACCGTTTGGTCTTGACTTGCTCGACAACAGCATCCTTGCGATATCCACCGATTTGCGGCAAATTGCTCTTATCATCATCTTAACCCGTGCCGGTTTGAACCTTGATATCAAGGAACTGCGCAAGGTTGGCCGCCCCGCCATTCTGATGTGTTTTGTACCTGCTTGCTTTGAAATTGCAGGCATGATGCTGCTTGCCCCTTGGCTGCTCGGCATCAGCTTGTTAGAGGCGGCTATTATGGGAACCGTCGTTGCTGCCGTTTCGCCGGCTGTGGTTGTGCCGCGTATGCTCAAACTGATGGACAACGGCTACGGCACAAAGAAAAGCATTCCGCAGATGATTATGGCAGGTGCGTCAGTCGATGATGTCTTTGTCATTGTGCTGTTCACCGCGTTTACCGAGTTGGCACAAGGCGGCAGCATTTCGCCGGTTCGCTTTTTGACAATCCCCACTTCCATTATATTGGGTTTATTGGGCGGCATGGTTACAGGGTTTCTGCTGTCGCTGCTTTTCACGAAAATACATCTGCGCGATAGCATCAAAGTTATTCTTATTTTGTCTGTTTCGTTTTTACTTGTAACGCTGGAGCATAGCATGGCGGGCGTCATTGGTTTTTCCGGCTTGCTTGCCGTCATGGCATTGGGCGCGACCTTGCGGCAGAAAAAACCTGAACCGTCACAGCGGTTGTCCGCTAAATTTTCCAAGCTGTGGGTGTGCGCCGAGGTGATGCTGTTTGTACTGGTGGGTGCAACCGTCAATATACAGTATGCACGAAAAGCCGGCGGCATCGCCGTGTTGCTTATTTTTGGTACATTGCTTTTCCGCATGATAGGTGTTTTTGCTTGTTTGATTCAAACAAAGCTCAACAAACGCGAACGCATTTTTACGGCGTTTGCGTATATCCCAAAAGCCACCGTACAAGCAGCCATTGGCGGATTGCCCCTTGCAATGGGGCTTGCCTGCGGTGACATTGTGCTGACGGTTGCGGTGCTGTCCATCTTGATTACCGCCCCGCTCGGGGTGCTTTTGATAGACGGAACCTACCAAAAGCTGTTGAAAAAATAAGGCAGTAGAAAAAGATGCCTTGTCATGCAGACAGGGCATCGGTTTTGTTATTGCTTTTGTGCCGCCAACCATTGCACGGTGTCCGCCAAAGTTTCCGCAAGCGGGCGCGGCGTGTAGCCGAGCTGCTCACTTGCTTTTTGGTGCGAAAAATGGGCGTTCGTGCCAAGCGTATAAATGGAATAGGCGGTCAGCAGCGGACGTTTGTGCCGCAGAATCGAAATTTCTTCGACAGCGGACGCAAACGCTTTTGCCGCCGACAGCGGCAGATAGATGCGTGGCACTTTTCGATGCGACAGCGCTGCCAACTGCGTAAAAACGGTGCGAATGCTTGCGTAATGACCGGACAAAATATAACATTCACCCGTTTTGCCCTGCGCGGCACAGGCAAGCACACCATCTGCCACGTCGCGCACATCAACAAAATCATATCCGCCGTCCACACCGATTGGCAGTCTGCCGCGGCAAAAACTTTGAATCATGGCGGTGAGGTGATTGCCGCCGGTGTCATACGGTCCGATGATGCCGGACGGCTGCACCACGCTTGCCGGCAAACCGCGGTGCGCGGCATCAAGCACACGCGCACTCGCCTCTGCCTTGGTTTTTGCGTAAAGACCGACGACACCATCGGGCGAAAACACGTCTGTTTCGGCAATCACTTCACCCGCCGGCAGTTCGGGAATCGCATGCACAGAGCTGACATAAACGAGCCGATGAACCTTCTTTTCGAAGCAAAGGTCAATGATATTTTGTGTGCCGCCAACATTGACGTCCACCACGCGGCAATCATAGTGCGACTGAATGGTCACAATGCCGGCACAATGAATCACGGTCACACTGTCGGTGTCGGCAAATGAAAAAAATCCCTGCAAACTTTTTTTATCGCATACATTGCCGTGAAAAACTGCAACATTCTGCGGCGGAACCTTGGCTTCATCGGGCAAAAGCAATATACGCACATGCTTGTTTTGCGCAAGCAGCTTTTGCACAACAACGCCGCCCAAATGACCGGCGGCACCCGTGACCAAATAAAGTTCACACATCCAAATCACCTCTCTATACTATATTATATCACGCTATTGTTAAAATGCTGTGTGCTTTTTGTTAAATGTCAAGAGGATACGATTGTGCGCGATGTATAAATATGTGTATATTTGAATATAACTAGCGTTTTGCATGACTGGAAAGGCAATAATAAGGCAAAGTTCGGTAAAGTTTATGTATAAAATACATTGACAACGAATAAATATACATGTATACTATAACACAAGCTGCTGAATGTCTAGCCGCATTGCAGCAGCATCACAAATGAAATGAGGAACGAATGATGAAAAAGATAATTGCATTTTCTTTGGCACTGGTAATGGCGCTTGGATTTACTGCCTGCGGCTCTGATCCGGCAGTCGAAAAAGAAATCGAACAAGCGGCGTCCGAAGTGATGAGCGTTGCGGAAAAAACCGCCGAGAGTGTCCTTGCAACAGAAGAAGGCAAAACAGCCGAGCATAGTGTACAGGCAATCAAAGACCGCGGCGAGCTGATTGTCGCGACCGAGAGCCAGTATGCACCGTTTGCGTTCAAAAATGAAAAAGGCGAAATTATTGGTTTAGAGCCGTCTCTCATGCAGAAAATGGCAGACGATCTCGGTGTTAAACTGACGATTATGGACATCGAATTTACGGCGGTCGTTCCGGCGGTTCAGTCCGGCGCGGCAGATATGGCGCTCGCGGGTTTATCTCCGACGGATGAACGTAAAAAGAGCGTAGACATGTCAGACGTTTACGTCGGCGGCGCACAGTGCATGATTGTACGTGCCGAAGATTTGGATACCTATCCGGATGCGGCAAGCCTCAAAGGCAAAATGATTGTCTGCCAAAAAGGCACACTGCAACAGACACTCTGCGAAGAACAATATCCCGAAAGCGAACTGAAATCGCTGCCGAAAATGCCCCAATGTGTGCAAGAACTCAAAGCCGGCAACTGCGCGGCAGTGATGATGGACGAGGTCAGTGCAAAACAATATGTGAAAAACAATCCCGACCTTGCCATCGGCAAAGCGCCGGTCACCATTGATCCGGCCGAAGTGGGTACCGCAGTTGCCCTCATGTTCGGCAACACCGATTTGCTTGATTTTGTGAATGCTGAAATCAAAAAATACAACGATTCCGGCGAGCTTGCAAAATGGTTTGAAGAAGCACAGGTACAGGCTGAAAAACTCGGCATTGAATAAAAAATAAAAATACTCGGCAAAAAGCGCAGCATCGAAGAAAAATCTTTGCGGCGCTTTTTGCGGGTGGAGGATAGCATGACAAATTCACTGTTTTCGCTGACAAGAATGTTCAAAATTTTTGCCAAATATCACACGTTTTATTTTGAGGGACTGAAAAACACGCTGTCGATTTCCTTTTTTGCCGTGCTTATCGGTCTTGCCCTCGGTTTATTGCTCGCCTTTGGGCGCATGAGCAAAATTCACCCCTTGCGATGGATTTGTACCGCATATGTCGAGGTGGTGCGCTCCACGCCGCTGCTTGTGCAGGCCATGATTATTTATTACGGCTCTACGGCGATGAACCTCAAATTTTCAAACGCCAATTTCAACGTGTTTTTCTGGGGATTGGTTGTGGTCGGCCTCAATTCCGGTGCGTATATGAGCGAAGTGATTCGCGGCGGCATCGGCGCTGTGCCGGGCGGACAGATGGAGGCCGCGCGCGCTGTCGGCATGACACATTGGCAGGCGATGCGCCATGTGGTACTG
>JAVWRA010000120.1:0-3921 GCA_036635095.1 Ruthenibacterium sp. | reverse complement strand
TGTATTGCAGGCTTTCTTAATATGAAAATAAAAAAATTGACCGCAGCAACGTATCATTGCTACGGTCAAGTTTTGGTCCGAGTGGCGGGACTTGAACCCACGGCCTCTTGACCCCCAGTCAAGCGCGATACCAAACTTCGCCACACCCGGATATTGCCGCCTTTTGAGCGGCAAGTAACAGTATAAGCCATTTTACTGCTTTTGTCAATGCGTTTTATGAAGTTTGGCGGCGTATTTGGCGAACGCGGCTATTCCGGTTTCACCACTTTGGCATCCGGCGCGTTTTTGCGCACACTGGCAATGCCGTTTGCACAGGCTTCTTTGCTTTTGTATCCCTCTGAGGCGGCGATTTTCTGCCCGTTGTGCGCTTTCAAGCGAAAACGATATTCGCCGGATTTGTCAAGATAAAGTTCGAATTTCGGACATTTTTCTTCGGTAAAGTTTGCAATCAATTGCTCCTCGATTGCGGCAATCGGCGCATTTTTACGTACACTTTCAATGCCGTTTTCACACGCTTCCATGCCGGAGTAAACTTCGGATGTCGCGATAATTTCGCCGTTACTTGCCTTTAAATGAAACGTAAAACCGGTTGCTGTTTGTTTGATTTCAAATTTGCCCATCATAAATTCCTCCTAAGTTAAATTTTTCTTTAGTATAAGTATACGATTCTGCGCGAAAAAAGTCAATTTATATCCGCCGGAATATTTGCGCTTTTAAAAATAAATGGTATACTATTCTTTAACGATTAAAAATAAGGTGGGGTATTCATGTTTTTATCTGTCATTTTGATTGTTCTTACGCTCCTGCTGATTTTCAGCAATTATCGCCTTTTGGTCAGCATTCCGTTTGCATCATGGGGTATTTTGCAGTACGGCACGGCGCTGCTCAGTGTGGCACTTGCGGCAGTTTGTGTGTGGAGTTTTTTCCGCGCAAAAAAGCAATGGAAAGTGCAAAAGCAAAAAATTACAGATGCCTATGCGGCAGAAAATGCCAAACTGCACGAAAAACGCCGTGCGCTGTATCTGGACGAAGATATCGACATTGAGGCTGAAACCGATACGGCAAACGAAGACGCCGCAGCGCCTGAAACAATCGAAAATACAGAGTCTGCCGAAACGCCGGAATAATTTTCCTTGAGTTGCGCTTTTTGTTTTGTCATATAATAGTACCACGGAGGTGGACAGTATGAGTCATAAACACAAAAGCGAAGCCAAAAAGCAGCCTGCGCTCAACGACCCGCAGCAAGCACACCGCCCAAATTGTCATCACGGACACGCGGATGAAATTCGCCCCGAAAGTGCGGACGCCATCACAAACAGTCTGCATTACGGGTTGGCGCGTGACGCGTGGGCGCTTTCGATTTACGCAGACGAAATTTTTCCGAACGAGGATTTGGGACTGTAGACAAAGCTGTTGAAATTGCACACGAAACCAAACGCGTTCAGCAGGTATTCACTAAAAACAGCCGACACAGGAAATCTGTGTCGGCTGTTTTGTTCGTTTGAGAAAACGCCCCGCACTGCGCGTTCTATGTGGAACGTGTTTGCGGTGATTTTTTGGCTTGTGCGCATTATTTATGCCGTTTGCGCCTGCATATCCACGAGCTGAAGCTGTCCGTTGCGTGAAGTCATATAATAGGTCATGTGAAAGGGAAATGTTCTTTCTTGCCCGTTCGGCAGTTGAATGACATAATCGAAGCGGACATTGCACGAAAATTCTGTTTGTGAATACTGCGTCCACGCATCGATAACACGATTTTCATAGCGGTCTTTTGTGTAGCTTTCTCCCCAATCGTTTGTGTAGATACGCACCGCCTTGTAAAACGAGGTGTTCGGATAAAGCTGTCGCAGCACCGAATTGGTATTGCCGTTTTTTTTCGTGGCAAACGGACTGTAAATTTGCGAAAAATCTTCTGCAAACTTTGTAAGCTCCGCCTGCTGCTCCGCGCTTATTTCATTGGTGATAACCGCAGAATGCCGATTTTCGTTCCATGTAACCGCACAAGGACTGCCGCTTTCGCCGGATGCCGACAGTGTGTCGATATACACAGAATCAGCGACTTCATACGTTTTCGTCTTGAACACCGTGCCGTCAATGTCCGAAAAGCTGTCGGTGACAACATCTTCACTTGTCACATATTTTTCGCTCAGCGGCGTTCCGTTTATAGTGAGCGTAACATTCGATGGCGCCGTGAATTGATAGCGAATCAGCGGCTGCGCCGTTATGGACGCAATTTCATATTCGGGAAATCCGAAAAGGCTTTTTTGTGCGGTTTTTTGCAGCACTAACGTTGCAATCGGCTGATTGTTCGAAACAAAAGCATAGCTGAGCTTTTCTGTATTTTCATGATTGGTTTGATAGAAATACAGCTTTTCAAAATCTGCATTGTCCTTATAATACGCCGTCAATGTTTCTTTGGCTTTTAATTTTTCAGGCAAATCGGTGCAGTATGCCGCAATGAAGTTTGCGTCGTAATTCTGATAGGCAGACAGTGTTTGATCGGCAAAATTTTGTGGTAAATGCTTTTGATAATCGGCAAGAAAAAACCAAAGCACCAAAAGAAGTGCCGCCACGATTACGCTTAGAATTATGGCAAAATACGCCATCGGTTTGGCAGAATGTCTGCGTTTTTTACGATGCGGCATTGGCGGCTTCCTCCGTTCGTTTCACTAAAAATGCAGTCGGCAGTTTGCGTGGGCCTGTCAGCATGGAATATGCGTTCAGCACTTTCCCCTCGTAAATCATCAAGGAGGAGGAACCGCCGTCTAAATTAGCGGCGTTTATCGCGCCGTATTCCAACATGATATTGGCAACATCCTCATGTGTGGCACCCAGACTGTTTGGCTGACGTCCGTCGATTACAAGCAGTAGCACCGCGCCGTCTGCGCGCTGTCCTATGGCGGTGCGTGGATTTAAACCGCCTGAAAGCGGCATGATTTTACCGTCCGATACAAGAACAGGTCCAAAACTGACCGCCTCTTGTATGCCCATATCGAGTGCCGCCTGTGCCGTAAAATTGCCGGCGATGAGCTTGTGTTCCGCATTGAAGCCAATGATGGTGGGATATTTTGTTTCTGTTTCACACAGCAGCTTTCCTTTGTGAATCACAACACCCATTGGCATTCCGCCATGCCCCATGCCATTGGGGTCAAGAAAGCCGCCGGCGTTAATACCCGCAACGGCGTCCCCTTGTGCAATCAAATCCTCCAGTGCCATGCCCTCACCGTAAGCATCAAAGGCAGGCAGTGTGGCTATTTCCATACGTGCGGGGTCTTTTACAATCATCATCTTGCCCACAAAGCTATTGCCGCGCACGTCCTCCACGGTAATGTCCTCTGCCTCCGGCTGTTCACTTGGCGGTGCAATCGTAATGGCGTCGGTGTCTGTTATGGCATCAGGTGCTTTTGCCGCGTCGCCTTGCAGGATTGTGTTGATTTCGGTTTCGTCAAAATACATCCGCGCCAAAAATTTCGCCGCACTGGTTTCCATCACGGTCGATACAAATAAATTGCGCGCTGCCTGTGAAGGGCCATAGCATATAATGGTGGTGGCGCCGAAAAACAAAACCACGATGGCAAGCAGCAGCACCGCTAGCATTTCAGCGGCTCTGAGCAGCAGATGCAGCGGTGTCGCCGAATGCGTTTGCGTTGCAGGACGCGTTTGTTCCGCCGAATGCGTTTGTGTTGCAGGACGCGTTTGCGCCGCCGAATGCGTTTGTGTCACCGACGGCGTTTGTGTGTTTTTTGTGTGCGCCGTTCTGCGAAAAACCCATCTGTTTTGGATGCGAAAACTCAGACAGAAAAGAAGCCCGTCCACCAACATTTTGATGGGAACTAAAAGCTTGTCTGTAAAAACAGTGCCCAAAAAGCCCACGGCAAGCAGCGATATCCCCGCCTGCACAATGCAAAGCATATAATATCG
>JAVWRA010000119.1:0-3948 GCA_036635095.1 Ruthenibacterium sp. | reverse complement strand
CGAAGCCTCGATGTTTCAGCGCCGGAAAGTGTCCATCTGTGCGACTATCCTGTGGCAGAAACAAGCCATATCGATGCACAGCTTGAATACGACATGGATTTGGTTTTGGAAATTGTCGTACTCGGACGTGCGGCGCGCAATGCCGCCAATCTCAAAAATCGTCAGCCGCTCGCCAAAATGTTTGTCAAGGCAGAAGAAGTTCTCACGGGTTATTATGCCGATATCATTGCGGAAGAACTCAATATCAAAGAGATTTGCTTTACGGAGGATGTCTCTGCGTTTACGTCATACAGTTTCAAGCCGCAGCTCAAAACGCTCGGTCCCAAGTATGGCAAACAGCTCGGTGAAATTCGCAATCTGCTCAGCATAATTGACGGCAGCGCGGCGAAAAAAGAGCTTGACACAACAGGTGCGTTGTCATTGACTTTGGCAAGCGGCGTTATTTCGCTTGCGCCGGAAGATTTGCTCATCGAGATGATTCAGTCGACCGATTATTGCTCCATGGAGGACAATGGCGTGACGGTTGCGATTGATGTACGCCTTGATGCGGCACTCATTGAAGAAGGCTTTGTGCGTGAACTTGTCAGCAAATTGCAAACGATGCGCAAAGAAGCGGGTTTCAACGTGGAAGATCATATCACGGTCTTTGCCGCAGACAACGAAAAAGTAATGGCGCTTTTACAAAAAAACAGCGCGACCATTCAGCACGATGTTTTGGCAGATGCCATTGTTTGCGCGGGTGTCGACGGTTATACCAAAGAATGGGATATCAACGGCGAAACCGTTTTGCTGGGCGTGAAACGCGTATAATTTTTCCGAAAATCGCAAGTTTCAAACGAAGCTTGCGATTTTTTTGCATTTGTATTTTTAAAATGCGGCTCTGCCCTTGTGTAATTTGCCGATTTGTACTATAATATTATCTTGTGTTGCACTGTTTATATTAGAAGCGGTGTAAGACATCGGGGAAAGTAGAAATTCTAAAATTAAATGAGGGGAAGCAAGTAGTATGGTACCAATCAGTACACTGCCCAAAGCAGAACTTTTGCAAAGATTGGCGTCTTTGCAAAAAACGTATGACGGCTATGTCGCCAAAGGTTTGAAGCTTGATATGTCACGCGGAAAGCCGGCACCGGATCAACTCGATTTGTCGATGGATTTATTGAAAATCACAACGTACAAAGGCGAAACAGGCATCGACTCCCGCAATTACGGTAATTTGGAGGGAATGCCGGAAGCACGCAAGTTTTTTGCCGACATGCTCGGCGTCAAACCCGAAGAAACCTTTGTGGGCGGAAACTCCAGTCTCAATATGATGTATTATCTCATTGACCTCGGTTGGCGCCTTGGCTTTGTAGACAGCAAAAAACCGTGGCGCGAAGATGAAAAGCCAAAATTCATTTGTCCCGCACCCGGCTATGATCGCCATTTTCGTGTGACGGAATATTTCGGATTTGAACTGCTCACGGTTCCCATGACACCGGACGGTCCCGATATGGACAGGGTGGAAGAACTGGTGAAGGACGCAAGCGTAAAAGGCATTTGGAGCGTACCGATGTATTCCAATCCGGACGGATATACTTACAGCGATGAAACCGTGCGTCGTCTTGCAAAAATGGAAACCGCCGCGCCTGACTTTAAAATTTTCTGGGACAATGCCTATTGTGTGCATCATTTGACGGATACACCGGCAACCTTGCTCAATATTCTGGACGAATGCCGTGCGGCAAATCACGCAAACCGTGCCATGTTGTTCTGCTCACTCAGCAAGGTGACGTTTCCGGGTGCCGGTGTTGCCGCAATGGCAGCAAATAAGGAATCCATCGATTACATTTTGAAAAATATGTTCTCTATGATTATCAGTTTTGATAAACTCAATCAACTGCGTCATGTCACGTTTTTGAAAGATCAAGCCGGACTTGCCGCACACATGAAAAAGCATCGCGCACTGGTTGCGCCGAAATTCGAATTGGTGGAACGCACGTTTGAAGCAGAGCTTGCCGAGGTGAGCGATGTCACGTATTGGACAAATCCGCAGGGAGGCTATTTTATCAGCCTTTACGCAATGTCGGGTTGTGCAAAACGCACAGTGCAGCTTTGCAAAGAGGCGGGCGTTGTGCTGACAGGTGCCGGTGCGGCTTATCCGTATGGCATTGACCCGCAGGACACCAATATCCGCATTGCACCGACCTATCCGCCCATCGGAGAGCTTGATACAGCGTCACATCTGTTGTGCGTCTGTCTCAAAATAGCAACGATTGAAAAGCTGTTACAAGCTGAATAGATAAACGAACTGTGCAAACGGTTCAAAAATTCAAATTCTGGAGGAGATCCAATGAAGACAAAAGGGAAGCCCTGGCAATTTTTTGTTGCCGCCTTGCTGATTCTGGCTTTTTCCTACACGGCATTTTTTGGCATCAGCAGTCAGTTCGGCGACACAACAACCACTTGGATTCGGGGCGCAAAAGACATCCGTTTCGGTATTGATATCCGCGGCGGCGTAGACGTTACGTTTATGCCGGCAGAGGGATACGATGCAACAGCAGAAGAATTACAAGCTGCTGAATCCGTTATCCAGCAGCGTCTGGTCAACCTGAACATCACAGACAGCGAAGTGTATATGGACGAAAACAAAGACCGTATCATCGTGCGCTTTCCGTGGAAAGAGGGCGAAACAGAGTTCAACCCCGAAACCGCCATTGAAGAAATCGGTGCAACGGCAGTATTGACGTTCCGCGAGGGCGACAGCACAGACGGCGAGGGGAAACCCACCGGCGTCACAGCCGAAAACATCATTCTGCAAGGTGTGGATATTGACGAAGCGATGCCCGCGGTTGACAACAGCCAGGAAAGCAAATCGTATGGTCAATATTATGTCTCGCTGAAGCTGAATGCGTCCGGCAAAGACAAATTCGCCGAAGCAACTACCCGCCTTGCCGAAACGCAGGGTAAAATCTCCATTTGGATGGATAACACCATGATTTCCGCACCGAATGTGCAAAACGCAATCACGGACGGAAACGCCATGATTACGCTTGGCGCAAAGGACGATGCTGCGCGTGAAGAAGCCATTTCTCTCGCCAACAAAATCCGTTCGGGCGCACTGCCGTTTGCACTCAAAGCTGAAAGCTACAGCACCATCAGCCCAAGTCTCGGCTCAAACTCGCTGCAAGCCATGGTGCTTGCCGGCATCATTGCGTTTATTCTCGTGGCTTGTTTTATGATTTTCAACTACCGTCTGCCCGGTGCAATTGCTTCCATTGCATTGCTCGGTCAAACGGCGACAACGCTCGCGTTTGTATCCGGTTATTTTGCGGTACTCAACAGCTTTACGCTGACGTTGCCCGGTATCGCCGGTATCATTCTTGCCATTGGTATGGGTGTTGATGCCAACGTCATCACGGCAGAGCGCATCAAAGAAGAAGTGCGCAGAGGCAGAACGCTCGACGGTGCCATTCGCGCCGGTTTCGACCGCGGACTTGCCCCGATTATTGACGGCAACGTAACAGTTATGATTGTTGCGGTCATTTTGATGGGCGTTTTCGGCCCGACAAACGGCATCTTCGGCAAATTGCTGACCTTGCTCGGCTTTGGCGCCGCAACTTCCGGTACCATCTACTCCTTCGGCTATACCTTACTTGTCGGTGTATTGCTCAACTTTGTATTTGGCGTTATTTCCACGCGCATTATGCTCAAGGGAATTTCCAAAATCAAAGCGTTCCGCAATCCTGTTTTATACGGAGGGCTGAAGAATGAAAAAACAGTATGATATCGTAGGAAATCGCAAAAAATATTTCATCTTTTCCATTGCAATGATTCTGTTCATCTTTGTGTATGCCGCTATTTTCGGCGTAAAAATGGACATTCAATTTAAGGGCGGCGCAATGCTGACCTACAGCTATACCGGCGAAGTTGACAGCAAGACAATCGGCAAAGAAGTGGATACCATTT
>JAVWRA010000118.1:0-4197 GCA_036635095.1 Ruthenibacterium sp. | reverse complement strand
AAATTCATGTGAGAGTAAGGTTTGTGCGTTAACCTATCTGTAAAGAAAGGTGGGTTTGATGATGAAACTCTTATGTGAAAAATTTAAGAAATTTGCAATGCTGAGAGCTGCTTTTTTTGCAGGCACGGGTATTGTGACCTTGCTGTTTTCGGAATTTTTGCGAGGTACTGTATTTTATGTCGTGGTCGGCTATGTGTTTCTTTGCGGTATTTGGAGCGTTACGGATTATTTTCTCTGGGAAAAAGAGGCGAAATCGATATTTCGCTACGGAAGCCTTGTTACAGCTGCATTTCTGCTTGCATTTAGCACTTTATCCATCATTTATGGCAGGTATCTTGTTCATATTGCGCCTCTCTATCTGAGTGGGTTACTACTGGTTCACGGATTGCTTTACTTCGTGGTGGCAATGTGCGCCAAGACAGGACGACAGTGGCTTTTGGTGCTTCTTTCGATACTGATATTGATTGGCGGCAGCGCCATGGTGATTTTTACGTTTGGATTTGAAATTGTGCTGACCCACGGGCAGATTTCAAGCATTACCTTGTTGCTTTCCTGTGCCTATGAGCTTATCTATCAAAAAACCCAGAAAGAGAGAAAATAAAATGAATCTATTAGAAGTGAATGCATTGAACAAAACCTATGGTGTGGGCGATACAGCGGTACAGGCACTGAAAAATGTGAGCTTTTCCATTCCAAAGGGGGAATTTGTGGCGATTGTTGGGGAATCCGGCTCCGGCAAGAGTACGCTGCTCAATATGATTGGGGCGCTTGACAGCCCCACCTCCGGCAATGTGAAAATTGACGGCAGTGAACTATTTGGCATGAAGGATGAGCAGCGCACCATTTTTCGCCGCAGGAACATTGGCTTTATTTTTCAGTCCTTTAACCTAATTCCCGAGCTGAATGTGGAACAAAATATTACCTTTCCGGTTCTCCTTGACTACAAGAAACCGGACGAGGCATATTTAGAAGAAATTTTGACGGTGCTTTCTTTGCAGGACAGGCGGCATCATCTGCCCCGCCAGCTCTCGGGAGGACAGCAGCAGCGTGTGGCAATCGGCCGTGCGCTCATCACCCACCCCATGCTGATACTCGCCGATGAACCGACAGGAAACTTGGACAGCCAAAACAGCAACGAGGTCATCTCGCTATTAAAAACGGCATCCAAACGCTATCAGCAGACGATCCTCATGATTACCCATAACCGAAGCCTCGCTTCTGCGGCTGACAGAGTGCTACAGGTATCGGACGGCGTGCTCTCTGATTTAGGAGGGTTCACGGAATGAAAAGCTACTTAGAGCTTGTGCCAATCTCCGCAAAGGTACACCGCAAGCAAAACAGAATGTCTATCCTTTGTATTGTGCTTGCCGTATTTCTGGTGACTGTAATCTTCGGCATGGCAGATATGTTCATCCGCAGTCAATTGCTTCAAACGCAAAAGGAATACGGAAACTGGCATATCAGTGTGCGGGACATCAGCGACCGTCAAGCGGCAGACATCGCCAGTCGAGACGATGTTGCGGCAATCAGTAGCTATGGGGTGTTTAATTTCCGTGGTGAGGACGGCTGTACGTTGGGCGGAAAGTCCGTGGCAATTTGCGGCAGTGATGAAGCCATGCTGACGCAAATTCAGACAGGTGCGCTGCTTGGCGGTCACTTCCCCCAAGGCACGCAAGAGGCACTGATTACCAAAAATGCAAGAGACGCGCTGCATCTGCGCATTGGGGACGAAATAGCCATTGAAACGCCCCTTGCAACCCAATTACATTTTACGGTATCGGGTATTGCCGGCAACGCGACGAAACTGATGAGCGAGGATTCCTATGGGGTGTTTTTAAGCACAGAGGGCTTTCGCAGCATCTATCCAAACCCAAAAGGAACACAGCCTGCTGACTACAACAGTGTTTTTTACGTTCAGTTTTCCGATACGAGCAACATCAAAAGAAGCATCGCTGACATGACACAAAGCCTTGGCATCCGTGCGGAGCAGGTATCGGAAAACACACAGCTTTTGGCTCTGCTTGGGCAGGGCTCCAATGCCTTCGCACTTCAAATCTACGCCGTTGCCGCCGTGCTGTTTGTGTTGGTGTTAATTGCAGGCAGTATGATGATTGCCGGCAGCCTTAACAACAATGTGATAGGGCGAACACAGTTTTTCGGCATGATGCGCTGCATTGGCGCCACAAAAAAACAGGTGAAACGAATCGTGCGGCGGGAAGCCTTGCATTGGTGTGCGGTTGCCATTCCGCTGGGTGTCGTCATCGGTGTTGTCCTCATCTGGGTACTGTGCTTTATCCTGCGTGTGCTCAGCCCCGATTACTTCGGTGAAATGCCACGGCTTTCCATCAGCTGGATGAGCATACTATCGGGCTGTGTGCTAGGCCTATTGACGGTGCTTTTAGCCTCCCGTGCTCCTGCGAAACGAGCCTCGAAATCTTCACCGCTGGCGGCGGCCTTGGGAAACACTACCGCTTTACCCCTGCCAAACAAAGCGGCAAATACCGGACTGTTTCGCATTGACACGGCACTGGGCATTCGGCACACACTGGAATCTAAGAAAAATTATATTTTAATGTCAAGCTCTTTTGCACTCAGTATTATTTTATTCCTTAGCTTCTCGGTGACTATCGCTTTTATGCATCATGCGCTAAACTCCCTTGACCCGTGGTCACCCGATGTTTCTATTGCAAGCAAGGAGGACGCTGGGCTGATTCCGGGTTCCTTTACGCAAAGCCTTCGGACAAATCCTGCTGTAAAACGAGCCTACGGCCGCATGGCAGCCACAAATCTGGGCGGCACGGTCAATGGACAGAGCGTAACGGTGAGCCTCATCTCTTATGAGGAAAATCAGTTTGATTGGGCGGGGGATTATTTGCTGGAGGGTTCCGTTCAGCGCGTACAGGAGGAGCTTTGGACAGGTATGCTGGTCTATGATAAGCAGCGCGCGTTTCCCGTAGGCAGCACCGTAGTCATGGAAGTCAATGGGCAAACAGAAAAAATTGCCATCACAGGAATCCTTTCGGATGCTCCCTTTCAGGCGGGCGATCAGGGCATTACCATCATTTGTTCGGAGGAAACCTTTTCCGGCATCACCGGCACGGATGGGTATACAGTGGTTGATCTACAGCTGACGCGATCTGCCACCGATGAGGATGTTGCGGCCATTCGCAAATCTGCGGGCGAGGGCTATACCTTTTCTGACAAACGCCTCTCAAACAGCAGTGCAAAAGGCTCGTATTATTCCTTTGGACTCTTTATCTACGGATTTCTTGCCGTGATTGCCCTTGTTACCGTATGTAACATTGTCAACAGCATCGCCATGAGTACAGCGGCGCGCACCGGGCAATATGGCATCTTGCGTGCGGTTGGACTTTCGGACAAGCAACTCGCCCGGATGATTACCACCGAGGCCACCGCCTATGCCATCACAGGGTCTGTTTTGGGAACAGCCATCGGGTTATTCTTCCATTATGCGCTCTTTTCCATGCTCATCTCAGCCCAATGGGGCGATGCGTGGCGTGTCCCCGTGACAGAACTCGGGGTGATTCTCGTGATTATCGTGGGTTCTGTGGTGGCGGCAGTGCGTATGCCCATTCAGCGCATCAGGCGCAAATCAATTGTAGACACAATCAACGCACACTGATTGCGCACACAAAGCGTGATAAAATAGAGCGTTCATCTGCCTGCCGGTTTGGTTGATCAGACCATTCCGGTGGGCAGATGTTCTATATTTGCCCACAACGATATGGATGGAAAATACTTGACGTTGTAAAAATTCTACGCTATAATCAAACTATGTTTCAATCAACGTTTGATTATAGCGAAAGAGAGTGCATTAAGATGAATACAACAAAAGACCTGATTATCGAAACGACAATCAAGCTCATACAAAGTGCCGGTAGCGATCCTGCACAGATTACCATTCGGGATATCAGCAAGGAAGCCGGAATTGCGGTGAGTCAAATCAACTATCACTTCTCCTCCAAGGATAACCTGATTGCAATTTGTGTGCAGCGCGTGATTCGTGAAGTGATTGGACTATTTTCCAGCAGTCTTGCAGAGGTGGAAGGCAAGAGTGATTTTGACAAGCTAAAGCATATGGCGAATCTTACTTTTAGCTTTTTATATGGCAATGAAAATTTATCACGCATTTCCATTTTGTCCGATTATCAAAATCCAGCGAGCGGCGATAACACC
>JAVWRA010000117.1:0-4527 GCA_036635095.1 Ruthenibacterium sp. | reverse complement strand
TACACCGGAAAAAACCGTGTCAATGCGTCCGTAAAAGCCGTCACGTCAAAAGCACGGCGCGACAACCAAAACAACAATACTCTTTTAAAGGCGATGAAATGATTGAAACAATAATGCTCGACTTTTTGAGCGCAACGCTGCCGGTTCCCGTCTGCATGGAGGTGCCGGAAAAAGCGCCGCCATCTTTCGTATTGCTTGAAAAAACAGGCAGCGGACACGCAAATAAAGTAAACACCGCAACATGCGCGGTGCAATCCTATGCCGAAACGCTGCTTGCGGCGGCAGAGCTGAACGAAGCGGTCAAGCAGGCAATGGAGGATTTTACCGCGCTTGATGCCGTTTGCAAAGCGTCGCTGAACAGCGACTACAACTACACCGACACCGCACAAAAGCGCTATCGCTATCAAGCGGTGTATGACGTAACTTATTATGAACAAAGGAGTAAAACATGACAGACACAACCAAAGTAACCGTCGGCAAACCCAAAAAAGGCGGCGCTATTTTTCGCGCACCCTTGGGCGGCACTTTGCCGACAGACGCAGTAGCCGCGCTCGGCGCAACCTTTACAGGACTTGGCTATATCAGCGAGGACGGCGTGGTCAACAAAAATTCGCCAGAGACAGATAAAATCACAGCATGGGGCGGCGATGTCGTCCACACCTACCAAACCGCACGAGAGGACACGTTCACTTTCACGCTCATTGAAGCGCTCAATGCCGACGTATTAAAAACCGTTTACGGCGACAAAAACGTGACAGGCACGATAGAAACCGGCATCAAAGTGACCGCAAACACCACCGAACAGCCGCCCTGCACGTTTGTTGTTGACATGATTTTGCGCGGCAATATCCTCAAGCGCATTGTCATTCCGAGCGCAAGCGTCACCGAAGTCGGCGACATTTCCTATGTGGACGGTGAAGCGGTCGGCTATGAAACCACCATCACCGCTGTGCCGGATGCCGCCGGAAACACGCATTATGAATACATGAAAGCAGAGGGAAAAACCGTATGATAACAGGAAAAACACA
Organism: Ruthenibacterium sp.; assembly: GCA_036635095.1. GTDB lineage: Bacteria > Bacillota > Clostridia > Oscillospirales > Ruminococcaceae > Ruthenibacterium. The sequence goes on along the minus strand of JAVWRA010000117.1, from coordinate 3,499 downwards.
GTCTGGTTTTGCATTTTCTCTGCCCGAAAGCGCCATCAACAATATGGAGTTAATCGATGCACTCAGCGATGCCGTGGACGACAACCCCATTGCGGTGTCAAAGGCATGTTTGCTGCTGCTCGGCAAAGATTTGCGCCAAAAACTATACGATTATCTGCGCAAAGAAGATGGACGTGTACCCATTGAGGACGTGAGCCAAAGTTTGATTGACATCTTCGGCGCATTTGGGAAACAGGGAAAAAACGAATCGCCCTCGCCGGCATGATAGCCACCAATGAGGACGCGCTTGTGTGCGACCTTGCAGAAACTTACGGCATTTTGGATTACAGGGCGCTGCCGGTGTCGCTGCTGGCAACGCTCTGCGTCGGTTTGAGGGAAGAATCTCGCATTAAAATGCACCTTTGCGGTGCAAAAGCAACACAAAACACCCTGCTCATGGCTGCGGCTGTGGACAGGCTGTCTTTTTTGGCGTGGACAAAAACAAAAAATGCACAAAACGGCATTCATCAGCCGCAATCAATTTTGAGCGCCGTGCTTGGCACACAAACGGAGCGTGAAATTGAGACATTCGACACCGCAGAAGATTTTATAGCCGCACGCATACATATTTTGGGGGTGAAAAAAGATGGCAACTGAACTCGCAAAAGCCTATGTGCAAATTATACCCTCCGCAAGCGGCATCAAGGGAGGCATTGAAAACGCACTCGGCAGTGAAGCCGGTGCCGCCGGCAAAAACTTAGGCGGGCAAATGATGGGCACGCTGAAAGGCGTCATCGGCGCCGCCGCCATCGGCAAAGCACTTGCCGCCACCATCAGCGAGGGTGCAGCACTGCAACAGAGCATCGGCGGCATTGAAACACTTTTTAAAGACAGCGCCGCCAAAGTAAACCAATATGCAAACGATGCCTACCGCACGGCCGGTCTATCCGCCAACGACTATATGGAAACCGTCACGAGCTTTTCGGCAAGTTTGTTGCAGGGACTTGGCGGCGACACTTCAAAAGCTGCCGATGTGTCGAACATGGCCATCACAGATATGGCCGACAACGCAAATAAAATGGGCACAAGCATGGAGCTGATTCAAAATGCGTATCAAGGGTTTGCAAAACAAAACTACACCATGCTCGACAACTTAAAACTCGGCTATGGCGGCACAAAAACCGAGATGCAGCGCTTGCTTTCCGACGCGCAAAAAGTCAGCGGCGTAAAGTATGACATCGGCAATTTGAGCGATGTCTATGCCGCCATTCATGTGATACAGGGCGAGCTTGCCATCACCGGCACAACCGCACAGGAATCAGCCGCCACGCTCACAGGGTCGTTTGCATCGATGAAATCGGCGTTTCAAAACGTGCTTGGCAACTTGACACTCGGCACAGATATCGCCCCATCGCTCAGCGCCCTTGCCACAACCGTCACCACGTTTCTCGTGGGCAATCTTCTCCCCGCCGTGTGGAATATTTTAAGCGCGCTGCCCGGCGCGGTCATCACGTTTATCGAGAGCGCAATTCCACAGCTTATCAGCGCACTCATGACGTTTTTACCGCAGTTTCAAACAGGAATCATAACCAGTTTGCCGCAGATATTACAAAGCGGCGAGCAAATTCTCACACAGCTTGTCACCGGCATCACAAACACGCTGCCGCAATTGATTGTCTCCGCGCTCACGTCGGCGTCAACGTTCATGCAGTATATTATTTCGATGCTGCCGCAGATTCTTGAAACAGGCAAGCGCGTGCTGCTGCAAATAGTAAGCGGAATACAGCAGTCTTTCCCGCAGATAATTCTTGCCGCCGCAAATGCGGTTGCATCGCTGCTGTCCGGTATTGTGGCGCACTTGCCCGAAATCCTTTCAACAGGTTTTGAGATGATTGTCAGCCTCATCACCGGTGTCGGAAACGCATATCCCGACATCATTGCAGCAGCCGGAAAAGCCGCAAAAATGCTATGGGACACCATCACAAAAATTGATTGGTTGCAGCTTGGCAAAAACATCATTACAGGCTTGATTCAAGGCATCGGCGCGATGGCGGGCGCTTTGTGGGACGCCGCAACCAATATCGCAAAATCTGCGTTTGATGCAATTTGTTCGTTTTTCGGCATTGCTTCGCCATCAAAGCTCATGCGTGATGAAGTCGGAAAATTTATCCCCGCCGGCATCGCGGTCGGCATCAGCGGCAACACAAAACCGATTTCACGCGCAATGCGCAGCTTGGCAGATTTGACAACCGGCACACTGCAAACGGATTTGTCGGTTCAATTGTCAAAAAGCAGCATGCGGCAGCCGTATGCGCTTGCGCCCGCATTTGCCGGCGGGAACACCACGCATCTTACGCAGACCATCTACACGCACGACAGCCTTTCCGAGAGCGAACTCACGCGCGAGGCTGAAAATTTACTCGACAGAGCGAGGTGGAAAATCAAATGACGCGTGATACGGTTTTGACCTATTCTGCCGCCGGAAACACCGTGGCATTTGCGGCAGACAGTCCGTTTTGGCTCACTGAAATCAAAGGCGCGAGCGGGCTTGACATTGCCGTCAGCGAAACGCAAAGCACAGGGCAAATCGGCAGCACGGTGACAAGCCAATCCATTCAGCCGCGCGACATCACACTCAACGGCGCCATCATGTCAGATGTCGAGCAAAATCGTGCGGGACTGCTGCGCTGCATCGTGCCGGACGTGACAGGACGGCTGAGCGTTTTTCAAAACGGCGGCGCATATTTTCTTGACGGATGCCCGAAAAGCACACCGGAAATTCAAGACGGCAGCGTGATACAAAACTTTCAATTTGTACTGCACTGTGCATACCCCTATTGGCGCAGCACCGAAACCAATCGGCAGCAAATTGCCGGCTTGACGGCGCTGTTTCACTTTCCGTTTCGGCTTGCAAATACATGGAAAATCTCCGACTATACGGCAAGCTTGTTTTCCGTTGTCACCAATCACGGCAGTGCGCCGATTGAATTTGACGCCATTTTCACCGCACGCACGGAAGTGGACAGTCCGGAACTTTACCATATGGAAACCGGCGCGTTTTTGCGCATCAACCAAGTGATGACCGCCGGAGAGTGCATCACCATCAGCACCGTATACGGGCGCAAAGGCGTGCGCTATACCAAAGCCGATGGCACGCAGGAAAATGGCTTTCGTTTTTTGGACGTGGACAGCGATTTAAACTTGCGCCTGTCGCCCGGCGAAAATACGTTTCGCACGGCGGCACGCAGCAACCGCGAAGGCTTGCAAGTAGAAATTTCCGCGCCGAAAGGAGTGGTTTTCGGTGTATAGCCTGTTTGTGTACGATGAAAATTTTCAGCCGATTGGCGTTGTGGAAGATATTCACAGTCTGCAATGGCTGTCGGAATATCAGTCTGTGGGCGAAGTGAAACTCGTGGTATCCGCCACCGCAAAAAACCGTCTGCTCTTGTGTGACGGCTATCGCCTGTTTTGCACGCAGCAATCCGAAAGCGCGATTATCTGCGAAACGGAGCTTGCCGAT
>JAVWRA010000116.1:0-4539 GCA_036635095.1 Ruthenibacterium sp. | reverse complement strand
GCTACACTGGACAGTTTTTCAGCGGTGGAAGAAAAGCTTGACCGTGTCTGCTTGCCCGAAAGCACACGGCTGCAGCAGGAATTACAGCAGGCGCTCACGCCTTATTTTGAGGGAAAAGCAGAAACCCCCGATGCAGATCTTGCTGTGCTTTCACAAAAGTGGTCGTATTACCTTACCGAATAAAATTTTTTATGATACAATATAAAAAATATTCAAATTGCCGGGGCGGGTATCATGGAACGAAAAAGCTGCGCGTGCGATTGCTTTTGATACTCGCCGCCTGTATGCTATGGCGCAGGACTGGGCGGGCCTGCCCAGCGCATTATCGTGGACAAGCTGCCCGCCCTTGCTGATACCAAAATTTGCATGATGCTGCATGATGATAAAAAACGCAGGAGCAAATTTTAACCGAAACCTCTGCGGCACTGCGTCTGTATTTGGACGAATAATGTGCGGCGAAAAGGAGCGGATATGCCCAAAACCGCAAAACCGGCCACGTGGCAGGCGCAAAAAAAATACACACCATGGCTTTTGGCTGCCCCTGTTTTGGGCGGCCTTTTGGTGTTTTTTGCGCTACCGTTTTGCATCACCATTTGGTATTCGTTCACGTTCGGCGTGGGCGGTGCGGAATTTGTGTGGCTCGATAATTACGGCAAGGTGCTTTCTTCGTCGGCCTTTCGGCTTGCGGCATACAACACGCTGCGCTTTCTTGCGATTGCCGTGCCGTTGATTATGGTGCTCGGCTTTGCGCTGGCGCTTTTATTGCAGCGCAAATTTGCAGGCACAAAGCTGTTTCGCTCGGTGCTTTTATTTCCGATGGTAGTGCCCGTGGCAAGCATTGTGATGGTGATACAGGTGTTTTTTGCCTCGCGCGGCATCGTGAACACAAGCCTTGCAACCCTTGGCCTGCCCATTGTGCAATGGCTTGACGGCCCTGCCGCATTTTGGGTGCTGGTGGGATTATATCTCTGGAAAAACTGCGGCTACAACGTGATTTTAATGCTTGCGGGCTTGAATATGATTCCCTCTGAGCTATACCAAAGCGCCGCCATTGAGGGCGCAAATGGTTGGCAGAAATTTCGTTTTATCACCATGCCGCTGATTTGTCCCAGCCTGTTTTTTGTATTTGTGATGAGTGTCATCAACAGCTTTAAAACTTACCGCGAGGCGTTTTTGCTCGGCGGCAAGCATCCGCACGAAAGCATTTATATGTTACAGCATTTTCTCAACAACAATTTTGAAAACCTGAATTATCAGCGCCTCTCCGTGGCGGCAATTTTGCTGTTCAGCTTCATTTTTGTGCTTGTTGCCGTGTTTTACGTGGTGCAAAAGCGCTTTGGGGAGGCGGCACAGTGAAACAAAAATCGAACCGCCTTTGTTTTGCTCTTTTTTGCGTATTAAGCGTTATCGTGTTGTTCCCGATGATCTATATGGTAGCAAACAGTCTGATGTCGCCCACCGAAGTCAGCCGTTATTACTACACCGTGTACAGCGAATCCGCAAACGGCGCACTGCTGCATTTGCTGCCCGACGTACTCTCGCTCGAAAGTTTGTATCAAGTCTTTTTGCGCCGTCCCGATTACTTAATCAAATTCTGGAACAGCCTTTTTTTATGCGGCGCGATTGTTGCAGGGCAGGCGGTTGTCAGCAGCATGGGCGGCTTTGCCTTTGCAAAATACAAATTCAAAGGGCAAAACGTGCTGTTTTTCCTTTTGATTATCATGATGATGATGCCGGTGCAGGTGACGCTTGTGCCAAATTACATTGTGCTGGACAAACTGCACCTGCTAGGCGGTTGGGCGGCGCTGATTTTACCGGCTGCGTTTTTGCCGTTTGGCACATTTTTAATGACGCAGATTTTCAAAAGCATTCCCGATGAAATTTTAGACGCGGCGCGGCTGGACGGCGCAGGCACGCGGCAGATTTTAATGCGCGTGCTCATTCCGGCGGGCAAGGGCGGCTTTATCAGTCTTGTTTTGCTCAGCTTTATCGACGCGTGGAATATGGTCGAACAACCTATGGTGTTTTTAAAAGAGCAGACGCAGTATCCGCTGAGTGTGTTTTTGGCAAGCGTCAACAGCAGCAATTTTTCGCTCAGCTTTGCCTGTGGCATTTTAGCGATGCTGCCCGTGCTGTTGCTGTTTTTGTTTTTCAACGAGGAACTGGTCGAGGGCATCGAATTTTCGGGATTGAAATAGAGGGAGTTTTGTATGATAACGCGCAAAACAAAAATTGTGAAAATAGCGGTGACGGTGGCGATTTTGCTGCTGGTGTGCACGGTGGCTTCGCGCACGGTGTACAATTTGCTGCTGCCCGAAGTTTCGGCGCAAACAATAAAAGGCGGCAGTCTGCTGTATAGCGGCACTTTTTCCGGCACGGTCAAGGGCGATGCAAACGGCACAGAGATAACCGCCGCCGACACATGGAATATCAAAGAAGTGCTTGTGACTGAGGGACAAATGGTTGCAGCGGGCGATGCGCTGTTTTTACTGGATGTGCAGAGCAGTCAAATTCGCCTTAAGCAAATGCAGGCAAGTATTCAGCAAAAGAAAAACGCCCTCAACGGTACCAACTGGACAGGCGGCGACCGCCTCGTGCTGGAAACCGAATTGCAGGCGCTTGAAATGCAGTATGCCGAGGCGCTTGGCAAATTTCTGCCTAGCGGAAAAGTGACGGCGCCCATAAGCGGACAGGTGTCGGGGCTTGCCAAAGTGGGCACGGTGCCGGCGGGCACGGTTTTGGCAACGATTGCGGGCGAAGGTGCACAAAATATTGTTGCGTGGAGCGCTCCTGTGGTCGATGCAAAAAAAGTGCTTGCACAGGGCGTAACGCTCACGTGCACCTTTTCAGCGCTATCGGGCACGGGCGATTTCGTGTTGAAAGACGAAACGTGTGGCGCAAAAATCACTGCCGCAAGCTATGATGAGGACACCGGACTTTACAACCTACAAGCGATGCTTAAAACCGAAACCGCAGTGCCGGTCGGCACACCGGTTCAAATCAAATCGAGCGTGAAAAGCGAGCAATATGACGCGCTTGTGCCACTTCCCTGCTTGATGACCGACACGGACGGTTCAAAATACATTTTGCTGCTGCACGAAACGGCAAGCATTTGGGGACTTTCCACACAGGTGCAAAAACAGCCTGTGACTGTGGTGGAAAGCAATCATTTGTATGCTGCGATTGAAACCGACTTTGTACAGGGCGCACAACTTGCTGCGTATCCGTCGCGGATGCTAGTGGACGGCGAAACCGTGTGCGTGGTAAAAGCCTCATGAGTACGATGTTGTGCCGCGCCGCCGCCCTGCTTTTGACGGCAGGCCTGTTTGGGAGTGCCTTTTTGCTGAATCGGCAAATGAACAAGGCTGTGCCAAATGCCGTGGAAGTGTACAACACGCAGGGCATTGGTGTGTCGGTCAGCGAACAGCCCTTTGCGCTTGCCGCAGAACAGACCGTGCGGCTGGGCGATGTTTCCGTGCGCGCAATGACTACTAATTCAGTGTATGCTGCGGCGGCAAATTTGCAATTTGTACACGGTGGATATTTTTTGCCCGACGCAGTGACGCACCAGCGGCACTATGCCATTTTGCCCGACACGCTGGCGCTGCGGTTGTTTGGCTCGGTTGCCGTCAGCGGCTCGGAAATTACAGTGAGCGGCGAAATTTACACCATTTGCGGCATTATATCCACGGATTCACATTTTTTAAACGCCGTCAGCCGGGGCACAGACGATACAATCTATCTCTCGCGGCCGGTCGGCGCACTTTCGCAGAACATGGCGGCGCAACAGGCACTGCTGACGGGCGGCGCGCAAAGTGTCGACAGTTTGCTGCAAGCGGCGCATATGGCAAGCGGTTTGCAGCTCTTTGGTACGGTGCATGATTTGCGTGCACCGCGCATTTTGGCGCAGCAAATTTTTTATTTGGCATGGATGCTGCTTGCGTTGGTACCTCTGTGGTGGCTGCTACGCTTTGGCGGCAGACATTCGGTGCAGCTTTATACCATGCCGAAAAACAGCCGCCATGCCGTGCTTTTGCAAGTGGCCAAAAGCGTGTTGCCGATTGCTGCCGGTTTTGGAATTCTGTGGTTGCTGTGCAAAAACATTTCCATTCCGGCGGTGTATCTGCCGCAAGACAATCTTTTTGATATTGCGCATTATCGGGATTTGATTGTACGGTTTTATCAGCAAAAAAGCAGTGCCTTGCGCGTAGATGTTTATAGCAATGCGATTGCGGCGTATCTGCCAACCATTTTGCTGTGCTGCGTAGGTGCGGATTTTTTATTCGTTTCATTCCTATTCAAAATTACAGAAAAAAAGTAACCGACTAGCGGCCTCGCGTTCTTGACAAAAAAGTGCAGGAGCCGGCATCTCGCCGGCTCCTGATGTTTTTGTGTTCAAAATGACAATCAGTGTATAAGATGATCAATCATTCGGTAGAAACATTCCATCTTTCATGATGAGTACACGATCTGCAAATTTTGAAAATTCTGTATCATGCGTAACCATTACAATCGTGGTATCCTCTGCATTCAGCTTTT
>JAVWRA010000115.1:0-4610 GCA_036635095.1 Ruthenibacterium sp. | reverse complement strand
CCTTCCTTGGGGTCGGCCTTGTCGTCTTCGGCGACGAGTTCGAGCTTGTAGGTTTTGTCGCCAAGCTGGATGCCGCCGGCGGCGTTGATTTCGTCGACGGCCAGGCGGGCGCCGTTTTCATTGTCCTTGCCGAGGTGAGCGATGCCACCGGTCAGCGGGGCGACGTGGCCGATCTTGATCACCTCGGCCGGGGCGGCTGCAGCAGCAGGGGCCTTGGCTTCTTCCTTCTTCGCCGGCTCTTCCTTTTTGCCGCAGGCGGTCAGCATGGAAAAACAGAGGATAATACTCAATAATAAAGCAATTTTTCGGTTCATGGAAACCTCCTTCATATTCAAGGATAGAATGAATACATTATACCACAAATCAAAATGATTTGTGGTATAATAGACGCAAGTACAAATTAGTACAAAATTTGCAGGTGAATAATGAGTATCAATTTCTTCGATTTTTTGACACAGGTTCTACATACGCCGTTGTTGGCGGTTACGGTGCTGCTGACGCTGGGTGTGATTCTCGTCAACGGCTGGACAGATGCGCCCAACGCCATTGCAACATGCGTATCGACACGCGCCATGAAAGCGTCAAATGCCATTATCATGGCAGGCATTTGCAATTTTTTTGGCGTGATTGTCATGACTGCCATCAACTCGAAAGTCGCAATGACCATCTATAATATGGTTGATTTCGGCGGAAATACACGAGATGCCACGGTGGCGCTTTGTGCGGCACTGCTTGCCATTGTGGTTTGGGCAACGGCAGCATGGTGGTTTGGCATTCCCACAAGCGAAAGCCACGCGCTGATTGCCGGACTTTCCGGCGCGGCAATTGCGTTGCACGGCAGTTTTGCGGGCATCAATCCGGCGGAATGGATCAAAGTGATTTACGGGTTGTTGCTGTCAACACTTCTGGGTTTTATATCCGGATTTTTATGCGCGCGCAGCGTAGAAAGTGTGTTTCGCGGAACGGATCGAAAAAAATCTGCCGGTTTCTTTAAAAAGGCACAGATTTTCGGCGGTGCGTCCATGGCGTTTATGCACGGTGCGCAAGACGGACAAAAATTTATGAGTGTGTTTTTGCTCGGCATTTTTTTGGTGAGCGGGCAAGGTGATGTCAACACATTTGCAATCCCGTTGTGGCTGATGATTTTATGCTCTGTTGTGATGGCACTCGGCACCTCAATCGGCGGTTATCGCATTATCAAGTCTGTCGGACTTGACATGGTGCGTCTGCAAACCTATCAAGGCTTTGCAGCAGATTTGGCGGCGGCGGGTTGTTTGTTGCTTTCGTCCGTCACGGGGATTCCCGTCAGCACCACACACACCAAAACAACAGCTATTATGGGGGTTGGCGCGTCAAAACGCATATCTGCCGTCAATTGGTCCATTGTAAAAGATATGACGCTTGCATGGGTTCTCACGTTCCCCGGCTGCGGCGTCTTAGGCTATGTAATGGCAAAATTATTTATGTATATTTTCTAAAAATACACGAAACAGAGAGGAAAACACACATGGGATTATTCAATCGCGATGCTGAATATGATTATTTTGGCGGCTTTTTAACCTGCGCGCATTCCGCCAGTGCGGCGGCAACTTATTTGAATGCAGCGCTGACGGGTTTTGATGCCGCACAGGTGCCGCGTCATATGGAAGCTATGCACAAAATTGAAAACGATGCGGATTCACAAAAACATGAAATCACAAACAAATTGGCACATGAATTTATGACGCCGATTGAACGCGAGGATATTTCGGCGCTTTCGCGGGAACTGGATAATGTGGTAGATGCGGTGGAAGATGTCATTCGCCGTATTTATATGTTCAATGTTACATCGCTGCGCACGGAAACACTGGAGTTCACATCCTTGATTGTAGCATGTTGCTTGAAGATGGAAAAAGTTGTGGAGGAGTTTCGCAACTTTAAGAAATCGAAAATCATCAAAGACATGATTATTGAAGTCAATACACTGGAAAGCGAGGGCGATCGGCTTCATGCCGCCGCACTGCACCGCCTTTTCACAGAAGAAAATGACCCCAAAACGCTGCTTGTGTGGATGACTTTGTTTGAAGCGCTCGAAGAATGTCTTGACACCAGCGAAAATGTGGCAGATGTCATTGAGAGCGTTATCATGAAAAACACTTAAACTTGTTATCCGATATTGCTTTTAAAAAGCAATGAAATAAATTACTTTATTTTAAAAGGAGATTTTCTTATGGCAAATCGTATTGTTCTGAATGGTATTTCATATCATGGCAAAGGCGCAATCAATTCTATTGTTGATGAAGTAAACGGACGTGGCTTTAAAAAGGCGTTTGTTTGCACCGATCCTGATTTACTGAAATTCGGCGTGACCGAAAAGGTGACGAAGTTGCTCGATGCAAGCAAACTTTCTTATGAGGTTTACAGCAAAATCAAAGCCAATCCCACCATCGAGAATGTACAAACAGGCGTAGAAGCGTTTAAAAACAGCGGTGCGGATTATATCATTTCCATCGGCGGCGGCTCTGCCATGGATACGGCAAAAGCAATCGGCATCATCATCAATAATCCGGAATTTGCCGATGTGCGCAGCCTTGAGGGCGTGGCACCGACCAAAAACAAAGGCGTGTTTACCATTGCCGTGCCGACAACTGCCGGTACAGCCGCAGAAGTTACCATCAACTATGTCATCACCGATGTCGAAAAAAGACGCAAATTTGTTTGCGTGGACGTGCATGACATTCCTGAAATTGCTGTCATTGACCCTGACATGACGGCGTCGATGCCGAAAGGACTCACTGCCGCAACCGGTATGGACGCGCTGACACATGCCATCGAGGGATATATCACAAAAGGCGCATGGGATATGACGGATATGTTCCATTTGCAGGCGATTTCCATGATTGCAAAATACTTGCGTGGCGCGGTTGCAAACACAGACGAGGGACGCACCGGTATGGCACTTGCACAGTATATTGCCGGTATGGGTTTCTCAAACGTCGGACTTGGCGCAGTGCATAGTATGGCGCATTGTCTCGGTGCTGTGTATGATACGCCGCATGGTGTTGCCAATGCTATTTTGCTGCCGACAGTCATGGAATACAACGCGGACGTAACCGGCGAAAAATACAAAAATATTGCCATTGCCATGGGTGTTGAAAATGTGGAATCCATGACACAGACAGAGTATCGTAAAGCGGCGGTAGATGCCGTGAAACAGCTTGCCAAAGATGTCGGTATTCCTGAGAATTTGAAAGAAATCGTCAATCCGGACGACCTTGATTTCTTGGCGGAGGGTGCGTTTGCAGATGCCTGCTGTCCGGGCAATCCGAAAGACACCTGTGTTGCCGACCTCAAAGAACTGTACAAAAAACTGTTATAAGCAACAAACATCCGCAGCATTGAAAAATGGTGCGGATGTTCTTTACAATTTGCTTACAATATTTGATTTGTGTATGAAAAGTGCAGAAACCGTGATATAATTGCAGACGAATCGAATTTAAAACGTATCGGATATAAAGAAAGAGGTGCTTATTTTGAAAAAGACTATTATTCTTCTCACAACCTTGGCACTCAGCCTCAGTCTTGTCGCCTGTGGCGGTGCAAAACCTGCGTCCAGCGTGGCGGCGGTGTCAAAAGAAGCAAGTTCCGTTGCAGTAAGCGCTGCACCGTCAGCAAGTGCGGCTGTGGCAGAGATTTCTGTTGAGGACGCAAAGACATTGGTGAAAGAAAAAATAGATGCAGGACTGCAATTATGGGCATTGTATATGGGCAACGCGACACTGGATACGAACACGCCGATGGAAGCCGGCTCAACGTATTTTCTGGTGCAAGACGACGCATACAAAACCATGGACGAACTGAAAGCATTTACCGAGAAAACATTTTCTAAAAAAATGGCGGAAGAAAGCTTTTACGGAATGCTTGAGGGTGAATATGCCACGTTTGCAGAAAAAGACGGCAAGCTTTACGGCAACAAAGATGCACCCGCAAAAGGCTTGAGCGCAACGTTTGACACTGATAGTCTTACCATCAAAAGCCAAACACCGGAAACACTTACAGTAGAACTGGATTTTTCGCGCTTTGATGAACCGCAGGGAAAAGCGGAACTCAATTTAATCAAAGAAAACGACAACTGGGTTTTGGATTCCAAAATCGACATTTAACAATTGCAACAAACAGCCGCATATCATTTTGATATGCGGCTGTTTAATTTTACGGCGGTTGTCCTTTTCAAGTGCGATGAAATATGGTATACTAAGAACTGTATAAAGCAGATAGGGGTAACCAATGAACGAACAATTAGACGGGCGATTTTTGGCACTGCGCAAACAATATATTACAAAGCAATTTGGACGTCTCAACGAAATGCAGCAAGACGCTGTTTATACCACAGAAGGGCCGCTGCTTATTTTGGCAGGTGCCGGCAGCGGTAAAACCACGGTGCTTGTCAATCGTATCGCCAACATGGTGCGTTTTGGCAGCGCCTACACACAAAAAACACTGCCGTTTGATGTGACACAGGACGATGTAACCGCGCTTGAACAGCTCATTGCACAAGGCGGTGAGCCAACGGCTGCTTTACTGCCGAAATTGAGTGCAAATGCGGTATGGCCGTATCATATTCTTGCGAT
>JAVWRA010000114.1:0-4654 GCA_036635095.1 Ruthenibacterium sp. | reverse complement strand
GATGTCAACACCCGCTTCTTTATAACTTTCAGAAAAACTTTTCATGGTGGCTCTCCTTTATCGTGGGTAATCAGTCGCCGTTGTCAGACAGCTTTTGTTCGAATTTGTTTTTGCTGGTGTTTTTCGGAATTTCTACCGGATATTTCCCCGTGAAGCAGCCGTCACAGAAGCCGCAGGTGGAATCTGCCGCAAGGCGCGGCAAATCGGCAATTTCAAGATAGCCGATGGAGTCAACGTCAATCAGTTTTGCGATTTCCGGAATGCTGTGCTTATAGGCAATCAGCTTTTCGCGGCTGTCAATATCGGTGCCGAAATAGCACGGATATAAAAACGGCGGCGAGGATAAGCGCATATGCACTTCGGTTGCGCCGGCTTCACGCAGTAATTTGACAATTTTCAGACTGGTGGTGCCACGCACAATCGAGTCGTCCACAAGCACCACGCGCTTGCCTTTCACCGCAGATGCAATCGGATTCAATTTGATGCGCACATCGTTTTCACGCTGCTTTTGCGTCGGCGCAATGAACGTTCTGCCGATGTATTTGTTTTTCAAGAAGCCGATATCATACGGGATTCCGCTTTGTTTTGCAAAGCCGAGCGCCGCGTCAAGACCGGAATCCGGCACGCCGATGACAACATCTGCCTGCACCGGATGTTCCAGTGCCAAAAATGCACCGGCGCGCATGCGCGCTTGATGCACACAGGAGCCTTCAATCACGGAATCGGGACGCGCAAAATAAATATATTCAAACACGCAGAATGCACTGCCTTTGCCGCAATGCGTTTTGATGCTGCGAACGCCGTCCTCGGTGACAATCACCACTTCGCCCGGCGCGATATCGCGAATTAAGGTTGCGCCGATGGCGTCAAGTGCGCTGCTTTCACTGGCAAAAATAACGCTTTCGCCAAGTTTTCCCATGCACAGCGGACGAAAACCCATCGGGTCACGCGCGGCAATCAGTTTGCGCTGCGACATCACAACAAGGCTGTAGGCGCCGGCAAGCCTGTCCATGGCAGACACAATTGCGTCCTCAATGGTCGGCGCGGTGAGCCGCTCTTTGGTGATGGTATAGGCGATCACTTCCGTGTCGGAGGTGGCATGAAAAATGCCGCCGCCCAGTTCAAATTCCTCGCGCAGTTCTTCGGCATTGGTCAAATTTCCGTTGTGCGCAAGCGCCATCGCGCCCTTGACGTGCTGTACAAGAAGCGGCTGTGCATTCGCACGGGTGCGTGTGCCGGTGGTGCCATAGCGGCAATGTCCGAGCGCCATTTTGCCTGTGCCGAGCGTCTGCATCACTTCCGGCGTAAACACTTCGTTGACAAGTCCGTTGTCGCGATGATTGCGGATGATGCCGTTCTCATTGACGGCAATGCCGCAGCTTTCCTGACCGCGATGTTGCAGCGCATACAATCCGTAATATGTGGCAGCGGCGACGCTTTCAAATTCGCCGCGATTGTACACGCCGAATACGCCGCATTCCTCATGCAATTTATCTGTCATATACGTGTCCATTTTATTCTCCCAACAAACGTTTCATCACTTCGGCATACGCTTCTTCTGCACCGCCGAGGTCACGGCGGAATAAATCTTTGTCAAGATGCGCATGTGTTTTTGCGTCCCAAAAGCGGCAGGTATCGGGGCTGATTTCGTCGGCAAGCACAATGGTGCCGTCCGGCAAACGTCCAAATTCGAGTTTGAAGTCAATCAGTTCGATATTGGCATCTTTCAAATAATCGCCGAGAATTTTGTTGATTTTAAACGAGTAGTCGGCAATGATGTCGAGTTCTTCGGGCGTCGCTGCGCCGATGGCGGCAATGTGGTATTGGTTGACCATCGGGTCACCGAGGGCATCGTCTTTGTAGCAATATTCAAGCACGGTGGATTTCAGCACGGTGCCTTCCGGCATCCCGAGACGTTTGGCAAGGCTGCCGGCGGCAACATTGCGCACAATAACTTCAAGCGGTACAATGCTGACTTTTTTCACGAGTGTTTCGCGGTCAGACAATTCCTGCACATAATGCGTCGGAATGCCTTTTGTTTCAAGCATTTTCATAAGGCTGTTGGTGACGCGGTTGTTCACAACGCCTTTGCCGAGAATCGTGCCTTTTTTAGCGCCGTTGCCCGCAGTGGCATCATCTTTATAGTCGACCAAAACAATGGATTCATCATCGGTAGCATAGACTTTTTTTGCTTTGCCCTCATACAGTTGTTCTAATTTTTTCATTTGAAACACTCCTTATTTTTAATTGAAATTGGTATTATAATGTTGCGATTTCCGCTTGCAGCGCCGCATCTTTTGCAGCAATATCAGCCGCCATCTGCACGCGTGCCTGCTGTAAAAGCTGTGCGATGCGTGCATCGCCGACCGCGAGAATTTGCGCCGCCAAAACAGCGGCATTTTTTGCGCCGTTCAGCGCGACCGTGGCAACGGGAATGCCGCTTGGCATCTGCACGGTGGCGAGCAGGGCGTCCATTCCGTCCATTGCACCGCCTTTGATGGGAATGCCGATGACCGGCAGCGTGGTGTTGGCGGCAACAGCGCCCGCAAGATGCGCCGCCATGCCCGCCGCCGCAATGATGACGCCAAAGCCGTTTTCGGCGGCAGCTTTGGTGAACGCCGCCGTGGCAGACGGTGTGCGATGTGCGCTCATGATATGCACTTCAAACGGAATATCCCACGCTTTGAGCTGCACCGCCGCTGCTTTGACGCAATGCCAGTCGCTGTCTGACCCCATAATAATCGCTACTTTTTTAGATTCCATTTTACCGCTCCTTTTCAAAACAAAAAAAGGCGCATAGCGCAGTATGCACTATGGCCTTCAGATTGCAATTTGGCTGTCAATTTCAGTTGCAAAGATGCCGACAGAGTGCGGCGCCGAATTTTGCCGTGAGGTTGCAAAACGCCCTTGAAGCAAACAGAAAACTGTTTTGTTCATTGTGGCACCTCCGTATGGAATTGACTGGCGTGTTCTTACAATTACATTTATAGTGTACCGTGTTTGACGCGGAAAAGCAATGGTTTATCACGTCCCTTTTTATTTTCAGCCAAAGCGACAACAAAGAGTGTTTGACGCGCCTTGCTTTTTGGTGATTTATGTTGCTTGTCCTACTTATTTTACACGGCAATTTTTGGCACTTGCTTGACATTTACGGCAAAAGCTCGTATACTGGTAAAAATTGTTGGATTCGAGGAATTTCCATGCACACATTGTCTGTCACATTCACAAACTATTATTTTAGCTGCACCTATTACGGTTGCGGCTCTGTTTGCCTTGTGGATGCGATGGGTGCAAAGTAAAATTTGTAAACCAAAGACCGCCGGCTCACAGAGAGTCGGCGGTCTTTTTTTGAAGTAGAAAGAGGGAAAATCATGATTATTATTTTTAAAAAAGACGCCAGTGCGCAGCAGATTCAAACACTCTGTAAAAACTTTGAAGAACAGGGACTGAAAATTCACAATTCCGAAGGCGAATTGACCCATTTAATCGGACTGATCGGCGACACCAGCGCCGTGGATATCGACCTTGTGCGCGCAAATACTTTTGTGGAAGATGTCAAACGCGTTTCGGAGCCGTATAAAAAAGCGAATCTCAAATTTCATCCGCAAAACACCGTTGTCACAGTCGGCGGGCATCAAATCGGCGGCGGAAAATTCAGCGTGATGGCAGGTCCGTGCAGTGTGGAGAGCGAAGCGCAAATTTTGGAAGTGGCGAATGCCGTCAAGCAAAGCGGTGCCGGATTTTTGCGCGGCGGCGCGTTTAAGCCGCGCACGTCTCCCTATGCTTTTCAGGGAATGCGCGCCGAGGGGCTTGATTTATTGCAGGTTGCAAAACGCGAAACAGGTCTGCCGATTGTGACGGAAATCATGAATACGGAGCATATTCCGCTGTTTGCGGACGTGGATATGATTCAAGTCGGTGCGCGCAATATGCAAAACTTTGAGCTTTTGAAAGAACTCGGACGCCTCAAAACACCGATTTTGCTCAAGCGCGGCTTGTCAAATACCATTGAAGAATGGCTGATGAGCGCCGAATACATCATGGCGGGCGGCAACGAAAATGTCATTTTGTGTGAGCGCGGCATTCGCACATTCGAAACCAGTATGCGCAACACGCTCGACATTTCCGCCGTGCCGATGCTGAAAAGCAAAACGCATCTGCCGGTGATTATCGACCCGAGCCACGCCGCGGGCATTGCGTGGATGGTGGAGCCGCTTGCGATGGCGGCGATTGCCGCAGGCGCGGACGGCTTGATGATGGAAGTACACAATGACCCCGCCCATGCCAAATGCGACGGTGCGCAAAGTTTAACGCCCGCACAATTTGATTTGTTAATGGGGAAAATCAAGGCGGCAAGCGCGTTTTTCGGCAAAGAAATCAATTGATTTTTCGCGGAAAATCGCCCCGTGGCATATCCGTATCACTTTCAAATTCGCCCGTAGGGAGCGACGCCTCGTCGCTCCGTTGGCTAAACAATTCGATTTTAAAATCGCCCCCGTAGGGAACGGTCTTGACCGTTCCGCGGGCGTATCACTCGACTTGCGTCAATTCGCTGTAGGGAGCGACGCTCTCGTCGCTCCGCATGGGTTCATGATTCAATTTTAAAATTGCACCCGTAGGGAACGGTCTTGACCGTTCCGCCGTCCTTCTTGAT
>JAVWRA010000113.1:0-4682 GCA_036635095.1 Ruthenibacterium sp. | reverse complement strand
AACCCCACAAAGGCGGTGTCAAGCACTTCCTCGTTGCCAAGCCCCAGTTGCAACGAGCGAATGCCGCTTGCCTCGATTTTTTCGCACAGCGCAACAAATTCGTCGAAATTGGTGGGAACCGTCCATCCGTTTTCGGCAAATAATGTTTTATTGTACACAATGGCGCGAATTTGTGACGGACCGGGCAGATAATAAAGTTTGCCGTTTTGCGATACCTTGTCCAGCCGTGCGGTGTTGTAGCGACCGGTAAACGGCTGTGCAGACAGGTCAATCAAGCGGTCGTCCCAATATTCTTTGCCCACATCAAGCGGCCATGTCATTACGATGTCGGTCAAATCATCGTGTGCAAGCCGCTTTTCATATGCGGCAATGCCCATATTGGAGGAATGATTGCCCACTTGAATGATGTCAAGTGTGGGGAAAGCCTGCTCTGCCGCTTTTTCAAAGGTGTTGATGGTAAAGGCGTTTTTGACAAGCACCGTCACGGGAATACGTCCCTTTTCGGGGACGGTTTGTGTGAGAATATCCGCCGGCGTGTGTGAATTTGTTTGACTGCATGAGATGAGAGTCAGCATCAGAAGCATTGAAAAAGCAACCGCGAAAAGCCGGATACTTTTTTGCATGAAAAGCACCTCCTTGTGCCGTTATTCAAAAGCAAGTGTTTCAAAATCGGAAATCGGCATCGGTTTTGCATAATAATATCCTTGAATCAAGTCACAGCCGAGACGCTGTAACATTTCTACCTGTGTGCGATCTTCCACGCCCTCCGCAACCGTTTCCATCGACAGCGCCCGCGCCATGGCAATGATGCTGCCAACAACGGATTCCGTGCGTGTAAGATTGTTTGCGCCGCTGTGGAAAAACACTTTATCAAGCTTCAGAACATCCACGGGAATGTCACGAATGAGATTGAGCGACGAGTAGCCGCTGCCAAAATCGTCCATAGAGCAGTATAAACCGAGCGCGTGAATTTCGGCAATGGTTTGCGTCAGATGCACCACATCTTCGAACACGACATTTTCCGTCAATTCAATTTCAATCAAATCCGGCGGAATGGAATATCGCTCTAAAATAAGCCGATATTCCTTCAAAAAGTCGGGCGTTTTGAGATGAATGCGCGAACAGTTGACGGAGATGCGCAGGGGAGTGCGTCCGGCGTCAATCCATGTGCGCAGCATGGTGCAAACTTGTTCCAATACCCACAAATCAAGCTTGATGATAAAGCCGTTTTTCTCGAACAGCGGAATAAATTCGTCCGGATAAATCATACCCTCAACGGGACTTTTCCAGCGCGAAAGCGCTTCGGCGCCGCCGATTTTTTCACTGTCAACGCGATATTTCGGTTGCAGATAGACCTCAAATTCGTGATTCTTGAGCGCGTTTACCATGCAGTCTTCAAGGTGCTTTTCACGCAGAAGCCGATGGCGCACTTTTTCGTCATAAATGGTGTAATGAAGCTGCGTGTCTGCCGTGCGCGGCGTTTCGCGCAGGGCAAGTTTTGCGCGGTCAATCATGTCAGGAATCGGCAACGTGACATCGTCAATCACATAAACGCCGACTTCAAGCATAAACGGACGACTTGCCATCGGCGCAATTCCGCTCTGCACACGGTCGTAAACCGCGTTCCATACGCTGAGCCGCTGCGCAAAAGTCGCTTCGTTTTCATAGGTAATCAACACGCAAAAATTGTCGCCAAAAAGCCGTCCAACACATTCATGCGCATCAAGCCCCTGTTCGATACTGTTTGAAATAGCGCGCAGAATCGTGTTGCAGGTCATGCGGCCAAGCTGTTCGTTCAACACTTTAAACTTGCTGATATTGGTGTATACAAGGGCATATTGCGGTGCGCCCGATGCTGTAAGCAGCGCACTTGCCTGTGTTTCGAAATACTGCATGGTGTGACCGCCGGTGATGGGGTCCACAAAAGCGAGATGTTCAAGTTTTTTCTGATGCCGATAAGAAGTGAACAAAATAACGGAAATCAAAATCGCAAATGCAAGCACAATGAATGCACAGAGCAAGAGCGTGATTCTGAAAAATAAAATTGATTTTGCATTCGCCACTTCCACCGGAACAAACGCCAACAGACACCACTCCAGCGCTTCAAG
Organism: Ruthenibacterium sp.; assembly: GCA_036635095.1. Taxonomy (GTDB): domain Bacteria; phylum Bacillota; class Clostridia; order Oscillospirales; family Ruminococcaceae; genus Ruthenibacterium. The sequence continues at coordinate 2,574 of JAVWRA010000113.1, read as the reverse complement.
CGGCGTATACGACATATAAAGCGACGTACCGTTCAATACAAGCTCGGTTTGACCGGCGCGTCCGTTTGCAATATCCGATGATACATCGCTGAATTTGAGTTCACCGGAAAATTGAGCGTCCGAAAGGGAGGAGAGAATATTGTAGCCGGTCTGCGGGGCAAAAGACGAGCTTGAACGAATGACAACGGTGCCGTCGCGGCGTATGATATGCCCGTAGCCGGTGCCGTTGAAAGCCGTCATGGAAAGCATACGGTCAAAAGTGGTTACATCGTAAGTTGCAATCAGCGCCATCATTTTGGTGTTGCCGACAAACAAATCGTCCACAGGAATGGCAAACACAACACATTCGGTGTCGTTGAGCAACTGAGAAGTGGACATCGAGCGCTGCCGTTTGACAATGACATCCTGCAAATAGACATCACTGCTCAGCGCCACAGTATGCCCCTGTGCATCGTAGGCAACGCCTTTTTCATCAACAAGCAAAAGCCGTTCAAAGTTCCAATTTTTCCGTTGCTGTTTCATCACTTCATCCAGTTTGTCAAACGTGCTGACATCAACGCTTTTCAAAACAGAGGATACGGTGTTTAAAACAGTGAAATTATTCGCAATGGTTTTGCTGGCATTTGTGGCAATCTGCACCGAAATTTCTTGCAGATAACTGCCGCTTTCTGCGGCAACTGTTTCGCGCAGTTTCGTATAATATTGCACACACGCAAAAATAACCATCACGCAAAGCAGTGAAAGTGTAACAAGGATGGAAACATATGTGCGCCAACCACTCAAAGACAAATGCTTTTTCTGTTTCATTGCGTTTCCGTCACCTCGTTTTATAAAAGCAGTTATATATATTACATTATAATATATTCGACGTGTATATGCAATAGATGTTGCAAAAGACCGCGTTTTCTGTCGGTAGAGTTGGCAATGATGGGGACACTTGATGCAGACCATTATAAAAACATCGCCGTTACACGCATTTCTTACGGACGGTTCATGCCGTGATTTTCATATATTTGCTGAAAAATGCCCCACATCAGGCACGTCTTAAAAAGGCGGCAGAATGGGGGCATTTTATGCTTATAAAATTGTTGTCATCAGCGAGCAATTTTAACATGGATGGGAATATAGTATTTTGCAATTGCATTGCGCCGCGAAATCCGCCCATGGCGCGGGTGGCGCACAATTTGTAATCAAAAAATCAAAAGCGTCCAAATTGCAGGTGCGCGACATCGCCACCGTGGAAAATTTGGAGCTGTCGCAAAGTAAAATATGCGTATGTGCGTTTTTTAACATCATTTCTTTGATACGCGATTGCTCCACAGACACCTCCGTCACGCCACCTGCAATGTCAAGTCCGCTACAGGATAACACGCAGAGATTGGCATTGAGACGGCTCACAAAGCGGCACGCATCGCTGCCGGTCAACGAGTTGGAGCTTGCGTTGAGCGTGCCGCCGCACACAAGCACCTTGGCATCGGTGTACTGCGAAAGCATTTGCGCGTTTTTCAGACCGTTTGTAATCACGGACAAAGCGCTGACTTCGGCAAGACGCGCAACCAGTGCGCCGACAGAGCTGCTCGAGTCGATAAACAATGTTTGGTGCGGCTTGATGAATTTTGCGGCAAGTTCTGCCATCACTCGTTTCTCTTTCAAATGTTCCTGCTCCCGCACGGAAAAAGACACCTCATCGCTGATACTCTCAATCAAAATTGCACCGCCGTGTGAGCGGCGTACAACGCCATCGTGTGCAAGCGCGGCAAGGTCGCGCCGAATGGTAATCGGACTGACAAAAAGGCTGCCGGCAAGCTCTTTGACGCTCACGCTTTTTTGTTGTTTGAGAATTTGCATAATTTCGTCGCGTCGTTCTTCTGAAAACATTTGCGTTTCCTCCAATTTGTTCATACGTGATTGCATCTGTTCTTAATATAGCGCCAAAGTTTCTGCTTGTCAATCGAACGAACAAAAAGTGACATCACGGGCGGTTGATTTTAAGCCGCGGTTTTCGCTTTCAGGCACGGCAAACGGCAGAACGGTCATTTCTTCAAAATAAAGGCGCTGTTGCAGTAAAAAACCTGCAACAGCGCCTTTTTGAATGAAAATGCAAGATTAAGAATTTGTAAACTCCGTTTGGGGAGAAGCGGAAATAACACCCGTTTTTTTCTTTAAAATTGCAAGCATATGTTTTATCTGTGCCTGATATTGTTCGCATTCTTTCAGATTTTTTTGTTCCAGAGGATCATCACACAAATCATACAGTTCTTTCGGTTCGTATGAGAGGGAGACAATCAATTTGAACCGTGCGGTGCGAATCATACGCCATTGCTGTGTGCTTGTGTGTTCGGCAATGACAAAGTCCTGCGTTTTTTCACTGTTGCCTTTTAAATAAGGCAACAGGCTGACGCCGTCCAATGCGGATTTGGCATCGGCGTTTGCCAGTTCCAACAGAGTGGGGTAGACATCCACACACGAAACCAGCTCTTTGCTCTGTTCGCCGCAGCGTCCGTTTGGATAACGCACAATGAAAGGCACGCCGCAAGACAGCTCATACGGATGGCATTTGTTTTTAAGACCGCG
>JAVWRA010000112.1:0-4682 GCA_036635095.1 Ruthenibacterium sp. | reverse complement strand
AAAACACCGAAAGATGAAATTGACCAGCGTGTGCGTGAAGCCGCCCGCGTTCTTGATATCGAGCATTTGCTTGACCGCAAACCGAAGGCTTTGTCCGGCGGTCAGCGTCAGCGTGTTGCCCTCGGTCGTGCAATGGTTCGTAATCCGGCGGTGTTCCTGCTGGATGAGCCGCTGTCCAACCTTGATGCAAAACTGCGTACCGCAATGCGTACCGAAATCATCAAACTGCACCAGAAACTCGGCACAACATTCGTGTATGTAACACATGACCAGACCGAAGCCATGACCATGGGCGACCGCATTGTGGTTATGAAAGACGGTTTCATTCAGCAGGTTGATACCCCGCAAAACCTGTATGACTTCCCGTGCAATATGTTTGTTGCCGGCTTTATCGGCAGCCCGCAAATGAACTTTATGGATGCCACTCTTGTCAAAGAAGGCAATGATTATTATGCAGACCTCGGCGACGACAAATTGCTGATCAGTCCGGAGAAAATCACGCCGGAACTCGAAGCTTATGTCGGCAAAGCCATCAAAGCCGGTGTCCGTCCGGAAGATATCAAAGACGATGCTGAATTTATGGAAGCCCATAAAAAAGCCACCATTGACGCCACGGTTGAAGTTTCCGAGCTGATGGGTTCTGAAATTTACCTGTATCTCGTATACAAGGGCTACAAACTGACAGCGCGTGTGGCACCGACCAGCACCGCCCGCAACAACACCACCATCAAAGTGGCAATCAACACCAAAAAATTGCACTTGTTTGATCCGGAAACCGAAAAAGCAATTCTCAACTAAGCAAAGTTCTCACAGCCGCCTCAATGTTTGTCATTGGGGCGGCTTTTTGTATGTGACGGATAGGACGGACACTTTTTATGCAAATTAACAGCTTTTTTTATGCGCGTGTTTATGCTATAATTAGTATAATTCAAAACTCTTACAGCAGACAGGAGAACTGACTATGTCACGTCGTGTATGCACTTTTGCCATCGCACATACGGATATCGCCGCACAGCCGTTCAACAACGCCACGCGCACCGTGCGCATTTTTGTGCCGAATAATTTAAACGGCACGGGCATCATTGTAAAATTCAGCAACTATTATTGTGCTGAACCGGTATGGATTAGCCACGCGACAGTGGCGCTTTCTGACAGCAACGGCAGATTGATGCCCGGCACACTGCGTTCGCTCACGGTATGCGGAGACACCAGTTTTGCGCTTGTGCCTGACCGCGATGTGTTTTCTGACAACATTGCAATGTCCGTGGAGCCGGGACAGATTATTGCGGTCAATCTCTACTATCCGTCACTGAATAAAGTCACGTCCGGCAATTTTGTGGGTTTGTTTGCCCAACGTTCCGTCAAAGGCGATTATTGTGAAATGCCGGTGTTGCCCAAGGCGCGCCTGTGGTCAAACTTATCGCGTTCGGTGCTGCCGTGGGACGTTTCAAGCGCCATCACCACCTTGTCGGCAGTGCTTGTAGAGCAGGACGATGCCACGCCCGCGCCGCGTGTATTGGCGGCATTCGGTGATTCCATCATGCAGCAGGGCGCATGGGTGACACCGTTTACAGAGCGATTATACGAAAAATACAAGGGCGAAATCAGCGTGTGCAATCTCGGCATCGGCGGCAACCGTCTGCTGCATCCTTCGCCGCCGCTGTACAAAGGACTGTACGGTCACGCCGGCATGGAGCGCTATCACTATGATTTGCTGCCGCTGAACGGACTTACACATGTAATTTTAGCGCTCGGCACCAATGACATCGGACTGCCCGGCAAAGACGCAGTGCCGGAAGATGAACTCATCAGTCTGCAGGATTATGCCACGGCGCTGACGACACTTGTGGAAGATTTACGGCGTCAAGGCGTACAAAAAGTGTTTGGCGCCTTGCTGCTTCCGCGTGAAATCAACCATGTGTACACAGAGGAGCGCGAGCAGTTGCGCCTTGCCATCAACGAATGGATTCGCACATCAAAACTGTTTGACGCGGTGCTGAATCTGGGCGCACCCATTGCAGACACCGATGGCATCGGCATGAAAAAAGAATTTTCGATGCCGGACGGATTGCATCCAAACAAAGCGGGCGGCAAAGCCATTGCAGATGCAATTGACCTTACTTTATTCGCTTAAATAAGAAAGGCGTTTCACATGAAAAAACGCACAAAATTAACGCGATGGCATAAACTTGACAATACCGCCAATATTTTTCCCGTGATTGCCAATAAAAAAATGACAAATGTGTTCCGCATCACGGCTATTTTGAGTGAGCGCGTGGACGGCGAGGTGCTGCAGGCGGCACTTGAAGAAACGGTGCCTTATTTTGCCGCATTCAATGTGCGGCTGCGGCACGGGCTGTTCTGGAGTTATCTTGAAACCAACCGTGCCACGCCGCATGTGCAGCTTGAAGAGGACACGCCTTGCAGTTATCTTGACACGATGGAAACCGACCGCTTTCTGTTTCGCGTATTCTATTACAAAAATCGTGTGCATCTCGAAACCTTTCATGTGCTGTCGGACGGCGTGGGCGCACTGTGCTTTTTGAAAGCAATCTGCTATTGCTACTGCAAACGGAAAATGCCCGAAAAATTCACGCCGGCAGAGCTTGAAACACTGTATGGCATTGAAAACGCTGACAATATTGAGGACGCATACCTGAAAAATTATGTGCCGGCACCGAGCAAGACATTCAAAGAAACAAATGCCTATCATCTGCATGGTTATCGCCGCGTTTTGGGCGATTTGGAGGTGATTACGGCGCTGATGCCCGTGGAAAAACTCAAGGAGGAGTGCCACCGTTTCGACGTGTCTGTCGGCGCTTATTTGACAGCGCTGATCGGCTATGCCATTTATGAGGAATATCAAAGCGGTCACGGTGCAAAACAGCCTGTCAATATTTTTGTTCCGGTTGACTTGCGGCGCGTATTTAAAAGCGAAACATCGCTTAATTTCTTTTCCAATATCATCATTGAGCTGCCGCTTGCCGTGCCGGAAATCTCGTTTGAAACAGTGCTTGAGCAAGTGAAAATGCAGTTTGCACAAAAGCTGCAAAAGTCGGAATTACAGCAGAAGCTTGCTTTCACCGTGCGCAGCGAAACCAGTCTTTTTGCGCGTGTGATTCCGCTGCCGCTCAAAAACGGCATCTTGCGGATTGTGTACGAACACTCCAGCAACGGCAGTACGCTTCCGTTCTCCAATCTCGGCAATACAGACGTGGAACCGCCGTTTAAAAATTTATTTGAAGGGTTTCGCTTTTTGATGTCCACCACGCCGAAAGAGCCGGTGAAAGTGGCGGCAATTGCCTATCACGGCACAGTGGCGCTGACGTTTACCTGCATTTTAGAGGAGAACTTGATGGCGCGCAATATGGTGCGCCGTCTGGCAAAAGCGGGTATCCCCATCACAATAGAAAGCAATGGTGAGCCGGATGAAGTTTTGTAGTGCCTGTCATATCAAAATCGCCACGCCGACCGTGCGCTGTCCTGTTTGCGGCGGACCTGTCACAACGGACGACACCGTATGCCGTGCGGCATATCCCGTGTTTCAAAACAAGGCGAATTATCATTTTATCAAGCGTTTGCTGCTTTTTTTATCCATTGTTTTGGGCGCGGTCTGTGTGCTGATTAACTATTTGAATCCGACTGATTTTTGGTGGTGGACAGTTGCGGTGACAGCGATTCTCTATGCGTGGATTGCCGTGCCGCATGCCATGCGGCGGGGCGGAAACGCCGGCGGAAAAATTTTGATGCAGGTGGTATGCGCGGCGGCAGTCATTGTTTTGCTTGACTTTGAAACAGGGTATCACGCATGGAGCGTCAATTATGTGCTGCCTGTTATTTTTTGTGCCGGCAGTGTCAGTTTGGTACTGGTTATTTTATGCAACCGCACCAATTGGGCGGGTTATGTGCTGTATCAGGCAATTTTGGCAGTGTTTGGATTTGTGCCGTTGGTGCTTTATTTTACGGGAATTTCGCACAGCCTTGTTGCGGCGCTGATTCCGACGCTGCTCGCGTTCGTCAGTATTGCGGCAATGCTCATATTTGGCGACAAAAGCATTAAAAACGAATTTCGCCGCAGGCTGCGGTTCTAATATTTTACACACAAAGGAGTAACACATGAAAAAGTTTTTATCGATGCTGCTCACGGCGAGTATGCTGTTGACCCTTGCGGCGCCTGTTTTTACAGAGGATATAATCGCACCGCCCGATGCGGGCAGTACGGCACAGTCCGCACCTGCGGGCAGTGAAGCACAGCCTGCACCGGCGGGCAGTGAAGTTTCGGCTCCCACGCTTTTGCCGCAGGAGGCATCATCGCAAAACGTAGCGGCAATCGTTGACGCGGGCGAAGCGATTGAAGCGCCGGCAAACAGCGAAAATGAAGTAATCGACAATGCCGCCGAGGGCGAAAGCATGATTACCGGCACAGAATCGATGACGGGCGAATTGCTGTCTGATACAGAGCCGCAGGACGGCGCGGTGGATTTGTCGGGCAAATGGCTCAACATCGACAGCGCGGCGGCACTTTCCGATATCCAAAACGCACCGGCAAAAGCGACATATTACATCGCCGGCAGCGCACTCAACAGACGTGAAAATACGGTAATCAGCATCGATGGGATGCGGGTTTATATGGATGTCACAATGAAAGATATCAAACTTTCAAACGGCGAGGCTGTCAATGG
>JAVWRA010000111.1:0-4805 GCA_036635095.1 Ruthenibacterium sp. | reverse complement strand
TGCAAATGTCGCTTGGCGAAGCAGCAAACACAAAGGTACAGCTTGAAACAAAATCATTTACTACAAAAACAGGCTTCGTTACGCCGACAACCGATACGCCGGATGCGGAAGACATCATTAAACCAAACAATGGTAAGTTGACTCTCAAAATTGCCGCTGCGATTAACACCGCAGAGATTTATGACAAAGCAGCGACGGTTCCGCAGTTTAACCTTGCCTATACCTTACAGCCCGTAGATGAAAACGGCAAATATGTCACCGCAGCAAACGCCTATGTCGGCAACGATGCTGCTGAGGCAGGTTACAAAGCATAACTTTTCCAAAAGCAAACAATAAAGTGCGCATGATACGCGCTTTTGCGAAGCCGGCACCTATGTGCGCCGGCTTCGACAGGAGGGCAGCAGCACCGAAAAACCTTGCTGCCTTGCTGTTGAAGCCGCAGTACACCGAACGGAGGATTTGACAATTTGGATATAAAATTAACAGAAGAAGAACGCGCGATTGCCATCAAAACACAGCTCAAACGCACACAAAAAGGCAAGGTACTGCGCCTGTGCGTAGTTGCGCTGGCAGTTACGGTGCTGCTTGGCATCGGCGGTTATCTTGTGTGGAATGCGTCTGTCGGCAAAGATGCGCGCGCCGAAGACAGGGAAGCGTTTGCCGGCACATTGCCGGGCAAAACCGAGGAAGAAATCAAAGCAGATTTGAACCGCATCATCAAAGACAGCGAATTTAACGTTGCCATGAGCGGAATTGTCAATATCAAGGGCGATAAGGGCAAAGTGAATATCGAAAATATCGCCGCAAACCATTTTCTCATGCAGGTGGATATCATCTATAATGACCCGAAAACCGCAGAGCAAACCGTGATATATCAATCGGGCATCATCAAACAAGGCTACAGCATTGGTGAAGCAACCATGCAAAACACACTGCCGCACGGCGGTGACGGCGATGCCACCGCCTATGATGCGGTGGCGGTGTTTCACGCGCTTGACCCCGAAACAAAGCGCGAAATCGGCACAACGCAAATCAATATTGTGCTGGCATACCAAAACAAAAATGCGGAGGGCAAATAGATGGCAAAATCGGTGGAAACCCTTTCTGACAAAGAAGATTATCAAGAAAAACTCAAGCAAATTCGGATAAAATCGCGCCGCAAAACCATTGTAATCGTCATGGGCGCGCTTGTAGTTCTCATCACGGGTTTTGTTTTGTTGCGCGGAATGTCACAAAAAGACGACGGTGCATTGCAGCGCGAAACGGCGGCAAAAGCCGGCATCATGCCCGGTATGTCGGACGCCGAAATTACCGACAGGCTCAACCGCATTGTGAAAGATTCGGAAGTAAACGTCGCCATGAACGCGCAACCTGTTTTGAAAGACGGCAAACTGAATGTCGCCATCGAAAACATACCGGCAAATAAGTTTGCGTTTCGTGTGAAAGTCGTCATGGATATCACCGAAAAAATCTTGGTTGAAACCGATTTGATTGACCCCGACCATTATCTGGAAAGCGTGAAAGTCAGCGAAAAAATGGAGCCGGGGGCATACGATGCAACGGCAATTTTCACCTGTTACGACCCCGAAACCCTGCAAAAGGCAGGCATGACCGCGCTCAAAATCGTGGTGCTGGTTTCCGATGAAAAAGAGAAACCGTAAATAGAGAGGGAATTTATGAAACGTGTATGCGCGCTTATTTTAACACTTTGTCTTGCCGCCTGTGCTTCGCAAACGGCATTTGCTGCCGCAACGCCAAACGATAGCGAAACAAGCGACCACACCATTGTGCGCCTTTGGATTACGGACGGGAAAAATCTGCCGGACACCAATGAAAACAATCCGCTGCTTTTTGTGCGTGTTGTAGACGAAAACGGCAATTTAATTCCCAATGCAGACGTAACGCTGCATCTGGTAAAACCGCGTTTGCCCGATGAAATTGTCATCAAAAGCGAGCAGAGCGGCAGCACCAATCCGGCGCAAGGCGACCCCGCCGCGGCGGTGACGTATAAAGTGTTCGGACCCAATCATCCCGAAATTCAATACATGATTCGTGCCAATGCCGGCGGTTATCGTGAAACAGTAACCGAGCCGTTCGCCATCAACTTTTCTGTGAGCGGAACCATTGAAGTAGTGCTGAAAAAGCGCAGCGTGGCAGAGGACATCACCGTGACCTATGTGGTGCGTGAAAACGACAAGGCAGATCTTGCGTTTACGCGGGCAGATATCAAAAAAGGCAGCGCCATCGGCAGCGGAAATGTGCCGCAGGTGCGTGTGCCGAGTACGCCCACGGAAAAGTGGAAACTGATTGGATATTTTGTAAACAATATTCAATATACGGCAGACGAACTGGCAAATTTGGTGCTGTCGGCAGACACCGTTGTGCAAATACGCACAATGCGCGATGACGGCGATGAAAAACCGATACCGCCTGTGCCACCCACGCCGACACCCACGCCGACACCCACGCCGACACCGACACCGGGCGGTAGTGTGCCGAAAACCGGTGTACAGGACAGCTATCAAAAAATTGTTACAGGACTATGTGTCAGCTTGCTTTTGCTCGTGATTTTGCTTGCCGTCATTCTGTATCGCGTTTATCAAGACAAGAAAAAATCAAACGGATAATACGCATTTTACATCAAAACAAAATGTGCGAACAGCGGCGCAGCAGCCGTTGTTCGCACACTTTTGTAAAGGGGACGCCTATGAGTATACAGCGCAGACGAAAAAAGATTTTCAACCGATTGCTCTGGATTTTACTGGTGATTTTGATTGGTGTTACGCTGTATTTCGGCGTACGCCTTTTGCTTTTATTGCGGCAGGACAGGCAGAACAAAACGCAGTATGCACAGTTGCAAACCGAGGTGCTTTCACAAAAAAAACAGGCATCGGAAGAAACACTGTATGCTCCGCCTGTTCAGTTTGCGCGGCTGGCGCAAATCAACAGCGATGCCATCGCGTGGCTGCAATGCGCCGGAACGCCAATTGATTATCCCATTGTGCAGGGTGATGATAACAGCTATTATCTCAAGCATGATATCCACAAAGAATGGTCATCGGCAGGATGTATTTTTTTGGATTATCGCAATCAAACAGATTTTTCACAGATGCAGTCCATTGTGTTCGGACATAATTTTTACAGAAACGATTTGATGCTTACAAGCCTGTTAAATTATCAAAAACAGACGTATTACGATACATTTCCGACAATGACACTCTATACCCCCACGGCGGAATATACGGTGCGGTTGTTCAGCGGATATGCAATAGAAGCGGCACAATATGATTTGAAAATGGATTATGACACCCCGCAGGAGTATGAACAGTTTTTGCGTGAAGCGCAAGAAAAATCAGATTTCGTCAGCACCGTTGTACCTGCCGCAACTGACAGAATTTTCACGTTTTGCACTTGCTCGGAAAACGGAGAAGATGCCCGCTATTTGCTGCATGGCGTATTGGAGCTGACGGCAGGGCAAGAGTGACGATTCTCAGCGCCGCATGTCGCGTGTTTGCATCAGCAAGCCGCTACAGCGGCTTTTTTTATGCTGCGTTCGGGGCGGAAACGACGAAACGACCATCACGGTTTGGTGCAATATCACCTTGCGCAAAGGCGCGTTTCAAAATATCGGAAATGAGAATCCCTGTTTTTTCACAGGAAATAATACAGCTTTCCGGCACACTGCCGTCCATGATGGCGATGGAATAGGTGCGCTGCGGGTCAATGGCGTTGCCATCGGTGTCGGTGATGTGGTGAATCCGTGTGCCGGGCGCTGCCGCGGGTGCATAGTCCATGCGCAAACCGGAAAAATAGTAAAACCAACCGGTGCTGTTGTTCTCCACAGGAATGGCATATTCAAGCGTGTGCAATAAATCGGCGCCGGTCATGGTTACTTTCCATAATGTGCCGCTTTCGCCCTGCCGAAAATCGGGCATAATTTGCGTCAAATCCGTCTCTGTAATGTCACCGGAATAAATCTTTTCGCAGATGCCTTTGCCGTTCGTCTTTCCGTCTTTGCCGTTGTCAAGAACAAGTGCAATGTCACAGCCGCTTTCTTTTCGCATGGCGTCTGCGATGAAATTGGCTGTTTCCGTCAGCGAAAAATCATCTTTTGCTTTGCCTAAAACAATGGGCGGCGCGGCAGCAGACGGTGCGGTATTTTGTGCGTCAACCATTTTTCCGACGTCGGCGGCGGTCAAAGTGCCTGCCACCATGCCGGCAAGACCTGTGCGCAAGGCACTTTGTGCATTTTTGAGGACGGGAAACACGGTGCAGCGTCCATGCAGCAGTGTGGAATGAATGTCTGCAATTTCCGGAATTTCCGGCGGCGGCATGCCATTCAAACTGGAGTACATACCGCCGGTGTCACCCGCGAGTGCAAGTTGACCCTCGGGCGTACTGATATAATCCATCAAACGCAGAATCAGCTTGTACTTTTCTTTGTTTGCAAATTCTTCAAGGTGCTTGTTCAGTCCGATGTAACACACGGGGTACAGCCGCGCCCAGTCGCCGCTTTTGCCGGGATTGAAAAATGGCATCAACCCAAATTCGTCGGTTGAGCCATTGAAATCTTCGCCCCTGCGCGCAAGCAATGTCGAATCTTCCACCATGGCACATTCGCGGTTAAACAGCATAAATTCGCGGTCGGCATAAGTGATTTCAAGGTCGCCTGGCTGCAATATTTTATGCTCAATCAATGTTTGAAACGTGTCGAATGCTGCGGCAAAATGTCTTGCAAAACTGCCCGTACCATCGTTATAATCCGTAAGCCATTGTGCATCGGCAGGTGTGCTGAAGCAATCGGA
>JAVWRA010000110.1:0-4823 GCA_036635095.1 Ruthenibacterium sp. | reverse complement strand
ATCCGCTTGCCATCGAATACAATATTGCACAATATTCCACCACGCAAACCGACTCGCCGTTCACCGATGAAGCGCGAGACGAAAACGGAAAAGTCATCAAAGGCTGGCCGAAAAACTATTCTAACACGTACACCAACGGGCCGGTCACGGTATATGAAGCGCTCAAGCAGTCCTTGAACACCATTGCCGTCAAATACGGCGATTTTGTGGGCGTAAAAGATATGTTCACCTTTGCGCATGACACGCTTGAAATCGACACCCTCAGCGAAGAATTTGACCAAGATTTGGCGCCGCTTGTACTCGGTTCCATGCGCACGGGCGTTTCACCGTATAAAATAGCCGGCGCCTATCAAATGTATGGCAACGGCGGCGTGTTTTACAGTCTGCATTCCTACACCAGTATTGAAACACCGGACGGGCAAATCGACCTTGAGCCGAATGTCAACAAGGTGCAGGCAATCAGCAGCGACACCGCCTATATCATGAATCGTCTTTTGCGCAACGTTCTCGGACGCGGCGGCACGGCAAGCGGCATGTCCGCAGATGCAGCCGGCATGGACAGTGTTGCCAAAACAGGCACCACCAACGAAAATAAAGACGTTTGGTTTGTCGGTTTAACACCGTATTATGTCACCGCGTTATGGTGGGGTTATGATGAAAGCGAACCGATGATGAAATACCGTCCGCGCCAAGGAACACATCCGGGCGCAAACGCATGGCGCGAAATCATGAACACCGAACAGGCAGACACCGTGAAATATCCGGTGAAAGAGTTCCCTGTTGATGAAACCGTGGTGAAACACGCGTTCTGTGCAGTCACCGGCTACTATGCGGGAGAGGGCTGTCCGGCAGTGACGGGCTACTACAAAGCAACCACCACCTTGCCGGTGTGTACCGGCGGACACTAAAACAGCATAGATTCAAGATGGGGGTCGATGACAGTATCGACCCCCATTTTTGCGCCTTTATCTGAAAATTTTACAAAAAAATGACTTTTTCACAATTACACTTGTACTTGATACGCAAACATGCTATAGTATAAACGTTGCGGATTGTATCGTGCGGAGAACAGATGTCCGCGATAGAAATACACAAATGCAAGTGGGAGGAATGAAACCGCATGACGGAAAAGCAATTTTTATTGGTGGATGTCAGTGTGTTACCGGACGTGTTCGGCAAAGTAATCAAGGCAAAAGAACTGCTGGCAAACGGCAGTGCGAAAAATGTTTCGGCTGCCACAAAACTGGTTGACATTTCGCGCAGTGCTTTTTATAAGTATAAAGACTGTATTTTCGATGCTGAAAACAGCAAAGAAGTTATCACCGTCAACGCAACGCTGCTCGACGAAACCGGCGCGTTGCAAACGCTGCTTGCGGGGATTTCGGCGGCGGGTGCCTCCATTGTCACCATCAATCAGGCAACGCCCGAAAACGGCGCGGCACAGGTGGCGGTGTCCATCCGCACGGGCGGAATGCAAATGGGGCTTGACGCAATGCTCGCAAAACTCAAAACACAGCGCACAGTGGTAGATATACGACGCGGCGCATAAATATTTTTAAGATGACGCAGACAAGATTTCATAAAAGGAGAAAAAGCATGGCAAAAATTGCAATTTTAGGATATGGCACAGTGGGAAGCGGTGTATTGGAAGTGCTGCGGCGCAACGAGCAAAGCATCACGCGCCGTGCCGGTCAACCTGTTACGGTAAAATATATTTGTGATATTCGTGATTTTTCACAGCATCCGGACGCAAAACTTTTTGTCAACAATCTGGATGTTATTTTAAACGATGCCGAAATCAGCGTGGTGGTGGAGACCATCGGCGGCTTAAAACCGGCGTATACTTATGTAAAATCGGCGCTTGAAAACGGACGTCATGTGGTGACGTCCAACAAGGAACTCGTGGCAACACACGGCGCAGAGCTGCTGCAAATTGCGCGGCAGAAAAAGGTTTGCTTTCTGTTTGAAGCAAGCGTCGGCGGCGGCACACCCGTTATCACGCCGATTCATCAATGTCTTGCCGCCAATGTCATCAGCGAAATTTCAGGCATCGTGAACGGTACCACCAATTTCATGCTCACGAAAATGACGCGTGAAAACATGGATTTCGATGCGGCACTCAAGCTTGCGCAAAGCCTCGGATATGCCGAAACGATTGACCCGTCCGCCGATGTGGACGGCATTGACGCACAGCGAAAAATTGCTATTTTGGCAAGTCTTGCGTTCGGCAGACATATTTATCCGCAAAATGTTCCCGCCTGCGGCATTCGCAATGTCAGCGTGAAAGACATTCAGCTTGCGGCGCGCATGATGTGTGCCGTGCGGCTGATTGCATGGGCAAAATGCAGTGAAGAGGGCGTAATTGCCTGCGGTGTCGAGCCGTGTTTTGTGCCGCGTGAAAATCAGCTTGCGGGCGTGGAAGATGTGTTCAATGCAGTATCCGTCAAAGGCGATATGCTGGGCGATGTGGTGTTTTACGGCAAAGGCGCCGGCAAATTGCCAACTGCCAGTGCGGTGGTGGCAGACGTGATTGACGCGCTGAAAAACGGCACAAAAATTCACGACAGCCTGTTTTGGCAGGAAGCACAGCCGATTGACGGCTGCTTTGTGGATCCGGATTTGTCGGATTATTATGTGCGAATGCAAAATGCAGCGCCCGATGCGGCACAGAATCTATGCGGAAAAATTGAGCTTGTTGACCATTCAGACGGCGAAACAGCGTTCATTTTGCGCGGCATAACGGCAGATATGCTGGCAGAGCTGCGCACAAAGGCAGCCGATGCGGGAATGCCGATGGCAAGCACGCTCAAGCTGTGGCATGTATAGGCGGCGCGCAATGATAAAAGTAAGTGTTCCCGCCACAAGCGCCAATTTGGGCGCCGGCTTTGATTCCTGCGGACTTGCGCTTTCGCTGTACAATACCGCGTCGTTTGCGGAGATGGACGGCATCAGCATCACATCATCTGATGGCAGTTTTGTGCCGCAGGGACCCGGCAATCTGCTATATCATACCGCACAAGAGGTGTACCGTCTGTGCGACAAACCATTCAAAGGGCTGTCCATTGTGCAGACAAATGCCATTCCGATGGCGCGCGGTTTGGGTTCAAGCTCGGCGTGTATTGCAGCGGGCATTCTCGGCGCAAATGCACTGCTGCACAATCCGCTTTCGGCGCAGGATATTCTCACGCTTGCAACGCAGATGGAGGGGCATCCCGACAATGTGGCACCGGCACTGCGCGGCGGTTTTGTGGTGTCTGCGTTTGACGAGGGAAAAGTATATGCGCTGCAAAAACCCATTGCAAATACCCTTGCGTTTGCCGCGTTTGTGCCAAATTTCAAATTGCTGACGGAAAAGGCGCGCGCCGTATTGCCCAAAGAGGTGTCACGCAAAGATGCCGTGTATAATCTGTCGCGTGCGGCACTGCTTTCCGCGGCGTTTTGCACGGAGCAGTATGACTTTTTGTCGGTGGCAACCAAGGACAGTCTGCATCAGCAATATCGTCTGCCGCTGATTGCGGGCGGCGGCGCCGTGTTTGCGCTGTGCGAAAAATTGGGTGCCATGGGTACTTTTGTCAGCGGTGCAGGCCCGACAATTCTTGCCGTTGTACGTGCGGACAATGCCGCGTTTTTCACGCAGGCAAATGTCGCGCTCACGCAGGATGCACAGCTCAACGCGTTTACGTTGCATCGCTTTACGGCGGACAACACAGGCGCAACAGTCTGTCAAAATTGACAGTGAATCGTACTATACAGGGGGAAAAACAAGCATGAGTTTGATTGTACAAAAATTTGGCGGTTCGTCCGTGTGTGACCGCGAGCATCTGTTTAATGTGGCGCGCATTGTGGCAAACAGGCACAATGACGGCGATGATATTGTGGTTGTGGTGTCGGCACAGGGCGATACCACAGACGATTTGATTGAAAAAGCAGGGGAAATTACACACGATCCCTCCCAGCGCGAGATGGATATGCTGCTTGCGACAGGCGAACAAATCAGCATTGCACTGCTTGCGATGGCACTCGGCGAAATCGGCTGTCCCGCCGTCAGTTTGACGGGTTGGCAGGCAGGCTTTCGCACAGACCGCACCTATTCACGCGCGCGCATCAAAAAACTGGAGACAGAGCGCATCGAAAGCGAACTGTCCAAAAATCGTGTGGTGGTGGTGGCAGGTTTTCAAGGACTGAACCGTTATGATGACATCACAACGCTTGGGCGCGGCGGCTCTGACACCAGTGCGGTTGCCATTGCGGCAGCGCTTCGTGCGGATTTGTGTCAGATTTATACAGATGTAGACGGTGTTTATACCGCCGACCCGCGCATTGTGCCGCGCACACGAAAGCTTGATGAAATTACATTTGATGAAATGTTGGAGCTTGCCAGTCTCGGTGCGCAGGTACTCAACAGCCGCAGCGTGGAGCTTGCAAAAAAATATGCTGTCAATCTGGAGGTGCGTTCGTCGCTGACGAATGTACCCGGTACAATTGTAAAGGAGATTATCGCCGTGGAAGGAATGTTAATCAAAGGAGTGGCAAAAGATACCAATGTTGCCGTAATTTCAATTTTAGAGGTGCCGGACGTACCGGGCATGTCGTTCAAGGTGTTCAGCTTGATGGCGCAGAAAAAAATCAACGTGGATATTATTTTGCAGTCGTCCGGCAGAGGCAATAATAAGGACTTGATTTTCACAGTGCCGCTTGCGGACGCAGAACCGGCGCGTGTCATTCTCGAAGAAAACATGCAGCGCATCGGCGGAACCAGTGTGAAAATCGACGCCAATGTGGCAAAGGTCAGCATTGTGGGTGCGGGGATGCAAAGTCATTCC
>JAVWRA010000109.1:0-4845 GCA_036635095.1 Ruthenibacterium sp. | reverse complement strand
CAATTTGCCCGCCGTTTCAAGCAGACCCGAGAAATTCAGCGCAATCATCAGCGCGGTCAGCAAGGTACACCACAGCGCCCACAGCGGAAGCTCGTAAATCAAAATCATACTTTCCAATACGAGAATGGCGAGGTTGATGAGCATTTGCAGCAATGAAAAATCAATGCGAATCAGCGCGCGTGTATTCACGACACGCACGATAAACACCACAAGATAGCTTACAAGCGTTGCGACGGCGGCGCCGTTCACGCCCCAAATAGGAATCAGCACGGCATTGAGAACCAAATTGACAATTGCGCCGAGCGCCATGGTAATCAGCGACAATCCGCTGCGTTTTTCAACCATGTAGATGCTGTTTAAAAAGTTGTTCAAACTGGCAAACACGGTGGCGATGGTCAAAATAGGGATAAACACCCAACCGCCATAGTACGATTTTGCGACAAAAATGCTCATGAGCGGGCGGCACAGCCACACAATGCCCGCGGCAGACATGAACATGATGCTTTGATACATGCCAAAAACTTTGGAGAAAAAGTGTTCGCGCCCCACTTTGGTGCCGTCCGTAAAGGCGGAAATTTGCCATGCCTCCGTGAACATCGTGGCGACAATCGTGAGCAGCGTCGGGATTTTATAACACGCACTGTAAATGCCGTTCCAATCTTCGCCGAGCATTTCGGTGACAAAAAGCTGATCGCTCACACTCGTAATCGACCAAAAAATACTGGCGGAAATGAGCGGCACGGCATAGGCAAGCATTTTGCGAAACAGCGGCAAATTGAGATGTTTGAAATCAAGCAGCCGCCATAATTTTGAGACGCAAAACAGAAAAAGAGTGCTGAGACCATCGGAGCAGATGATGGAGAGCAGCATCCCTTGTGCGCCGGTTTGAAACACCGATAAAAATAAAATATTGAACAATAAGTTCGTAGCAGTGCATAATATACCGTCAATGGCATACAGGCGAATCAGCTCTTTGGCACGGACAATCTGGCAGTTCAGCGTGCGCAAACAGCTCACAAGCACATAAATTAAAAGCAAAACCCAGTAGTCGCCCACCGTGTTTTCAATGAACGGAACATGCCGCAACAACGGCACAAGCGCCAGTAAAATCACAAAACCCGCACCAACCGACAAAACGCCGTTGGTGTACACCTGCTTTTTGGAGACGCCTTTTTCAAGGCCGAACCGAATGACCGCATTTGCGATGCCGAGCGACACAATCGGAATGAGAAACACCGCAATGGCGGTGATGGCGTTCATCGTGCCGTACGAAGCGGTGTCCAGCACACGCGTGTGGTAGGACGTCAAAAAAAAGCTGAGAGCCTTCGAGGAAAATGTGCTGATGGCAAACAGCAGTGTATTTGACACAAGACGTTTGTATTTGTCCACAGCACACGCTCCTCTCCATATATAGTATGTATTATATCATAAATCAAGAATGATTTATGATATAATTGCGCGTCGCGTAGCGTGCGCATAAAGATGATATAATAATCGCGTTAGTGATTATTATATCATAAAAAATCGTTTTTTAACAGTGCCTGCCGCGCTTTATAATCGGGCATCAGCCTTGCCACAATCGCCCAAAATGCGGCGGAATGATTCGGCTGCAAAAAATGGGCATATTCGTGAATCATCACATATTCCACCGCCGCAATCGGCTTTTCCGCAAGGCGTAAATTGAGCGTAATTTGCCGTTTTGCCGGCATACAAACGCCCCAACGCGTTTTCATCAGCCGCACTTTCAGCACCGGCGGCTTGTTTTGCAAAACACCTGCAAACAGCGGAAAAACTGCGCGGCTGACCGTATCAAACAGGGAAAGCGCATCTTGTGGTGACACAGTGCATACCACTAGATGTTGTGTTTCGATTGTCCGCATTTTTTGTTGTGCGGCGGCAATCCAACCTGCTTTTTGCGCCACAAACGCGTCAATCTGCGCAAGCGGACAGCGCGGCGACGCCGAGACTTTCGCGGTGCCGTCTTTGCCGATGCGCAGGTTGATATTTTTCACTTTTTTGCGCGTAAGCAGATAAGAAACACCGTTGCTGCTGCGCATTTCGCCGGAGTATTCCATCGTCAAACCTCTTTTTGTTTCTTTTTATTCTCTATTATACGCAGAAAATCGCATTGTGGCAAATGTCACAAAAAAAAATTAAAAAATTGGCAATGCTTTTACTTGACATACACAATATATAGTGTGATAATATGAATCGTGTTCTATATTTAGCGTGAGGGGTGCGGCAGCAAGCAACGGCTTTCAGCGCGATTAACGAGGAGAAAAACATGATTAAAAACATTATTAAGCGCGACGGGCGCGTTGTATTGTACGACGAAACCAAAATTGCCTCTGCCATTTTAAAGGCGCTTGCGGCCGCCGGTGTCGGCGATGCGGCAAGTGCCAAACAGATTGCCGATGCCGTGCAGGAAAACCTGACTGCCGCTTGCAAAGATGCGCCGCCGCAGATTGAGCAGATTCAAGATGCGGTTGAAAAAGAGCTGATGTCCGCCGGTTTTGCCGACGCCGCCAAACAATACATCTTGTATCGTGCCAACCGCACACGCATTCGTGAAGCCAACACCAGTTTGATGAAATCCATCGACGAAATTACCAATGTGGACGCGCGCGAAAGCGACATGAAACGCGACAACGCCAATATTGACGGCAACACCGCCATGGGCAGTATGCTGCAAATCGGCACGGCGGGTGCAAAGGCGTACAATGCGGCATATTTGCTCACGCCGGCACAGGCAAAAGCGTACAACGAGGGTGATATCCACATTCATGATTTCGATTTTTATGCTCTCACAACCACCTGCTGCCAGATTGATTTAATCAGCCTGTTCAAGGGCGGTTTTTCGACAGGTCACGGCTATCTGCGCGAGCCGCAGAGCATCGCAAGTTACGCGGCACTTGCCGCGATTGCCATTCAGTCGAACCAAAATGACCAGCACGGCGGGCAAGGTGTGCCGAATTTTGATTACGCTATGGCGGACGGTGTGCGCAAAACATTTTCAAAAGTATATGCGCGCAAATTGCAGGAAGTTTTGGAGGATCACCTCGAAACCGAAAACGAAAAAGAGCTTGCCGCGCGCGCCATTTCCGCGGGCGAATCCGCCACAGGCGGTGCCGTGCGCATGGGCGACGATACCGAGGCATTTGACGCCGCCGTCGTGAAAGAATTGTTTGAATCCGGCAGGCTTGACAATGCCACCGCCGCGCATTTGGTGGGCAATGTACGCCGCCGCGCGCTACAGCAGACCGACCGCGAGACCTATCAGGCGATGGAGGGTTTCATCCACAATCTCAACACAATGCACAGCCGCGCCGGTGCGCAAACACCGTTTTCCTCCATCAATTACGGCACCGACATCACGCCGGAAGGCCGCATGGCAATTCGCAATATTTTAAGCGCCACCGACGCCGGTCTCGGTCACGGTGAAACTGCCATTTTCCCGATTCATATTTTCAAAGTCAAAGAGGGCGTCAACTATTTCCCCACTGACCCGAACTTCGATTTGTTTGAACAATCGTGTAAAGTGAGTGCAAAACGCTTGTTTCCGAACTATGTATTCCTCGACAGTCCGTTTAATTTACAATATTATAAAGCCGGACACCCTGAAACGGAAGTTGCCACCATGGGTTGCCGCACCCGCGTGATGGCAAACCCCGCAAACCCCGACAGCGAAATCGCATTCGGACGCGGCAATCTTTCTTTCACCTCCATCAACCTGCCGCGCATCGCCATTCTCGCCGCGGGCAACGAAAAGAAATTCTACAAAATGCTCGATGAACGGCTCGAACTTGTGGCACAGCAATTGCTCGACCGCTTTGAAATTCAAGGCGCAAAACATGTTTACAACTATCCGTTCTTGATGGGACAGGGCGTGTGGCTTGATTCCGACAAGCTTGGTCCCAACGACAATGTGCGTGAAGTTCTCACACACGGCAGCCTGTCCATCGGCTTCATCGGACTTGCCGAAACCTTGACGGCGCTCTATGGGCATCATCACGGCGAAAGCCCCGAAATGCAGGAAAAAGGGCTTGCCATCATCCGCCACATGCGCAAATTCTGCGACGACAAAGCAGCGGAACTGCATCTCAATTTTGGGTTACTGGCAACGCCGGCTGAAGGACTTTCCGGTCGTTTTGTGCGCATGGACCGTGAGCGGTTCGGCGAAATCAAAAACGTGACCGACCGCGAATATTACACCAACAGCTTCCATATTCCGGTTTGGTATCCCATTTCCGCATACGATAAAATCAACACCGAAGCGCCTTACCACGCGCTGACAAACGCCGGACATATCAGCTATGTCGAGCTGGACGGCGACACCACAAACAACGTGGAAGCGTTTGAATCCGTTGTGCGCTGCATGCACGATGCCGGCATCGGCTACGGCAGCATCAACCATCCGGTTGACCGCGACCCCGTGTGCGGTTATGTGGGCGTTATCGGCGAAGTTTGCCCGCGCTGCGGACGGCGTGAGGGCGAGGCAATCCGTCCCGAAAAATTGGCGGAATTACAAAAACTATATCCCGGCACCACATCTTTTTGTGGCTGCGAATAACAACATTTTAGGAGGAATTTATCATGACAATTCACACAGACAAAGAAGTTAAAATCGGCAAAGATGTAGGCTTTGAGCGCATTCGCCGCATCACAGGATATCTCGTAGGCACGATGGATAAATGGAATGACGCCAAAAAAGCCGAGGAGCGTGACCGCGTAAAGCACGGTCTTGCACACTAGTATGAGTGAAACAATCAACATCGCCGGCATTATGGACGATTCCATTGTGGACGGCCCCGGCATTCGCACGGCTATTTTTGCACAGGGCTGTCC
>JAVWRA010000108.1:0-4879 GCA_036635095.1 Ruthenibacterium sp. | reverse complement strand
GCTTTCTTTATACCCGTAACCTAGGCAGCCGGCTCAAAAGCGGCACTCCCGCGGCACAGATCGCTGTCCGCTTAGTGCTGCTCGGTTCCCCGCCTGACACAGTTTGCGGGGCGACCTTGCGCAGGACCGATTTATCATCGCTACTTACCTAGGGCAGACGGCACAAAAAAAGTCCGGGGGCCGGGATTCATCCCTGCTGTCGCGGGTTGCAGGTACAGGGCACCGCTAACTCCCCAACTAGTGCGGCCTTGCCCCACACCGAAGCGCGAGGAAAGACTGCTAGTATTGTACTACACATTCCTGAAATTATCAATCAGATTTTTCTGACACTTCCGGGAAAAAGGGCTTTACAAGGTGCGAAAGTATGGTATAATGTCAAAGTATCCTTTCGGGGGCGTAGCTCAGCTGGGAGAGCGCCGCGTTCGCAACGCGGAGGTCAAGAGTTCGATCCTCTCCGTCTCCACCAAAAAAAGTCCCGTAACCGCAGGGTTGCGGGACTTTTTCCAACCCCAGCTCGCGCCACCCTGATTTTTGAGAGGCGCGAAAACCAAATACGGAGCGGTATCGAAGTGGTCATAACGGCCCTGACTCGAAATCAGGTTACGGGCAACCGTACGTGGGTTCGAATCCCACCCTGTCCGCCAAATTTCTCAACCGTTGTTGATACAAAAGCACCACCTTGTTTTGAGGTGGTGCTTTTGTGTTCTTTATAATAAATATCTATTTATCGTTGTTTTTTATTTTGCTTGCCGCTTGTTCCGCTCTTTTTGCCTATCCGTTTTGATTCTCTGTCGCATTTTTCTAGGCTTTTTATGTCACGGCTGCGCAAGCGCATCAAAATTTGCACCCACCTGTCAAAGTGGGTGCAAAAATTGCTAGGTGGGTGCAAATTGATTTTTTGCCACGCAAACGATGCTTTTACGCGTTGATTTCTGTGCCGTCTTTGAATGTGAAGCGCACATCTGTTTCAGTGTAAACGGTGACAAAATCAAGCAACGTATGCCAAAGACGCGCATCAAATTCAGTCACAAAATCGTTTTGCAGATGCAGCGCCGCAAGAAATGTTTGCGTTGTTTCTCTGCGGGTTTCTTTGTCTTTGCGTTGCTCTGTCAATGCCACAAAGCGGGTTTTGGCCGTTTCAAAACGGTGAAGCAGGTCTGCATATCGTGCGCGATACTCCTCTTGATTGACTTTGCTGCGCGCATTTTCCTCCACATATTTTTGCACCAATTCTGCCGCAACCGACATTTCACTTTGCAGTGCAGCAATTTCTTGGTCGAGGGCATCTGTGGCAAAAATTGCATCGCCGATTTCGGCAAAATTGTCGAAAATGTCTGCGCGGCCGGCAATCAGTTTGTTGAGTGCCGCCACGAACCGCTTTTTGATGGTTTCTTCGTCAAAATGCGGCGTATGACATTTTGTATCGCCCTTAAATTTTCCGTCGCACTGATAAACAACTTTGCGATATTTGTCTGTCGAATGCCACACTTTCGCGCCATACGTCGCGCCGCATTCTCCGCACACAATCCGGCTTGCAAAAATATCTGTGCCGCTATGCCGTGTGGGCATTTGTTTTCGGCGCTTCATTTCTTGTTGCACCATCTCAAAAACTTCTGCTTTCACGATGGCCGTATGACTGTTTTTCACATAGTACTGCTGTATTTCTCCTTCGTTGACCTTTTTCTTTTTCGTGAGAAAATCAACCGTATACCGCTTTTGCAATAGCGCATCGCCTTTGTATTTTTCATTGGTGAGGATGCTGCGAATCGTTCCCGGCTGCCAATTTTCCTTGCCCGATGGCGTTGGAATGCCGTCTGCGGTCAATTGTTTTGCAATGCCATGCGGTGTTTTCCCCTCAAGAAACAGCCGATAGATAAGCCGTACCGTGACAGCCTCCTCCTCATTCACTGCCGGTAAACCGTCCGCACCACGGTCATAACCGAGAAAATGTGCGTATGGCAAGCTGACTTTTCCGTCCGCAAACCGCTTGCGCTGTCCCCATGTGACGTTCTCTGAAATGGAGCGGCTTTCCTCCTGCGCAAGGCTGGACATGATTGTGATGAGCAATTCTCCCTTGGAATCGAGCGTAAAAATATTTTCTTTTTCAAAATAGACCTCCACGCCTTTTTCTTTGAGTTTACGAACCGTTGTCAAACTATCCACGGTGTTTCTGGCAAAACGTGACACCGATTTTGTAATGATGAGGTCGATTTTACCGGCGAGCGCATCGGATATCATGCGGTTGAAGCCATCGCGATGTTTCGTTGTTGTTGCCGAAATTCCCTCGTCCGTATAGACTTCGACAAAATCCCAGTCATCATTTTTCTGAATATATTTTGTGTAATAGTCCACTTGCGCCTCATAGGACGTGAGTTGTTCGTCTTGATCTGTGGACACTCGCGCGTATCCCGCCACACGCTTGCGCTTCGCCGCACTGAGCGGCACGGCGCTGAATCGATGTAAACTTGCGGGAATCACCGTGATGGTTTGCACGGTATATCGCCCCTTTCTCTGCTATACGCAGCTTTTCGCGCTTGCTCGCGCATTGCAGGCGTCCAACTGTCGCGTCGGGATTTGTTCTGCCATGTGCGTGTGATTTCATGACCGTCTTGAAAAACAAACACCAACGTGGATGAATCCGACACCCGAATCTCGCGTATTTTCTCCGTGAAAATTGCACTGTCGTACACAGCTAACCCAAGCACCGCCGCAGCATTTTCCATAAGAATGCTCTCCGGCACTTTTTTTGCGCCACAGTATGCTTTGCCGCTGACCTTGACGGTTTTACAAATCCAAATCGGCTTTTCCCCTTTTGTGCCTGCCTTGTCTGTCTTGCGATAAAAATTTGCGCCGCAAATACCACAATGAATTTTACCGGTAAAGGCTGATTTGTTAGATGCTTTTGCTTGGGAAACATAGCATTTTCTGCGCCGCGCAATCTCCGTCTGCACCGCGTCAAACACACTTTGCGCAATGATTGCCTCATGCGCATGTTCCACATAGTACATGGGCAGTTCTCCATGATTGACGCGGATTTCCTTTGTGAGATGATTTTTAGAATAGGTCTTTTGCAGCAGCAAATTTCCGACATATTTTTCGTTGCGCAAAATTCTGTCAACTGTGCTTTCTGACCACCGACCACCATCTTTTGTGGGCGCACCCATCGCCGTAAGCTTTCGCATGATTGCGTTTTTCCCCATGCCATCGAGATAGTCCGCATAAATGCCGCGCACCACTTCCGCTTCTGCCGGATTGACCACCAACCTGTAATGGACAAAGTCATACCCATAAAGACGCAGCGTGTTGGCGCGGCCCTCCTTGAAATTTTTGCGAATGCGCCACTTGCAGTTTTCGCTGACAGACAAGCTTTCCTCCTGCGCAAAAGACGCGAGAATGGTCAGCAATAGTTCGCCGTCCCCGCTGATGGAATGAATGTTTTCACGTTCAAAATAGACGTCAACGTGATATTCTTTCAGTTCTCGCACGGTTTCAAGCAAAGTGATGGTGTTGCGTGCGAATCGGCTGATGGATTTCGTGAGAATCATGTCAATTTTACCGGCGCGGCAATCCGCAAGCAACCGTTGAAACGCGTCACGAGAATCATTTGTACCGGTCATCGCTTCGTCTGAAAACACGCCTGCATACGTCCAGTCGTTGTGTTGCTGAATCGCATCGCTGTAATAGCTAATTTGTGCCGATAATGAATGCAACATCGTGTCTTTTCCGCTTGACACGCGCGTGTACGCCGCAACACGGATTTTTTTCGGAATCGACGGTATCGGCGATGTCACCGTATGAATTGTGCGCTCCATTTCTCTGCCTTCTTTCCTATGAAAACGCGGTTTCTTCATGCTTCATATTAGCGTAAAACAAACGATTTATCAAGTAATTTGTCAATATATACTGCCCAATAACGGGGCGTATTTCTGTCGTATCATTGGTTCAATGATTGCGTAGTCCGCCTGTGTTATGCAGCCCGTTTTTTGCATCTTGCGCAGCATGGACATTGTGAGCTGATAGATGATTTCGCGGTTAAATTCTTCCGTTGTCATGAGGCCGCACCGTTTTTTCCAAAGCGATCGGCAATATAGCAGGCATGGCAGCAATAACGGCGATTTTTGTTTCCGTAACTGGCAAATGTTTTTTCGCAAAATGCACACTTTTGCGTGTAGATGGCTCTTTGATTCACTGCGTCAGGATGCGTGTTCCACCAAGTAATTCGGCA
This sequence comes from Ruthenibacterium sp., assembly GCA_036635095.1. Classification (GTDB taxonomy): domain Bacteria; phylum Bacillota; class Clostridia; order Oscillospirales; family Ruminococcaceae; genus Ruthenibacterium. The sequence goes on along the minus strand of JAVWRA010000108.1, from coordinate 654 downwards.
GGCGTCGCAGCAAAATTTGCGCGGCTTGTGACCGGTATTTTGCGGAAGAAATTTTCCGCATTGCAAACAAAAACGATTACTCGCAAGCCGCAATTTCTCCGACTTCACGGCAACGCCACCAAGGTTGTTTCGTTTGCAAAAAGACTTGATGGTATTTGCCGGCAATGTCAGCGCGTGTGCGATTTTCGTGTATCCAAATCCGGCCTCACGCATCTTACAAATTGTTTCTTTCTGCTGTTCATTCATTCCATTGACCCTCCCATACTGTCAAAAAGTGCTTGTCTGCCATAGCACCGCCATTTCTATTCTTCTTTGATGAACCCCGTAAACCCTGCGGCTTTCAGTTTTTGGAGCATGGCATCGGCGTTTGCTTTTTGCGAGAATGCGCCTACTTGTACTTTGTAGAGCGTGTTTTGCGGCGCGAGATTTTCGTTGACTTTTTGTGCGATATCGGCAAATTTGCCCTCGAGATACGGCCCCGGGCAGAGCGTTGCCGCGAAGTATTTGTGCATGGTTAAATTGCCGAATTTGTCGCCGGTGAAGCGGAGCTGTTTGATGCCGTTGCGGCGGCAGATATCGGTGCAAAGTTCCACCAGTTTTGCAAGCGCGGCATCGCTGACATGCCAATTGCCGCCGATTTGGTCGTTGGCAACT
>JAVWRA010000107.1:0-4882 GCA_036635095.1 Ruthenibacterium sp. | reverse complement strand
TATGCGCGCATCGGCATTCCGCATTGTCCTGTCTGCGGCAGAGCCATCACGCAGCAAACCATTGACCAAATGGTGGATGAAATTCAAAAACTGCCGGAGGGAACGCGTTTTCAAGTGCTTGCACCGGTTGTACGCGGACGCAAAGGCACACAGCAAAAAGAACTTGATGCGGCGCGACGCGGCGGCTTTGCGCGTGTACGCATCGACGGCAATCTTTATGATTTAGACGAAAATATTGAGCTTGAAAAAAACAAAAAGCACAATGTAGACGTGATTGTCGATCGTCTTGTGATGAACGATGACGTGCGCGGACGGCTTGCGGATTCCATTGAAACTGCCGTTGCGTTGACCGGCGGATTGATTACCATTGACGTGATTGACGGCGAAGAACTGCATTTCAGCCAAAGCTATGCCTGTCCCGAACACGGTGTCAGTATTGAGGAGCTTTCGCCGCGTATGTTTTCGTTCAACAATCCATTCGGCGCGTGTGAAACCTGTACCGGTCTTGGTACGTTTATGAAAGTTGACCCCGAACTCGTGATTCCCAATAAAAACCTCTCCATTCGTGAGAGCGCCATTAAGGCAAGCGGCTGGTATTACGCCGAGGGATCTATCAGCGAGATGTATTTCAAAGGTCTTGGCAAAAAATACGGCTTCACGCTCGACACCAAAATGAAGGATATTTCCGCAGAGGGATTAAACGCCATTCTGTACGGCACAAACGGCGAAAAGCTGCAGATGACGCGCGAGACTGACCGCGGTTACGGCGAATACAGCACCGATTTTGAGGGCATTCTCACAAATCTTGAACGACGCTTTCGCGAGACAAATTCCGAGTGGATGAAAGAGGAAATTCAAAACACCATGACGGGTGTGGAATGCCCCGATTGCCATGGAGACCGTTTGAAGCCGACCAGTCTTGCCGTGACGGTGGGCGACATCAATATCAGTAAATTCACACAGCTCAGTGTGCGCGAAGAACTGGAATTTTTAAGCAAATTACAGCTCACGCCGCGCGAACATCTGATTGCGGACGGCATTTTAAAAGAAATTCGTGAGCGGCTCGGCTTTTTGCAGAGCGTGGGACTTGATTATCTCACACTCGCTCGCAGCGCCGCCACATTATCGGGCGGCGAAAGCCAGCGCATTCGGCTTGCAACGCAAATCGGCAGTGCGCTGACCGGTGTATTGTATGTTCTCGATGAGCCGAGCATCGGTCTGCACCAGCGTGATAATGCAAAACTGATTGCCACTTTAAAGCGTCTGCGCGACCTTGGCAACACCTTGATTGTGGTGGAGCACGACGAGGAAACCATGCGCGCGGCAGACTGGATTGTCGATATCGGTCCCGGCGCGGGCGTTCATGGCGGTGAAGTGATTGCCGAGGGCGGCATCGAGGATATCTGTGCCGCACCGCGCAGCATCACAGGGCAGTATCTGAGCGGTAAAAAATCCATCAAAGTGCCGGAAAAGCGCCGCAAAGACAACGGACACTGTATCGAAATCATCGGCGCAACACAGAATAATCTGCAAAACATCAATGTGAAAATTCCGCTTGGCGTGATGACCTGTGTCACCGGCATTTCCGGCAGCGGCAAATCGTCACTCATCAACGAAATTTTATACAAACGCCTTTGTGCCGATTTGAACGGTGCGCGCATTAAACCGGGCGCACACAAAGAAATGCGCGGGCTTGAATGGGTGGACAAAGTCATCGGCATTGACCAGTCGCCCATCGGTCGCACACCGCGTTCCAATCCTGCCACATATACCGGAGTGTTCACGGATATTCGCAATGTATTTGCACAAACGCAAATGGCGAAAATGCACGGCTACGGGCCGGGACGCTTCAGCTTCAATGTCAAGGGCGGGCGGTGCGAAGCGTGTGAGGGCGACGGCATCATCAAAATTGAAATGCACTTTTTGCCGGACATTTATGTGCCGTGCGAGGTGTGCAAAGGCGCACGTTATAACCGCGAAACATTGGAAGTGAAATACAAAGACAAAAGCATCACCGATGTGCTGAACATGACCGTGGAAGAAGCCTGTACGTTTTTTGAAAATATTCCGCGTATTTACCGTAAAATCAAAACGCTTGTGGATGTCGGACTCGGCTATATCAAGATGGGGCAGAGTGCCACCACGCTTTCGGGTGGTGAAGCACAGCGCGTCAAGCTTGCACTTGAACTTGCCAAACGTGAAACAGGGCAGACCGTGTATATTCTCGACGAGCCGACAACAGGATTGCATGTGGCAGACGTACACAAGCTTGTCAAAGTTTTGGACAAGCTTGTTGAAACGGGCAATACGGTCATTGTGATTGAACATAATCTCGATGTTATCAAGCGCGCCGATTATGTGATTGATCTCGGTCCGGAGGGCGGAAACGCCGGCGGAAAAATCATTGCAGAGGGTACGCCGGAGCAAATTGCGGCAAATTCCAATTCGATTACAGGCGTTTATCTGAAACCGCTTTTGGCAAAAAAGAAAAAATAAAATTTTACCACCCTGCATCATACAAGATATGGGGTGGTTTTGCTTGTAAAAAAGGGTATAAAGTGGTATAATGATTAAATATATTAGCAAAGTGTACCCATTTTGCGGAAATGATGCGAGGTAAGAAATGGAGCCCATTCAGTTTACTAAAAACGAAACAGCCGCACAGGTAATTGCCAAAAATTATGGCAGAACGCCAAGAGTGTATTTGCATTCTTTCGGTTGTCAGCAAAACGTCAATGACGGTGAAAAAATAAGGGGCGTATTGTTGGACGTCGGTTATGAATGCTGTGACAAGGCGTCAGAGGCGGATCTTGTTGTGTTTAACACCTGTGCTGTGCGTGAACATGCGGAACAACGCGTATTTGGTAATGTGGGCGCACTCAAACCGCTCAAAGTAGCCAACCCCAAATTGCTGATTGCCGTTTGCGGCTGTATGACACAGCAAAAAATTGTGGTAGATACCCTCAAAAAAAGTTATTCATATGTCGATCTTGTGTTCGGCGTCAACAGCATTGACACGCTGCCACAGATGATTTGCGACAAAATCGCCCTCAAAAAGAAAATTTTCAAACAGCCGGAAGACCGTCCCGACATCATTGAAGGAATGCCCATTCAGCGAGATTCTACCTTCCGAGCGTGGCTGCCGATTATGTACGGCTGTGATAACTTTTGTTCCTACTGTATTGTGCCATATGTGCGCGGGCGGGAACGCAGCCGCACCAGTGCCGATATTCTGGCGGAATTTAAACAGCTTGTGGCAAGCGGATACAAAGATATTACGTTGCTCGGGCAGAATGTAAACTCTTATGGCAAGGGTCTTGATGAAAAAATCGATTTTGCCGATTTGCTTAATTTACTTGCTGCCGTGCCGGGCGATTACCGTGTGCGTTTCATGACAAGTCATCCCAAAGATGCGTCGCGCAAGCTGATTGACACCATGGCGGCACATGACTGCATTTGCAAGCATTTGCATCTGCCGGTGCAATCCGGTTCCAACTCTATTTTGGCGCAGATGAACCGTAAATACACGGTGGAAGATTATATGAATCTCATCACATATGCTAAAGCAACGCTGCCTGAAATGACCTATTCCAGCGATATTATTGTAGGTTTTCCGGGCGAGACAGACGAAGATTTCGAGCGGACATATGCGCTGGTACAAGAAGTGCGCTATATGCAGCTTTTCACGTTTATTTATTCAAAACGCGCGGGTACCGCGGCGGCAAATATGCCGGACGCAACACCATACAAAGCCAAAAGCGCTCGTATCGGACAGTTGCTTGCATTGCAGGAAACCGTGGTCGGTGAAATTTGTGCCGGTATGACAGGAAAAACCATGCGCGCACTTGTTGAAAACAAAGGACGGGAAGACGGAATGCTCTGCGGTCGCTTTGACAATAATATGACGGTTGAATTTGCAGGCGATGTCAGCAGTATCGGACAGTTTGTCGATGTGACGGTCAACGGTGCAAAAGGCGCTGTTTTAAAAGGCGTATTAAACAATCAATAAATTTTTCAAGGAGAGAGAAAATAATGGCAATAGATGCAATTACAATGTTCAAACAGGCGGCAGCACAACTGCAAAAAGAAGAAGCGTATGTGGCGCTTGACGGCACACGCAAGCTCAACGACAACGATGAAGCACTGCAAGCGCTCATCGGCGATTTTAATTTGGCGCGCATTGATTTAAACACAGAATTATCCAAAAACGAGGACAAAGATCAAGATAAAATTGCACAGCTCAACACCAAAGTAAATCAGCTTTATAACGATATCATGACAAATGAAAGCATGGCATCGTACAACGAAGCAAAAGAAGAATTGGAGGGCGTTGTGAATTATATCAACGCCATCATCAACACCGCTGTCAACGGTGGCGATCCGATGAGCGTGGAAGCGCCGACACAAGGCTGCTCCGGCAGTTGTTCCTCTTGCTCCGGCTGCCACTAATTTTCTATTTTGAATACAGAGGATGGGCATAACAATGGCGCTTTCTCCCATGATGCAGCAATATTTCGAAATCAAAAAGCAGCATCCCGATAAAATTCTCTTTTTCAGACTGGGAGATTTTTACGAGATGTTTTATGATGATGCCATTTTGGTGTCAAAAGAACTGGAATTGACACTGACCGGCCGCGATTGTGGGCAGGAAGACCGTGCGCCCATGTGCGGCGTGCCGCATCATGCGTGTGAAACCTATCTTGCGCGCCTCATTGCCAAAGGCTACAAGGTTGCCATCTGTGAGCAGATGGAAGATCCTGCCACGGCAAAAGGCATTGTAAAACGTGACATTATCCGTGTGGTAACGCCGGGCACTGTCATTGAAAGCAGCATGCTGCAAGACGACCGCAACAATTATATTGCGAGCCTCTATCGGCACGAT
>JAVWRA010000106.1:0-4913 GCA_036635095.1 Ruthenibacterium sp. | reverse complement strand
AAGCAAATTGGGATTCCGGTCGTGTTCATTGAAAATTATCTGCAAAAATCGGGCGATTCGTATGCGATGCTCGGCAAATTACTGGGCATGGAAAGCGAAGCGCAGAAACTGACGGATTATTGCAACAAAACCATTTCCGAAGCAAACGAGGCTGTCGCGAAAATTCCGGAAGATAAACGTGTGCGCTTGTATTATGGCGAGGGCGACACCGGTTTACAAACCAATCCGCGCGGCTCGTTTCACTGCGAAGTGCTGGATTTGGTCGGCGCCGTCAACGTTGCCGATATCCCCGTTACTTCCGGCAGCGGCGGCAATCAAATCAGCATGGAACAACTGCTGCTCTGGGCGCCTGACGTTATGATTTTAGGACCGGGCAGTATTTATGACACCATCGGCACAGATCCGCTGTTCAAGGATTTAAAAGCAGTACAGGAAAAATGCGTGTATCAAATTCCCTCAGGCCCGTACAACTGGCTGGACCGTCCGCCGGCAATCAATCGTATCATCGGCATCAAATGGCTTGGCAATCTGCTGTATCCGGAGCAGTTTCAGTATGACATGGTGGCAGAGGCAAAAGAATTTTACAGCCTGTTCTACCATTATGATTTGAGCGACGAGGAAGCAAAAACAATTCTGGAAAAAAGTTAAAATTCATTCAAAAAAGCTGTGCGATTGATAAAACCGCACAGCTTTTTATTTTTTTAGCGACATGCCGCAATGAGCGCGTTGAACAGCGCCTGTTGGTCGGCACGAGATGCCGAGAGATGTTCGGGATGCCACTGCACACCGATGCAAAACGGATAATCGGCAAGCTCTGCGGCTTCGAGAATACCGGCAGGACTTTGCGCGGTGATGACAAGACAGGGTGCAGGTGTTTTGATGGATTGATGATGAATGGAATTTACGTTAAATTGTTCTTTTTGCACAATTTTGTACAGTGCGGAGCTTTGCGCGGCGGTGACGCTGTGGGTGTAGCTGCCGCGGTGTTTGAAGTCGGTGTGATGCTCGGCAGCAACGTTTGGCAAGCCGTTGATGTCTTGATATAAGGTGCCGCCGCACACAACATTCAGCAGTTGCAATCCTCTGCAAATGCACAGAACCGGCTTTTTTGCCGCAAGCACCAATTTTAAAAGCGCAGGCTCCATGGTATCACGCGCGGGACAAAGTTCTTCACACAGCGCTGTTTTTTCTTCGCCATACAGCAGCGGATTGATGTCGGCACCGCCCGGAAAAACAAATCCGTCGCAGCGCGCACAATCGGCGGCAAGCTCTGACGGGTCGCTTGTCCACGGCAGCCATACGGGAACAGCACCCGCACGGCGCAAACTAGCACTGTATTTGGATTTCATATAAACGCGCAAAAGTCCGCTTCCAAGCCAGACCAGCCCGATTTTCGGTTTATTTGTCATATTGATTGCCTGCTTTCGTCAGTTTTATATCCCGCAATTCAGTATAACATTTTAGAATAAAATAAACAATTATAGATGCAGATTTGCATTCACATGGCATAGATTAAAATAAAGGAATGATTTTTGCGGAATTTTCTTGCTTTTCCGCATTCGCTGTGTACAATAAAAGCAGAAAGCGTTTAGCAACAGGAGGTGCATTCTATGAAAAGATGGACGGCGGTTGTCGGAATACTCACGTTTTGTATGCTGCTTTTTTGCAATTGCACACAAAAAATATCTGCCGAAAAAAATGCGGCACAAACGAAACAGGAGGCGAACGCGGTGACGGGGCAAGGCTATGACGGAACCTATCAAAAAAAAGAGGGTGCGGCGGTAATTTATCTTGCGGGCGGCTGTTTTTGGGGCATGGAAAAATTGGCGCAGGCACTGCCCGGCGTGATAGATGCCGTCAGCGGCTATGCCAACGGCACAGACGTGACGCAGCCCACCTATGAGCTTGTTTGCACGGGCGGCACAGGCTTTAAGGAGACGGTGCGCGTTGTTTATGACCCCGCGCAAATTCGTCTTACACAAATTTTGCAGGCGTATTTTCTCGTGATTGACCCCGCGGTATTCAACCGACAGGGCAACGATATCGGCACACAATATCAAACAGGCATCTATTATAATGATGCGGACAGCGAAAAAACCGTGGAACGCGTTGTTGCGGCGGAAATGAAAAAACATGCGGCATTTGCCGTGGAACATGCGCCGCTTGTCAATTTTTATGATGCCGAGGCGTATCATCAGGATTATTTGGAGAAAAATCCGAGTGGCTACTGCCACATTCCGCAAGTGGAAATCGAAGATGTCGTTGCGCTGATTACGGCGGAGCAATCCTATGAAAAACCATCGCAGGAAAAGCTGAAGCAGTTGACGCCAGAACAGTATGCCGTCACACAGAACGCCGCCACGGAACGCCCGTTTACGGGCGAAAATTGGGACAATCACGCCGTGGGCATTTATGTGGACATCACCACGGGGCAGCCGCTGTTTCAATCGTCTGATAAATATGACAGCAGTTGCGGATGGCCAAGCTTCACGGCGCCCATCAGCGAAGATGTGCTGCGCTATCAAGAGGACGCTTCCCACGGAATGCAGCGCACCGAAGTGAAAAGCGCCATCGGAGACGCACATTTGGGGCATGTTTTTGAAAATGATTCCGAATCGCCAAACGGAACGCGCTACTGCATCAACAGTGCGTCGCTGCGCTTTATTCCGAAAGCGGAGATGGCGGCACAAGGCTATGGCGCCTATTTGATTTTGTTTGAAAAATCGTGACGCAAGTGCGGTACGGCATTTGCTTTTTCGGTGCTTTTACGCTATAATGACAAACAGATTTGTAATTATATATCCGCCTGTGAAACGGCGCTATCCCTTTGCGGGGCGATTTTATGCGAAAACAGATTGCGATATTGAGGAGAAATTAAGATGAAAGTTACTTGGAATACCGTTACAAAAGCAGTGATTCTGACGGCATCGCTGTTTTTGCTCGTGATTGCCTTGCTCTATCACGCACCGCCGGTGGGGGAGTGGGATGATTTTACTTTATTGACCGCCACACTCATCAACGACGGAAATATGAGCGTGTCACAGAGCGATATTGCGGCTGCCAAAGAAATATTTCCGGAACTGGCGTCCACCATTGACAGCTATATTCTCACCGGCTATAAAACAGGCAGCGGCGCTGAAATAGCTTGGTATTTCGGCACATATTCGGCATTTTGTGTGCCGGCGGTGCTTCTTTTACGTGCATTGGGACTGGAAACAACCGCCGCGTTTCCGCTGACAAATGTGCTGCTTTTGATTTTTATGATGTGGACCGTGCAGCGAAAATGCAGGTTGGCACCGCCTAAAAAGCTGTTTTTATTGCTGCTGTTGATAGTCAATCCCATTGTGTTTTACGTGCATTGGATGTCTGCCGAGGTGTTTATTTACGCCTTTATTGTGTTGACCATGCAGTATTGGCTGAACGGAGAATATGCAAAAGCGGCGCTCGCGGTGTCGATTGTCTCCACGTTAAACCCTGTGATATTGGTGCTGGGCATCTTCATGATTGCTGAATATTTATTCAAAATATTGAAAGATAATGACGCATTACACTGGAAATCCGTCATTCCGTGCTGGCTTGCCCATTGGAAACCGATTATTTCATACGGACTGATTTATGTGATTGCGCTTGTTCCGTTTGCGTACAATTTTTATTATACCGGTCACATCAGCCTGCCGGGTGCCGCCATCGGGCCCGAAAACAAAATCGGCGCTGTTTTTCCGCGCATGTGGGCGTATGTCAGCGATTTGAATTTCGGATATTTCCCATACTACAGTTTGATTTTGGCAGTTGCGGCAGTGATGCTTTTGCTTGCCTGCATGAAAAAATTTGTGCCGTATCTCAAAATAATCGCCTGCTTTGTATGCCTTATTTTTGTGTATTCGTTCATGCCGCACATCAACTGCGGCATGTCGGGCATTGCGCGGTATAATGTGTGGGGCGCGCCGATTTTGCTCTTTGCCGTTGTGTATTATATTTCGGAATTGTTCACCGCGCAAAATGCAAGACGGCTCGCGTGGGTGTCCGTTGCAGGCTCCACGGTTTTTCTTGCCTTTATTATTTACAAATACAATCCCATTTTGGCAAAAAACACGTCCGGCGTTGCGTTTACCCCGATTGCACAAAAGGTGTTGACCTATTGTCCGGCACTGTATAATCCGCTCGGCTCCACGTTCAATTCGCGCGTCAATCATATTGACGGTGCATACGGCTATGAATTGCCGCTGTATTATGCCGACAACACCGGCGAGGTGCGCAAAATAAGAGCAAATGCAGAAAGTGCAGACACTATTTTGAAAGAACTCAAAGGCTCTGACGCAGATATAAAGTGGCTGAAAGAGCAGCTTGCGAAGCTCGGCGAAAAAGAAAGCTATGTCAACATCGACCGCAAACACCAACTGACAAGATAGCTTTTTGCAAAAATTACGCACAAAAAACACCCCGCAGCATACCGAAGTTTTTCGGCTGCTGCGGGGTTTGCTTTGCCTTATTCTGTTTCAGCGATTCGCCTGTGCGGGCGGCGGAACAGGCGGTGTCGCCGTGCCGTCTACCGTGTTGTTGCCGCTGTAAATGCCTGCTTTGTTGGGCAAACCGTCCCACGCGCTCGGCTCGATAGCATTCCGTTCGGCGCTGCCGCCGCGGTACACACCAAAATGCAGATGCCGCGCCGTGCTGTTACCCGTGTTGCCCGCCACGGCAATCACAGCGCCCTGCGCCACTTTTTGCCCTACTTGCACCAGTATTTTCGCAAGATGCTGATAGCGCTCGAACACGCCTTTTTGTGTCGTGACATCGATATAATTCCCGCGCGATTTGTCGTATGCGACGCGCAACACCACACCGCCGGTCACCTCTCTGACTCGCCACGCACTTTCCGGCACAGTTTCGCCCGCAAAGCGTGTCGGCACGATGTC
>JAVWRA010000105.1:0-4995 GCA_036635095.1 Ruthenibacterium sp. | reverse complement strand
ATCGGTGACAGTGTACACAAAAGAAAGGTTACTATTCAAATTCAAAGACGGCACAGAAGTATTGCAAAACATCGAGTAAAAAGCAAAAAGCAAAAAAACCACCCGATAAAAGGTGGTTTTTTCGTATCATTTTCATGATGAAGTGATGGTGCCGGTGGTCGGGGTCGAACCGACACGGTATTGCTACCACGGGATTTTGAGTCCCGCACGTCTGCCAATTCCATCACACCGGCATGGCTTTTGGAAAGCTTTTTTATTATAACCTTTTTTTTCGTGAAATGCAAGGGGTGTTTTCAGAAAATTTTCAAGATTTTCGATAAGAAACGTTGCCCTTTTTTAAACACCATGCTATGATGATACTATCGCGCGTAATATAGGCGCAATAAAAGGGACTATTCTGTGCGTACTGTGCAGGAAATCGAGAAGGGCGGAAAATCTTTTTATGATATCACAACTTACGTGGACTGAAAAAACATTACGCATTGGTAGTTTTGGACCGGAGGCATCCGTGCCGGATTTAATGCCGCTGGGTAATTTGCAAAATAAAACGCAATTTAATCTTTCTGAAACCGATGAAATTTACGAAGGATATGGTGCGCTTCCAACGGCATATCCATATCGTCATCGCAATGTTTACAGCCAACGCGTTCATAATGCGGCGGTGAAAGTTGCGGTGCTTGAAAACGACTATTTACGTGCTGAATTTCTGCCGGAATACGGCGGTCGTTTGTGGGTTCTGTTCGACAAAACACAAAATCGCAACTTGCTTTACACCAACGATGTTATTCGCGGCTCTAATCTTGCGGTGCGTAATGCGTGGTTTTCCGGTGGTGTAGAGTGGAATATTGGCGTAATCGGTCACACGCCGCTGACAACAGAGCGGTTGTTTGCGGCATCATTTCAAACAGAATCCGGTCAGCCGATTTTGCGCATGTATGAATATGAGCGCATTCGCGGCGCAGTGTATCAAATGGATTTCTGGCTCAGTGAAACCGCGCCGCGCCTTTTTTGTGCAATGCGTATCACGAATCCCACAGCGCAGGTGGTGCCGATGTATTGGTGGAGCAATATGGCGGTGCCGGAATACGAAAACGGTCGCGTTTTGGTGCCTGCCGACAGTGCCTATACGTCGGACGAAACCAATGTGAGCAAGGTCAGTGTGCCTTATGTCAATGGACAGGATGTGTCCCGATACTGCACGATTCCCGGACAGGTGGATTACTTTTTCGACATTCCGAAAACAAGCCCGAAATTCATTGCCAATGTAGATGCCACCGGCTGCGGCATGCTGCACACTTCCACATCACGCTTGCAGAGCCGCAAATTGTTTTCATGGGGAAACAACAAAGGGTCGGCACACTGGCAGAATTTCCTGACCGAAAAAGCGGGTCGTTACGTGGAAATTCAAGCGGGCATCGGCAAAACGCAGTATGGCTGCATTCCGATGGCACCGCATACAACTTGGGATTGGGTCGAGGCGTATGGTCCCGTGCAGTTGACGGCTGCGGAAAACGATGCGGATTTTATCACCGCAAGCAACAGTCTTGCTGTGTGTGTGTCGTCGCAGAGCGCGAGTCTCGCCGCTGCACAGGCAACGGCACGCGGGTTTGCCACAAAAAAGGCAACGACTATTTTACAGCAGGGTAGCGGCAGTGCCGCACTTGAAAATGCAGTGCGCGCGGAAAGCGGCGCGGCACCGATGTGTGAGCATCTTGATTTCACGCACAGTGATACGCGGCAGAATGAGTGGTACGCTTTTATGCAGACAGGTCGCCTGCCGGCACCGCGGAATGACGCCGCCGCAGGCAGCTATATCAACGGCGCGTTTTGGATGAACCGTTTGCAAAAAGCGACACAGACCGTTGAAAAATCCAATTGGTATGCACATTATCATCTCGGTCTTGTCTATTGGCAGCAGGGGAGTTGTGCGCTTGCAAAACGTGAATTTGTTGAGGCGGATCGGCTGCATCAAAACGCATGGACGCTGCACGCATTGGCGGCAATGTCGGTGCGTGAGGGTCACGCAGACGCGGCGATTGCATATGCGAAAAAAGGAATTTTATTGCGTAATGACGATGTTTCTTATGTGAAAGAAAGCTATCGCATTCTTGCGCGCGCAAACGGCTGGGCGATGATAGCGGAGCTTACCGCTGCGTTGCCGCAGGACGTGGCGAATGAGCCGCGCATTCGGTTGTATCTGGCAGAGGCACTGTATCAGATTGGTGCGTATGAAAAAGCGCAGGCAATTTTGGAGCAGGAGGGCGGTCTTTTTGTGCCTGATTTGCGGGAGGGTGAAGTTGCCATCGGTACATTGTGGCAGAATTTGCACTGCGCATTGACGGGCGAAGAAAACGCAGCCATTCCGGAAGTATATGATTTCGACTCCTTCGCCAAATAGTAGAAAGGGGAGACAATGAAACCACCGAAGCTGCAAGCCGGCGACACCATTGCAGTGTTTTCACCGTCATCACCGGCGACAAAAACAGCGTATACGCGTTATCAACGTGGAAAACATTATCTGGAAAGCAAGGGATTTTCCGTTTTGGAGGGCAGTTTAACCGGCAGACAAGACGGTTACCGTTCCGGCAGCATTGCGGCACGGGCGCAGGAATTGAACGCGCTGTTGCACAATCCGCAGGTGAAATGCGTCATGGCGGCGATTGGCGGCATGAACACCAATTCCATTTTGCCGTATGTGGATTATGATGCGCTGCGCCGCAATCCCAAAATCATCATCGGCTATTCGGATGTGACCGCATTGTTGCTTGCCGTGTATGCAAAAACAGGTTTGACCACCTATTACGGGCCGGCGATGGCTGCGTCTTTCGGCGAATATCCGCCGTTTGTGGAGGAAACATTTGCGTACTTTTCCGCCGTCGTGACGGGCGAAAAAAAGCTGCCGTTTCTGTTGCCGACGCCCGCGTTTTGGACGGAAGAATTTGTCGATTGGAACACGCAGACGTGCGCCAAAAAGCCGATAAAAAACGAACTTGTCACGGTGCAGGGCGGAAAAGTGCGCGGCAGATTGCTTGGCGGCAATCTTGACACCATGCAGGGCATTTGGAATACGGATTATTTCCCTGCAATCAAGACAGGCGACATTTTGTTTTTGGAGGACAGTCTGAAAGATGCAGCGTGTATCGAACGCAGTTTTGCACTGTTAAAACTCAGCGGGGTATTCGACAAAATAGGCGGGTTGATTCTCGGAAAACATGAGCATTTTGACGATTTGCAAACAGGTCGAAAGCCGTATGAAATTTTGCGGGAAGTCATGGGAGCTGTCACATTTCCGATTCTTGCACAGTTCGATTGCGCCCATACACATCCGATGCTCACGCTGCCAATCGGCAGTATGGCAGAGCTTGACGCAACGCGCCAAACGCTGACTTTGCCGGATGAAGTTGAGTATGACAATCAAAAGTAAAATTGCTGTGAAAACGCAGAAAGAGGGTGAGTTCACTGAAAAAATTACTGCGGTTTTTACTTTCGCGCACTTTTTTAATCGGCGTACTTGCGCTCATTCAAATCGGCGTGTTTGCGGCGACGTTTCTCTGGCTCAACACGCTTGGAACCGTGGCATATACTTTGCTTACGCTGGTCAGTGTTTTGGTTGTGGTCATTGTTTTTGAGCGTGACAATCTCAACCCCGCCTATAAAATCATGTGGGTGCTTTTGGTGGTGGCAATGCCGGTTTCCGGTGCCGTTTTTTATTTGTGGTGGGGCAATCGCCGTATTTCGCCGCGCAAAGCAAAACAGTTTTATGAGATTGAAAAGAACGCCGCTGCGGCAATGATACAGCAGAATGCGTTGATGGAGCGTCTGCATGAGCAGGATAGCACACTCGTGCGCAGTGCGGTTTATTTGCAGCGCAATGGCTCAGCACCGCTTTACAGCAATACAAGTAGCGAATATTTTCCGTTCGGACAAGACTTTTTCGAGCGTTTTCTCGAACAGATAAAGGCGGCGCAGCACTCGATTTTCATGGAATATTTCATCATTGAAGAAGGTGAAATGTGGGATAAAACGCTTGAAATTTTGATGCAAAAGGCAGCGGAAGGCGTTGATGTGCGCCTTTTGTATGACAGTTTCGGCTGCCTGTTCACGCTGCCGGGCGATTATGATGAAAAGCTGCGTCGGTGCGGCATCAAATGTTATCCGTTCAATCCCATCCATTTTTCGTGGCATATTTCCGATTATAAAATGCTCAACCATCGAGACCATCGTAAAATTGCCATCATTGACGGTGAGACGGGCTTCACGGGCGGCATCAATTTTGCCGATGAATATATCAACAAAAAACAGCGATTCGGCGTGTGGAAAGACACCGGCTTTCTGCTCAAAGGGCCGGGCGTATTTCCGCTCACGGTCACATTTTTGAAAATGTGGGACTTCGTCACCACAAACAATTCGCCATACAGTGACTATGCGCCGCGCGGTGTGTATGCAGATGTTGATTTTGTGCAGCCGTATTGTGATTCGCCGCTCGATGATGAAAACGTGGCAGAAAGCGCTTATTTTAATGTCATTCAACGCGCTGAAAAATACGTAGACATTGTGACGCCGTATCTGATTATCGACAACGAAATGGTAACGGCGCTTTGTCTTGCGGCAAAAAGCGGGGTTGAAGTGCGCATTCTGACGCCCGGTATGCCGGACAAATGGTATGTGTATTACGTTACGCAGAGTTATTATCCACAGCTTTTGCGCGCCGGTGTGCATATTTACGAATATACGCCCGGTTTTGTACACGCAAAAATGTATGCGAGCGACGATAAAATTGCAATTGTGGGCAGTGCCAATATGGACTATCGCAGCTTGTATCTTCACTTTGAAAACTGCTGTACGTTTTATGGCGGGCATATGGTGCGCGATGTCAAGGCGGATATTGATGCAACGATATCGCAAAGCCGCGAGGTAACATTGGCGGATACCGCAAAGGTGCCGCTTTACAAAGGACTTTGTCAGGTGCTGTTTCGCTTTTTTGCGCCTATGATG
>JAVWRA010000104.1:0-5479 GCA_036635095.1 Ruthenibacterium sp. | reverse complement strand
CACCCCTTTTGCTTTATCCTATGCAAAACCGTTGTTTTTGACACAAAATAAAGCCGCAAAGAACAGATTCTTTGCGGCTTTCGCGATTTGTGTGTTTACGGATACGTATGTGTGCAGACGGCTTCGATTTTTTCGCGCAGCGCCACAAAATCGGCAAAGGCAAGCGGCTTGTTGTTCGGATTGCGCAGCAGTGCGGCGGGATGGAGCGTAGCGGTGTAAAACACATTATTCTTTTCAGTCCATTGTCCATGTTCTTTCATCACACTGAAATCCGGACGAATGATGCGCTGTGCGGCAATGCGACCGAGACAGAGTACAATTTTAGGCTGTATCACTTTAAATTGCGCGCGCAGATAGGGGATACACGCATCCCATTCTGCGGGCAGCGGGTCGCGATTTTCCGGCGGGCGGCATTTCACAATATTGGTGATAAAGAGATTGCTTTCGCGATGCAAATGAATGGCAGATAAAAACTGGTCAAGCAACTGTCCGGAGCGTCCGATGAAAGGCAAACCCTGTTCATCTTCGTTTTTGCCGGGAGCTTCTCCGATCAGCAACACTTCCGCCTGCGGATTGCCCATGCCAAACACAACCTGTGTACGTGTTTTACACAAATCACATTTTTCACAGGCAATACAAGTTTGTTTTAATGTTTCAAAATCCATCATATCCATCCTTTGTTTTACGATTTATAATTGTGCGTCGCGTAGCGTGCGCATGAAAATAAAATATAATAATCGTTTTTCGATTATTATAGCATAAATTGCTTGCAGTTTGCATCACTTCTTGTTAAAATAGAAGTGTAAGAGAACCTTTCGACACATATCAAGAGATTCTCTAAAGAAAAGGAGGTCTTTCTTATGAATATTTTAGTAGAAACATCTGCGCGTCATGCGCATGTTACAGATGCCGATTTGGAAACCCTGTTTGGCAAAGGCTATCAGTTGACGGTCAAAAAAGAACTGTCACAGCCGGGTCAATATGCTTCCAATGAGCGTATCACCGTGGTAGGCTCGAAAAAGGAAATTCCCAATGTCTCTATTTTAGGTCCGACACGCAAAGCGACACAGGTAGAACTCAGCTTGACGGACGCACGTTCCGCCGGCATTGCCGCACCTGTGCGTGAATCCGGTGACATTGCCGGTTCTGCGCCGTGCAAACTTGTTGGTCCGGCGGGCGAAGTTACCTTAACGGAAGGCGTTATTGCCGCAAAACGTCATATTCACATGACACCGGCAGACGCTGCCGCGGCGGGTGTTGCCGACAAAGACAATGTGAAAGTTGCGCTCGGCGACAATGACCGCAAACTTGTGTTTGATGATGTTGTCATTCGCGTCAGCGAAAACTTTTCAACTGCCATGCACATCGACACCGATGAAAGCAATGCGGCAGGCGGCCCCAAAGAAGGCACGATTCTTTAAAACACAAAACAAACGGCACCTCATTTGCAAGCGCAGATGAGGTGCCATTTATTTTGAGCAGTGCGCATAATCAATATCAATGATTTCCTTTGCGCAAACGGAAACATCATGCACTGTGCGCTTTATTCTTGCAATTTGACGCGGCATATAGTATAATTAAAAACAGAAACCGGACAGAGCTAAGGTGTGTGCTGTTCGGCATACGGAATGCGGGCCCTGTGCGATGAAGCGCTATGAACCATGTCAGACGGGGAACCGAGCAGCATTAAGTAGTTTGCCTTGTGCGCCGCAGGCAGCCTGCATTCCGTATGCCCAGCGGCATAACAGGCGTTTTTCGCCGTGGCCTGTCCGTTTTTTTACGATTTTTACATTTTGTACAAGGAGTGATTCGATGTACCGCGCACTGTATCGCAAATGGCGTCCCGCAACGTTTGAGGACGTCGTCGGACAGGAACATATCACAACGGCGCTCAAAAATCAGCTTCTTCACGACAAAGTAGGCCATGCGTATCTGTTTACAGGTACGCGCGGCACGGGCAAAACCACCTGTGCCAAAATTTTTGCCAAAGCTGTCAACTGTCAGCATCGCAACGGTGCAGATCCTTGCTGTAAATGTTCCGTATGCACCGGCATTGATGACGGCAGCGTGATGGACGTTGTTGAAATTGACGCGGCGTCCAACAACGGTGTGGACAATATCCGCGATTTACGCGACGAAACCGCCTATACGCCAAGCGTCGGCACCTATAAAGTGTACATCATCGATGAAGTGCATATGCTTTCCACAGCGGCGTTCAATGCACTGCTCAAAATCATGGAAGAACCGCCCAGTCATGTGATTTTTATTTTGGCGACAACCGAAATTCATAAAGTCCCCGCGACCATTCTTTCACGCTGTCAGCGATACGATTTTACGCGCATTTCACCGGAAAAAATTACCGGACGCTTGCTGTATATCGCAAAAGAAGAAAAAATCCCGCTCACGGACGGTGCGGCAGGCTTGATTGCACGGCTTGCTGATGGTGCAATGCGCGATGCACTGTCTATTTTAGATACCTGTGCAGGTGTGACGGACGAGGTCAATGAAGACGTTGTACGCCGCATGGCAGGCGTGACGGATAAAACGTATTTGTTTGATTTGGGACAGGAGATTGCAAACAAAGACGCGCCGAATGCCTTGGCACTTGTTGCGACGCTACGTGAAAAATCAATCGATATCAAACGCCTGTGTGACGAATTGGTGCTGCATTATCGCAATTTGCTGCTAGCCGGTGTTACGGACGGACAAAATTTGCTCACCGGTGTCAGCGTCGAGGAAGAACAGCGTTATCTCGAAGCTGCAAAAACAATTTCACAGCAAGAAGCGCTGCGCGGCATTCAAATGTTTTGTGAAGCGCTTGATAAAATGGGCAAAGGAACCGATGCGCGCATTGAACTCGAACTTGCGATTTTTAAACTTTGTACACCGGCTGTGCAGGTGCAAACGATGGTGCCTCCGCAGGCGGCGCCGCAAACCTTTGCAAGCGCACCGATGCCGGTTTATGAGCAGCAGCCGAAGTTGATTCACAGTCAGACGGCGCCCGTCAGCGAAACGCCGCCGCAAGCGCCCGTGCCGCCCTCACCGCCGCTCAATCCGCCGCCGGCATTGGCGGCAGGTGTAAAAGAAGAATTGTTTGCCGATTGGCAGGCAGTGGTGCAAGCCATGGAAGCCAAAGACAAATGCCTGTTTGTCAATATGCGCAACTCGCGGGCATACTATGACGGCAGACGCGTTTTGATTGACGGCAGCGAACTGTTCACGGAATACATGCGGCAACATAAAAGTTCGTTTGACAGCATCAAACAGACCATTGCCGAAGTAACCGGCAAAAACTATGCCATCGGTCCGTATAAAAAGCCGGTGCAAAAAGCAGAAACACAGCAAACGACAGAAGATTCTCTCGCAAAACTTGCGCAGCAAGGTGTGCAGATTGTATATGAAAATTAAAGGAGAAATGGACAATGAAAGCAAGATTACCGCAAGGATACGGCAAACAGGATATGGGGCAGCTCATGCAACAAGCACAAAAAATGCAGGAAAACATGAAGCAAAAACAGGCAGAGCTTGAAGAAACAACGTACAGCGTCACATCGGGTGGCGGCATGGTAGAACTCACAATGACAGGCAAACATCAGGTGACGGCGCTGAAAATCAATCCCGATGTCGTGCAGGCAGACGATGTGGAAATGCTGGAAGATTTGATTACCGCGGCAGTCAACGAAGCGGTGCGCGTTACCGATGAAGCGGCAGAAACCGAAATGGGCGCCATCACCGGCGGTCTCAACATTCCGGGACTATAAGAGAGGGCAGTGGCAATGGGATTGAATGCGGCGCCGCTCGAACGGCTGATTGAACAATTTGCAAAACTGCCGGGCATCGGACGCAAAAGCGCAACGCGCCTTGCCTATCAGGTGCTTGGCATGAGCAAAGAAGACGCACTTGCCTTTGCACAGTCTATCACGGATGCGCATACCAAAATTCATCGCTGCCACGTATGTCAGAATTTTACGGAAACAGATGTGTGCAGCATTTGCGGTGCGCCCAACAGAGACGCGTCGATTATTTGCGTGGTGGAAACACCGCGCGATGTCACGGCGTTTGAGCGTACGCGTGAATACAGAGGGCTGTATCATGTGTTGCACGGGCTGATTTCGCCGATGGACGGCATCGGCGCGGAACAGCTTTGCATCAAAGAATTGCTCGCGCGTTTGCATGACGGTGAAGTGAAAGAAATCATCATGGCAACAAATCCTACCGTGGAGGGCGAAGCGACGGCGATGTATCTTGCAAAGCTTGTGAAACCGCTTGGCATCAAAGCGTCGCGGCTTGCTTATGGTTTGCCGGTGGGTAGCAATCTTGAATATGCAGATGAAGTAACGCTCGGTCGTTCGCTTGCAAATCGCGGGGAATTATGACAATGTTTTCTTGACAAATGTACGCAGACGGTGTAATGTATAAAATCCAAAGGGAGATGACAAAATGGCAGAAGCGGCAGGCAATAAAATCATTGCGCTCAATCGCAAAGCGCGGCATGACTATTTTGTCATCGAAGGTTTGGAGGCAGGCTTGGCACTTGTGGGAACAGAAGTGAAAAGTCTCCGCGCGGGTGAGGTAAACCTCAAGGACGCATGGGTTGAAATTGAAAACGGCGAGCTTTTTGTACTGGGAATGCACATCAGTCCCTATGAAAAAGGCAATATCTTCAATCGTGACCCTGTGCGTAAACGCAAATTATTGGTACACGCAAAAGAAATTCGTCATTTGCAAACAGAAGTAAAATTACAGGGTTACACGTTAATTCCCTTGCAGCTTTACTTCAAACGTGGTAAAGTAAAGATGGAACTCGGACTTTGCAAGGGCAAAAAAACATACGATAAGCGCGCGGATATGGCAGTGCGCGATGCCAAACGCGATATTGAACGCGCAATGAAAGAACGCAGGTAAGCCGTTTTTACGGTTTATATATGGGGATGTAAAGGTTTCGACGGGGAGAGGAAAGCGCGAGCAGCGGGTAGTGGTGGGGCCACACTAAAAACGCCTCAAAAAAAATAGCTAACAACAACAAATTAGCTGTAGCAGCCTAATTTAGGCTGCTCGTTCTGCCCACTCTAGTGTCGTGTGGGGTCAGGGCGTCGATTAGACACTGAACGTGAGCAGCATCAAGCTTTGTTTGCTGCCATGAACTGATGAAGCTACCGACGCGGCGGCCTGTTTATCGGCCTGCTGCCGGGGGAATCCTGTAGGTAAACTGCACCCGGAGATACTCTCGTGGCCCTTTTTTCGGACACGGGTTCAACTCCCGTCATCTCCACCAAAAATTGGTCGCAGCATTGATGTAATGCTGCGACCGTTTTTTTGTTTAAGGACGGGAAAGAGATTGTTTGTAAACTCTTGTCATTTGCCAAACGGAGTGTTCTGATGGGATTTCAGCATCCTATCAGAACACTCCGTTTATTTGTTTATTTTCTTTTCGCAAACAACTGCTCCACATAAGCTTCACGCACTTTGGCATAATTAT
>JAVWRA010000103.1:0-5559 GCA_036635095.1 Ruthenibacterium sp. | reverse complement strand
AAACATCGGTGCGCTGCGCATCAATTTAACGCATGACACCATTGATAAATATTCAGGTATTTATAATTTCAAGAAAAATAAACAAGGAGTCATTCCGTTTGAGGCAAGCTTTAAAAAACTTGCCGAAAATGTGCCGAATGACGAGAGTAAAAAGCTGTTTTCAACAACATATAACCGTGAAAAAATTCTTACGGCATATCATAAGGGCGTAGACCGCTCAACTTTGGAATATCAACGCATGTTGCCGGACGGCACAACGGTGTGGGTATCCACCATCATTCACATCTACAAAAATCCGATGTCGGGCGATGTGGAAATGTTCTCCTATACCAAAAATATCAATCAGCAAAAGACCTTTCAGTTGATTATGGACAGCATTGTGCGTGTGGATTATGACTATATTGTCGATGTCGATATCAACAGCGGCGCATTTACGGAATACAGCCGCAATCCGTTACTTACCGATCTCGGTATGAACAAAGGCGACTTTTCGGCGGGCATCCGTGATTATGCAGA
Source organism: Ruthenibacterium sp. (assembly GCA_036635095.1). Taxonomy (GTDB): domain Bacteria; phylum Bacillota; class Clostridia; order Oscillospirales; family Ruminococcaceae; genus Ruthenibacterium. Next base: position 5,043 of record JAVWRA010000103.1, on the reverse strand, counting down.
GAAGTATGTTGTGCCGGAAGGTGTAGAAGCGTTCAAAGAGGCAATTGCACTGCCGAAAGTTCTTGAACATTTGCAGCAGCATAAAAAGTATGAGTTTGATTTCAAGGCGACAGCATCAAACGGGCAGATAAAAGTCAAAAAAATGCAGTTTTTCTATCTGGACAAAGTCTCCGGGCATCTGTGCTTTACACGCGCGGATGTGACAGATATGGTGCGCGAACAGGAGCTGAAAAACGATTTGCTCGCGGCGGCTTTGCAGGCGGCAAAACAGGCAAATGCCGCGAAAAGCGATTTTTTGTCACGCATGAGCCACGAAATACGCACTCCGATGAATGCGATTATCGGCATGAGCAGCATTGCGGCACAGAGCATCGGCGACGATGCACAGGTGATGGATTGCATTTCCAAAATCGGCATTTCGTCTCGTTTTCTCTTGAGCCTTATCAATGATATTTTGGATATGAGCCGCATTGAAAGCGGCAAAGTGCTGCTCAAGTCTGAAGAAATTCCGTTTGAGGATTTTATTCACGGCATCAACGCAATCTGCTATGCAAGTGCGGCGGCGAGCGGAATCGATTATGAATGCGTCATTGACAATGATACGGAAGATGTTTACATCGGCGATGCGATGAAATTGCAGCAGGTTATCATCAATATCCTTTCCAATGCGGTGAAATTCACTGCAAACGGCGGTAAAGTTTCGTTGAGCGTTCATCAGATTAAAAAAGAAAAAAGTCATGCAACGTTGCGGTTTGTCATCAATGATACCGGTCGCGGCATCAGTGAAGGTTTTTTGCCGCAATTGTTCGAACCGTTTTCGCAGGAAAGCAGCGGCAACACGGCAGTGTATGGCGGCACAGGACTGGGGCTTGCCATCTGCAAAAATCTTGTAGAGTTGATGGACGGCAAAATTGAAGTGCGCAGTATTGTGGGTGTGGGCAGCGAATTTACAATCGAAGTGAAGCTTGGCATTACGGCGGAATCTCAATCGCGCCGTATGAAAAAGAAAAACTTCAACTTTTCGCTGCTCAAGGCGCTTGTGGTAGATGATGATGTTACGGTGTGCGAGCAAACGGTAATCACGCTGCGCGAAATCGGGATGCAGTCCGAATGGGTGGACAGCGGACATAAAGCGGTTGCGCGTGTGAAAGAAAAATGGGAGCGGACGGAACATTATGACCTCGTTTTGCTTGACTGGAAAATGCCGGATATGGACGGCATTGAAACGGCAAAACAAATTCGCAAAATTTTGGGACCGGAAGTCACCATCATTATTATGACGGCGTATGATTGGGCGGCGATTGAATATGAAGCAAAACTGGCGGGCGTCAATTTGCTCATCAGCAAACCGACGTTTAAATCCACTCTGATTTCTGCATTTGAAAAAGTGTTCGGCGATGAGAACAGCACAGAGCAGGAACAGCCGCAGGAATTTGATTTTACAGGAAAGCGCTTGCTTTTGGCAGAGGATCATCCGCTGAACGTGGAGGTTGCCAAAAAACTGCTCGAACGCAAAGGCTTCCTTGTGGAACATGCGGAAAACGGTTTGCGCGCCATGGAAATGTTTACGCAGTCGCCTGTCGGATATTACGATGCGATTTTGATGGACATTCGAATGCCGGAAATGGACGGATTGCAAGCAACACACAATATCCGCAGATGGCGCAAAGAAGATGCGAAAACAGTGCCGATTATTGCAATGACAGCCAATGCGTTTGAAGATGATATGGATAAAAGCAAAGCGGCGGGAATGAATGCGCATTTGGCAAAGCCTATTGATTCTCAACAAATGTATGCTACACTGTATCATTTTATATACGAGAAAGAACAGGGATAACAATGAACGATTTTATGACTCGGCTGACAGCCTACGGTGCAAATGTGCCGGAAGCAATGGAACGGCTCTTAGATGACACAGAGCTTTATGAAAGTTGTGTCACTGCCTTTATGAAAGATGCCGGCTTTGCGGCGCTTAAAAACGCCATTGCCGCCGCAGACTATCAAGACGCTTTTGAACAGGCACATATGTTGAAAGGCGTTGCGGCAAATTTGAGCCTGACACCGCTGCTTCTCAAAATATCCGAGTTGGTAGAAGCGCTTCGTGCAAATAATTATACCGTACTGGATGCACAATATGCAGCGGTGATGCAGGAACAAAACAAGCTGCAAATGCTGTTACAATGATAAAAAGCGCAGAGATTTTAATTATCTCTGCGCTTTTTTTTGAAACAATTCAAGCGAAATGCAATGCGTTAAAAATAGACAAAGAATATAAACCATACTGCAAAAAAGCGCTGCAATCAGAGTCCACAGCGTCATCGGCAAAGCGTTTTTGCAAAGCGGTGCCAATACAAAACGGCAAGCAATCGCAGCGCAAACGGCTGAAAATGCCGGCTTGAACAGCCAGTTTGCCCATGCGAAACGCAAATGTGTTACGGACAAAAGATGCTGCAAATTCAAAAGGCTTGTGAATAGATTGCTGAGAATCATGATGAACAGAAAACCTTTCATGCCAAACCGCGGTAGCAAAAGCGCAATGAGCAGAATGCGAAAAACGGAATCGATGATGGTGTATCGAAAAGTGGAAATTTGTTCGTCAAGCCCTTTTAAAATGCCGTCTACCATGCTTTCAAGATACATCAGCGGTGCAAGCGGACCCAATACACGCAGATAAAACCCGATTTCCGTGCTGTGATACAAGAGTATGCCGATTTCCGCGGAAAACACCGTGAACAGCGTTGCCGCAAGTCCGGACATCGTCAGCGAAACCAGCAATACGCGTTGAATCAGGCGATGCAAACGAGTGATGTCTTTGCGAATAAATGCCTCGGTGATTTCAGGCAGCAGCAACGTGGCTAAGGTGCCAAGAAAGGAAAACGGAAAAAATAAAACGGGCATCGCCATTGCTTTTAATGCGCCATATTGTGCAAGGGCGGTGTCGCGGTTTGCCAAAAAAAATGTCAGACAGTTTGGCACCAACACGTTTTCAATCGTGCGCAAAATACCGGACGCATATTGACTTGCGGCGATGGGAGAAAGCAATGTGAACAGAAGCTTTGCAAGCGGACGCGCCGTTTTTGTGCTTGGAAAGGCGTGTAAATCGCGGCGGTAGCAATTGTGCAGATACAGCCAACTGAACGCTTCGCTGACGGTGTTGCCAAACACGATTGCCATACAGGCGACGGCGATATCCTGTGTGCCGAGCCGTGTCAGCAGTAGCGCGACCAAACCAATGCGCAAAATTTGTTCGAAAATTTGTGCGCGCGCATTCGGGGACACTTCACGCTGTGCCATAAAGTAGCCGCGCAGAATGGCACTGACTGCCATAAACGGCAAACTCGGTGCCAAAATGCGCAGCGGCATCATAGCACGGGCGTCATGCAGCCAGTAAAGTGCCGCAGGTTTTGCAAGAAAAAACAAACCAATCGCCGTACAAAAACCGGTGCAGAAGCCGAAAAATGAAAGGCGACGCATGGCACTGCGTACCTCATTTTCTGCATGACGTGCAAGAAAACCGGCAACAATACGCGTTGCAACAATGGAAAGACCGGCTGTGGCAAGTGTGATGGCAAGGGTATAAACGGTGAAGATAAGCTGATAAACACCCATGCCCTCGGCGCCGATTTTGCCTGCGATATAAACGCGAAAAAACATGCCTGCCATGCGCAAAATAAGTCCGGTGACTGTTAGAATTGCTGCGTTTTTTACATAACTTTTTTGCATGTCAATTACCGCCCCTTTGCATGTATATGTGAAATGCAGAAAAGAATATGCTGAATACTTGCACTTTCCTGTGAGAATGAGGTATAATAATGGCAAAGATAGGATTTTATTTTGCGAGACAGGTGGTGCGATATTGACGTTAGATAATATTATTGAAGTGATTTTACAGGTGATTATCCCGCTTTTGGAGCTGATGGGCATTTTTGTGGTTGCATGGAGTGCCATTCATGCGTTTGGCGAATACATCATGAATACGTTTTTTCGCAGAAATTATGACTTGCAGTTTGAGCTTGCAACCGGTCTTGCAACGAGTCTTGAATTTAAAATGGCAGCCGAAATTTTAAAAACAGTGCTTGTGCGTGAAATGAGCGAGCTTTTGATTTTGGGCGCAATTATTATTTTACGCGCCTTACTGAGCCTGCTGATTCATTTTGAACTGAAGGGCGGCAGACACAACACAGAAACAGAAAAAAGCATCGAGTAAATCGATGCTTTTTCTTTTATTTTACAATATTACTAAAAAATGGAAAGTCTTTTTTGTCTGCTTTTTTCAGTGTATCATGAAACGGAAAGGGGCTGTTTCATGATGCCTAAAAAAGGAGAAAACATCTATAAACGCAAAGATGGGCGATGGGAGGGAAGATGCAAACAAAATGATATGTGGATATCCGCAGCTTGCAAGCTGAAATCGGTGTACGGCAAAAGCTATCGCGAGGTAAAACAGAAAATGCAAATTCAAGATTTTTTGCCGGATAGAAAAAAGAGCTGCCCGCAGCGAAGCAATTTTGATTTTGTACGATACTGTGATGAATGGCTTGTGCTGAAAAGGCGCAGCTTGAAGGAATCTACTTATCGGCGCTATGACGCCTTGCTTGAACAGCATATCAAACCATGGTTTATAGGGGTGCCATATCAAAAATTCGGTGCCGAATTGATTGCGGCGTTCGGCAGTATCTTATTGCAGAAAGGACTTTCACAAGGCACGGTGAAAAATATTTTGTCCGTGCTGCGCATGATACTGGACGATTTGATGCAGCGCGGTATTCTGCCCGGTTTTCAAACACAAATTGAACTGCCGAAAGAACACAAACAAAGCGCACGGGTGTTATCGATGTCGGAATACAAAATGCTTGCCCAATATTTGCTGCGCGAAATCAATACGGTGCGCATCGGTATTTTGCTTTCACTTGAATGCGGTTTGCGCATCGGCGAAATTTGCGCGCTGCATGTCGGCGATATTTCGCTCAAACACAGAATGCTGCATGTGCGCTCGACTTTGCAGCGCCTGCCGTGTGAAACACAGCAAAACGGCAACAAAAC
>JAVWRA010000102.1:0-5796 GCA_036635095.1 Ruthenibacterium sp. | reverse complement strand
AGTGCGGTGATTTTTGCAACGCGCAGTGCATGGCGTCCGCCCTCAAATTCATTGTCAATGAAAGCATCGGCAATCATGCAGGCGAGTCCCGCGCCAACAACACGTCCGCCCATGCAGAGTGCGTTGGCGTCATTGTGAAGCCGCGTATAGGTGGCGCTGAAAATATCGCTGCAGCAACATGCGCGAATGCCTTTGATTTTGTTTGCCGCAATGCTGATGCCGACGCCCGTGCCGCAAAAAAGAAGTGCCGCCTGCACATTTCCCGCCAAAACAAGTTCGCATGGTTTTACTGCCATATCGGGATAATCCACCGATGCACCGGTATTTACGCCGCAATCCGTCACCGAAATGCCACGCGCCAACAAATGTTCTTTGACTGCATTTTTGAGTTCATAGCCGCCGTGATCGGCGCCGAGTGCCACTGTTGTAATCATATTTTATCTCCTTTTAATGTACGCTCTGCACGCTCACGCTGGGCTTGCGACAGGCGGTGATAATCGGGTGAAAGCTGTGCTGCGGCAACGCAGGCATCTGCATCGTACAGCGCTTTTGCGGCACGGCAAATGCCGTTTGCACGGCCGAGCCGATACGCGGCGGGATAAAGGGCAATCGATGCGTCTGCGGCACAAACGAGAGCGGCACCGTCGCCCATGCACCGCACAGGCGCATGATAGGCGGCAAGCTGCGCCGCAAAAGTGGCGGCAGGCAGGGCGGCATCGGCGGTAAGGCGTGTGACGCTGCCGTTTTGCAGACGAAAAGCCGCACAGTAAACTTCGCCGCGCCGTGCATCAAGTGCCGTGGCAACAATGCCGTCGCCGACGGCACTGTAGGCAAGTGCGCTCAAAGTTGAAACGGGCGCGCAGGGCGTATCAAACGGAAACGCAAGTCCTTTTAAAGCGGCAAGACCGATGCGCAACCCCGTAAAACTGCCCGGACCGGCATTTGCGGCAAACACCGTGACGTCGGCGGGCGTGAGATTTGTAGCGCAAAAAGCGGCGTCACACAGCGTCAGCAAGGTTTCACTGTGCGTGTGACCGGTGGCAAGATAGCTTTCATAAAGAACGGCATCGTCTTTTACGAGGCAGACGCCGGCGGTTTTTCCGGCAGAATCCAGTGCAAACAGAATCACAGCGCACCTCCGCAAATGGTGATACGGCGCGTGTTTTCTCCGGTTTGCGCAATGTCAATCGAGATATGGGGTTCATCTTTCAACAGCGCCGCCACATTTTCGCTCCATTCGGCGGCAACAATCGCGCCGTCCTCAAGATAATCAAAAAAGCCGGCAGACTGCAAATCCTCCATGGTGGAGATGCGGTACAAATCAAAATGCGCAAAAATCTGCGTACCGCGGTAGGCGTTGACAATCGCAAACGTAGGGCTTGAAACGGCATCAATGCAGTGCAAGCCGGCGGCAATTCCCTCACAAAATGCGGTTTTTCCGGCGCCAAGCCCACCGGTGAACAAAATAAGGTCACCCGCATGCAGAGTGGCGGCAAGCTTTTCGCCGAGAGAAACAGTCTCCGCTTTGCTGTTTGTTACATAAGTAGACAATGCGCGCCTCCCTGTTATTTCATAATTCATATTATTATATACCAAAACACACGTTGCTGTAAAGCTTACACGTTGACTTTTTTGGAAAATGAAAGTATGATAAAAGAAAATGCACAGGGAAAGGCGGGCAAACAGATGCGTACACGACGCGGTTTCACAGTGGTTGAAATTTTGCTGGTGACGGCGATTTTGCTGATTATAACCGCCTTTACAGTGCCTAAAGTGTATCTTAAAATTGAAGAGGCAAAAGAAGTTGCTGCATTTTCCACGCTGCACAGTGTGGAAAGTATTTATCGGCTGACACATACTTTGATGCTGATAGACCCGACATTTACACCGTCTGAAGCTTATCAGAGCAGTGCATTCATACGGCATATTCCCGCGCGATATGAAGAAACGCCGCGCGCGGATGCCCTGTATTATGAGGCGCAAATCGCATACGCATTTGCAGAAAAACCGCCTTGCTATGAGATAACCGAAACCTTTACGATGAGCAAAAGCACAATCGTGATTCGATATTGGCCGGCACCGGACAAAGAACCAAAGCGGTGCTATACGCTTGAAAACGGCGTGATGACACGCACGGACGCTTTGCGTCCAAAACAAAAAACGGGATAGCGCGGTTTTGCGCCGTCCCGTTTTGCTTTGCTGCAATCAGCTCGTCTGCGGTGCATCGGAACCGGAAAACAGGCTCGGAATCGCGCACAGTGCCGCAATGCCGACAAGGGTGAAAATTGCGCGGGAGAATAAACTTTGTGCGCCGCCAAACAGCCACGCAACGGCATTGAAATCAAACAGACCCACAAGTCCCCAGTTGATGCCGCCCACTATAATAAGGATAATACATATTTTATAAAACAGATTCAAACCTCACACATCCTTTCTGCGTTTATTATGAACACAGTAGAACGAAAATATACAATTTGCTCTTGACAAAAAGCAGATTTTCTTGTAGAATACAAAAGTAGTTAGTGTATACTAACTCGGAAGGAAGGGTTTTGTATGACATTGGACAAACTGCCGCTCGGACAAAACGCTAAAATAGAAATTGTGGGTGGAGAGGGCGCATTGCGCCGCCGCCTGCTTGACATGGGGTTGACACCCGGCACGGCAATCATGGTGCGTAAAATTGCGCCGATGGGCGACCCGATTGAGCTGCATTTGCGCGGCTATGAACTGACGCTGCGTCTTGACGATGCAAAAAACATCACAGTACATACAGAGGAGTAGGGTATGATATTTGCATTGGCGGGCAATCAAAACTGCGGTAAAACGACTTTATTCAACCAATTGACGGGTTCTAATCAGCATGTGGGCAATTTTCCCGGTGTCACGGTAGACAAAAAAGAGGGCATTATCCGCGACCATTGCGCCGGCGAGCATCGCCACGGACTGCGCAGTTGGGGACATCCGCGCAAAAAAAAGGCTGCCGAAGTGCGGCAGGAGCCGGCAACGGTGGTGGATTTGCCGGGCATTTATTCTCTTTCACCGTACACGAGTGAAGAAATTGTCACGCGCGATTTTTTAATGAACGAAAAGCCGGACGGCATCATCAATATTGTGGACGCAACCAATATCGAGCGCAATTTATATTTGTCGATGCAGTTGATTGAACTGGGCATTCCGATGGTGATTGCACTCAATATGATGGACGAAATGCGCGCGAACGGCAACACGGTGGACATCAACAAACTGGAGCAGGAACTGGGTGTGCCTGTGGTGCCGATTTCGGCGTCAAAAGACGAGGGCATTGACGAACTTGTGGAGCATGCGCTGCGCGCCGCAGAGGAAAAACAAATTCCGAAACGGCAAGATTTTTGCACAGGCGCCGTGCATCGCTGCATTCATGCCATCGCGCATTTGACGGAGGATCACGCCGAGGCTGCCGGTGTTCCGCCGCGTTTTGCCGCCACGAAATTGGTGGAGGGCGACAAGCCCATGCAGGACAAAATGCAGCTCTCGGAAAACGAGGTGGAGCTGCTGTGGCACACCATCACGGAGATGGAAAAAGAACTGGGTACCGACCGTGAAGCCGCGCTTGCCGACATGCGCTATGCGTTTATTGAAAAGCTCTGTGCGCAGACGGTGGTGAAAAAAGGCGAGAGCAAAGAGCATGTGTACAGCGTTGCCATTGATAAGGTATTGACCGGCAAATATCTTGCGATTCCGGTGTTTCTCGGCATTATGATGTTGATTTTCTGGTTGACATTCGGTGTTATCGGCAAATTTTTGAGCGCGGTGCTGTCCGGCGGCATTGATATGCTCACGACACTTGTTTCCGGTGCGCTGACGGCTTACGGCATCAATCCGGTGGTACATTCACTGATTGTGGACGGCATTTTTGCAGGCGTCGGCAGCGTACTCAGCTTTTTGCCGATTATCGTGACGCTGTTTTTCTTTCTCTCGATTTTGGAAGACAGCGGCTATATGGCGCGCGTTGCGTTCGTGATGGACAAATTACTGCGCAAAATCGGTTTGTCGGGACGCAGTTTTGTGCCGATGCTGATTGGCTTCGGATGCAGTGTGCCGGCGATTATGGCAACGCGGACGCTTGCGAGTGACCGCGACCGCAAAATGACGATTCTGCTCACGCCGTTTATGAGTTGCAGCGCAAAGCTGCCGATTTATGCCGTGTTTACGGCGGCGTTTTTTCCGAAACATGGTGCGCTTGTGATGATTATTCTCTATCTGATGGGCATAGGCGTCGGCATTTTAATGGGACTTTTGATGAAAGACACGCTGTATAAAGGCAAGCCGGTTCCCTTTGTGATGGAGCTGCCGAATTATCGGCTGCCCAGCGCAAAAAGCGTGGCGCTGCTCATGTGGGACAAGGCAAAGGATTTTCTGACAAAAGCATTTACGGTTATTTTTATCGCAACCATCATCATCTGGTTTTTGCAGACCTTTGATACACGTCTGAATGTGGTGGCGGATTCTTCACTGAGTATGCTTGCCGGCGTCGGCAAATTTGTCGCACCGGTTTTTGCACCGCTCGGCTTTACGGATTGGCGTATTTCCACAGCGCTCATCACCGGCTTTACTGCCAAAGAAGCAGTTGTCAGCACACTTGCGGTACTGACAGGCACCAGTGTTTCCACGCTCACAGGTGTGCTTGTGACGATGTTCAGTCCGCTGTCGGCGTTCAGCTTTTTAACATTCACCTTGCTTTATACGCCGTGTGTGGCGGCGATTGCCGCAGTCAAACGCGAGATGAACAGTGGTGTTGCCGCAATTTTTGTTGCCGCCATGCAAAGCGGCATCGCGTGGGTTTGTGCCGTGGCAGTTTATCAAATCGGGTCGGCATTGATTCATTAAAAGGAGCTTTATGAGAATTTTAGATTGGATTTTGATTTTGGCAATCGCGGCGGCAGTCGTATATGCGCTGTATCGCATGCACGAAAACAAACGAAAAGGCAAAGGATGCTGCGGACAGTGTTCCGCCTGCGGCAATGCGTGCAGCCACCGCAAATTTCACGAAAAATAAGGAATAAAAAAACCGGTGCCATCATAAGACGGCACCGGTTTTTGTTTTGAAATTATGCTTTGTATCCCACTGCATTCGCGAGTTCTTCGTCGATGACAACAACGGTGTTGCCGTGCATTTTCAGCATGGTGGAGGGGTTTTGTGTGGTGATGACATCGTCCATAATCAGCCCTTTGATGGCGGGTACTTTCGACAGACCGGTTGCGGCAAGAATCACCTGTTTTGCCGCCAAAATATCGCCCATGCCCATGGTGATGGCGGTGTGCGGCACTTCTTCTTTACTGGCAAAAAAACGTGCATTGGCGGTGATGGTGCTTTCGGTCAGCTTTTCGGTGTGTGCGACAGCCACCAGTTGGTCACTCGCTTCATTGAACGCGATGTGACCGTTGTTGCCGATGCCGAGCAACTGAATATCCGCAACGCCGCCCTCGTATACTTTTTCTTCGAGTTCACGGGCGTTGGCTTCGAAATCGCCAAGACCTTTTGCCACAAAGGTGTTGTTTTTATCAATATTGATATGGTCAAATAAATTGCTGTTCATGAAATAGCGGTAGCTCTGGTCATGTGTGCCGTCAATACCGCAGTATTCGTCCAGATTGACTGTATGTACTTTGGAAAAATCAAGGGTGCCGGCCTCGTTCATGGCAATCAGTTTTTTGTAGATGGGAACCGGTGTGCCGCCGGTTGCAAGTCCAAGTTTTGCGTTCGGCTTTGCCACGATTAAATCTTTGAACATGTCGGCAATGACGGCGCAGGTTTCA
>JAVWRA010000101.1:0-5865 GCA_036635095.1 Ruthenibacterium sp. | reverse complement strand
TGAGAATATGCAAAATCGCATGGGTGTCTTTGCAGCGCTGCGTCCGATGGACGCGGTGTTTTTCACCTTTTTAAAGCAGATGGCGCCACTGTTCGACCTCGTTTATCTTGTCTCGGCACAAAGCGCGGTGCATACGGAATTATTACCGACAAACGTTGTTTTTGAAAAAAGTGATGACGGAACAGGCGCTTTTTTATGGAAACAGGCGCTACAGAAGTTTTCGCACAAAACAGAGTTTGATAAAACCGCACAATTGTGGTTTTTGACAGATGACTGGTACGGTCCGTTTGGCGATGCAGATGCTTTGTTTGCCGAAAACAGTTTCGGCAAAGACGATGCCGTGCTTTTGTTCCCGCAAAGAAAAACACAAGAAACACCTTATTTGCTGGGGGCATCGGCATCTTATCTGCTGTGTGATGAATTTGCCGCGCTCTGGCAGAAAATCAAACCCGATACGACATTGGCTGCGTTTTCAGAACAATTGCAAACGCAAATGCACATCATGCCGAAAGATGCGGATGCAGAGCCGAAATCGTTTCCGCTTTTGGCAAAAAACATCTTCGACATTCCCTATGAAAATCTTCTTTGCGATGAAAACGGTACGGAGCTTGACCGGATATTTTCAAATGCGAAGCAGTATCACGACAGCTTTACGGCGATGTGCCGTGCTTTGCTTGCGCAAAAAAATATTTATGATTTGAAACAGCAATTGCCCTTGAATTTCGTTTTTCCACAGGAGGTGCAGGCGCCGATACAGCCGCATAAAACAACTGCATTGTTTGCTTTTTTGCATTATCAAGAACTTTTTACCGAGAATTTAAACTGGATTTCCAAAATACCGGCGGAAATAGATATTTATCTGATTACAGACTCCGATGAAAAACAAAAAGAATTGCAAGAACGCGTGAAAAATCACGCGCAATGTCGTTCCGATACGGCTGTTTTGTGCAAAGAAAACCGCGGAAGAGATGTGGCGGCACTGCTGTTGACGGCGGCACCGATTCTTCAAAAATATGAAATCTTCGGGTTTGTGCATGACAAAAAAACTGCCGGTGCGGGCAAGGCGTCCATCGGCGCTTCTTTTCAAGAAGCCATGATGCACAATTTGCTTGCAAGTACATCCTATATACGCACCATTATTGCGACGTTTTATGAAAATCCGGCACTGGGATTGTTGGCACCGCCGCCGCCGATTCATGCGCGTTATTTTGCTGCCTGCGGCAATAGCTGGACACATTGTTTTTCGCAGACACAGGCACTGGCACAGCGTCTCGAGCTGCATTGCAATCTGGATGAAAGCAAACAGGCATATATTTTGGGAACCGCTTTCTGGGCGCGTACGGCTGCGCTCAAACCGCTGTTTGCATATCCGTGGGACTATGATTGCTTTTCACCGGAACCGCTGCCGCAAGACGGCACAATTCATCATGCCATAGAGCGTATATTTCCCTATGTTGCGCAGAGTGAGGGATACTTATCCGGCTGGGTGATGACGGCGGAATATGCTGCACGCGATATCACAAATAAGACATTTGCCATTGAATATCTCGTGCAAAAGGGAAAAGAGCAGGGAAAAACAGCCATCACGACACTTTCGGCTTTTCCGACGGCGGTAGCGGGAATCGGGCTGCGCGAAGCGATAAAAGTGTTGCGGGCGGCATTATACAGAGCCGTTTTTAAAGAAAAAAACAATAGAGGAGCTGAGTAGTATGAGCAAGGTACTGGTGACCGGTGCGGGCGGATATATTGGCAGGCACGTTGTAAAGGCGGTATTGGACAGAGGACATGAGGTAATCGCATCCGATTTTTCTTTCAAGGGAATTGATGAACGTGCCTCTTTTTGCGGCGCTTCTATTTTCAGTCAAGACGCAAATTTGTTTGAACAATTGGGCAGTCCGGATATCTGCATTCATCTTGCGTGGCGTGATGGATTTATTCACAATTCCGACGCGCATATGGACGACCTCTCAAAGCATGTTCTGTTTTTAAATCACATGCTTCGCGCGGGAATCAAAGGACTTTCCGTGATGGGAACCATGCACGAAATCGGTTATTGGGAAGGCGCAATTGATGCGAAAACGCCGTGCAATCCGCTGTCACAATACGGCATCGCGAAAAACGCGTTGCGGCAGTCCATGTTGCTTACCGCTGAAAAATCCGACGTTGCACTTCACTGGTTGCGTGCGTACTATATTACGGGCGATGACATTCGCGGCAGTTCGATTTTTGCAAAAATCATACAAGCGGCAGAGGACGGAAAAAAACTGTTTCCGTTTACAACCGGAAAAAATCAATACGATTTTATTGATGTGAAAGAATTGGCACAGCAGATTGCCGTAACAAGCCTGCAAAACGAATACACAGGCATTATCAATGTGTGTACCGGCAAGCCGATGACATTGGCGGCGCGCGTGGAGAAATTCATCGCGGAAAACCAATTAGACATCAAGCTTCAGTATGGTGCGTTTCCTGACCGCCCTTATGATTCAACCGGCGTGTGGGGCGACGCGGCATTGATTCAAGAAATCATGCGCAAATACGGTCAATAGAAAGCATATCGATAAAAAGCGAGGGGGGATTGTACTGCAAAATCAAGTGAAAAGAGTCGGCGTCTATTTTGTTCAAGCAGAACACGAGACGCCGCACTGGCACGTTTTAACTTTTTTGCAAGCGCTTCGCCCGTTTTTATCGGATTTGGTGATTGTCTGTCAAGGAACGCTCAGCGAACAGGGAAAAGAGAAGCTCAGCCGATTTACACCGAAAATCATTGAAAGCAAAAACGCGCAAAATTATTTTTTCGCTTATCAAGAGGGTGTCGCGGCGCTCGGTTGGCAGCGGCTTGCACAGTATGATGCGGCGGTGTTTTGCAGTGATGCCCTGATGGGTCCCGTTCACGCATTTGAACCGATGTTCACGGAAATGCAGACGCGTTCCTGCGATGTATGGGGGATTGTAAAGCGCTATCCTACCACCGCACAAACAGAAGCACAGAACACAGAAACCGACAATGGATGCCTTGAAAGCGCTTTTTTCGTCTGCAAACAAAGCGCACTTCAAAACAGAGCATTTCAAAATATATGGAGCGACACCGCGCCGATTTTTGCAAAAAGTGCATCGGCGGCAGAACAGGAAAAGGCATTTGCGGAGCAAATAGACGTGGCGGAATGCACAGTGGAGGCATATGTCGATACCGATGATTTGCGAGGTATCACAGACCGTCCTTTTGCGTATGCTGCCGCAGAATTGTTGCGCAATCGGCAATGTCCGGTTTTCGACTGCCGCGTTTTTTCACAGGAATATGATGTACAATTGGCACATTCACTGGGGGCGTCGGCGCTTGATTTGTTCCGATATCTGCAAACGGAAACGGATTTTCCGCTGGATGCCCTGTGGGAAAATCTGCTGTGTTACAGTCATCAGTCTGATTTGTCGCAAAATCTGCATTGGAATTACATCCTTTCCGCAGAAAATACAATGCAGCCGGATTTTAAAACACAAAAAACAGCGCTGTTGATTCATGTGTATTACACGGATATGCTGCAACAGGTTTTGCCGAAAATCAATTGTATGCCAAAGACGGCAGACGTTTATATTACGACAGACAGCGATTTGAAAAAAGCCGACATAGAGGCATGGCTGGCACAGCATAAAAGCGGCAGAAAAACAGAGGTGCGGGTGATTTCAAACCGCGGGCGTGATGTGAGCAGTTTATTGGTGGGTATGGCAGAGTTTTTGCCGCAGTATGATATTGCTTGTTTTATACACGACAAAAAATCCGCAGGCATGAAACCGGGTTCCGTCGGCGCAGATTATGCACGACACTGTCTGGATAATCTGCTGGGCAGTACGGCACTTGTGCAGAATATATTGGCGCTTTTTTCAAAAGAAAGCCGATTGGGCATGCTTGCGCCGCCTGTGCCGAATCACGGAAAAGACTGTTCCGGATTGTACCCGACACTCGGGCGTGAATGGTCGCAGAACTATGCAATGGCGGCGGCACTTGCAGAGGAGCTGCACTTTAATGTGCCGATGTCACCCGATAAACCGCCTATTGCACCTTTCGGCACCTGCTTTTGGTTTCGCACAGCGGCATTGATGCCCTTGCTGAAAAAGCAGTGGCAGTATACGGATTTTCCCTGTGAACCGAATGGTCTTGACGGCACAATTCTGCATGCTCTGGAACGGCTTTATCCCTTTGCGGTGCAGCAGGCAGGCTACTATCCGGCAACCGTCATGTCCGATCAATTTGCCCGTATTTACAATACAAATTTAAACTATTATTTGTCTGGCTTCAATAAAATCGCTTATTCGCACGGCTTGATTACCGATTATCAAACCATGCGAAACACGATGCAGAAGCATCTGTATCTGCCGTTTGACAAAATGAAGCAAACGCATCAAGAGGGTTTGCGGCAGTGGAAATTTCGTTTGCGGCGTCTCTTGCCTACCGCTTGTTTTGACAGGATTTTGGCGTGGAAGCGCAAATTATTTGACCGTGCAGGTACACAGTACGAGGACATAGACAAAAAGTAAGATTGATGTAAAATAAACTAACAACAAAAAGTGAGGAACAAATCATGCATTATTACACAAGTGTAAATCTCAATTATTTCGCGAAAGCGCGCGTATTGGCGAAATCCGTCAAGGCACACAATCCCGATGCTTATTTTTCATGCGTTTTATACGATGATATTCCGCCGGAAATTAAAATTGAAGACGAGCCGTTCGATGAAATTGTGACCGTTGCAGACTTGCATTTGCCGATGGAAAACGTGAATTTGTGGCTGTATCAGCACAATACGGTGGAGCTTGGCACGGCAATCAAAGGACAGGCACTGCTTGACTTTTTGCAGCGGTCAGACAAAGTTGCCTATATTGATCCGGACATCGTTGTATATGACAATCTGCACGCACTGGAAGAATTGCTCGACACTTATAGCTGCGTTGTGACGCCGCACCAATTGGAGCCGGAAACAGATGCTGTTGCCATTGAGGGCAATGAGATGGGCAGTATGCTGCGCGGTACTTATAATTTCGGGTTTTATGCGGCAAACAATTCGGAAAGCGGCATCAAATTTGCCACATGGTTCCGCGACAGACTGCTGACACATTGCTTTGACGATGTGCCAAACGGTCTGTTTACGGACCAACGCTGGGGAAATTTGGCGCCGGCAATGTTTGACAATGTCTGCATCTGGAGACATCCGGGCTGCAATGTCAGCACATGGAATTTGACGCATCGTCATGTGACGAAAACAGCGGACGGAAAATATTTCGTCAATGGCGAGCCGCTGCTTTTCTATCACTTTTCGGGTTTTGATTCCGGCGCACAACTGGAAATGCTGAAAATGTTCGGAAAAGGAAATCCGGTGTTGCTCGATATGCGCAATTGGTATATTGAGCAGCAAAAAGAAGCCGGACAAGAACTGTACCAGAATTGGAAATCAAAATATAATTATTATACCGACGGCAGCAAGATTGAACAGGACGAGAGAACGCTTTTGCGTCATTCGGAATTTTTGCAGAAAACATTTGCAAAAAACAATCCGTATGATAAAAAAGACGGACAGCCTTCCTACTATGAGTGGTATGTTGCCAATCATGCACAATGGGTTGAAACAGACGAAAAAAGCATCAAATCCGATCACGAAAGAGTGATTGCGCTGACAGCGGAATTGGAGCGCATTTATAATTCGCGGTCATGGAAAATGATGAAGCCGTTCTGGAAAATATCGCATTGGTTTAAAAGCGAGAAGAGCTAATCATGCGTAGCTACAGCAATTTTACTTTTGATTGTCCTACTAAACCCTCGTCTTTGCTGTATGCAGCTTGACAGAAGGCTCGAGTACAAAGACAATAATAAGT
>JAVWRA010000100.1:3436-5963 GCA_036635095.1 Ruthenibacterium sp. | reverse complement strand
GAGCCCTGTTTTGAGCCTGCAAGCCAGACGCGGCCCCATGTCACGTCCGGCATTGGTGGCGCCAATCAAAATTGTGGTGGGCGCTTCCTGTAAGACTAGGGAATACAGTGCTTCAACATAAGCATCTGTGCTGTAGTGGGCAAATTCGGAACCATCTGCCACCAAAATCCGATCCGCTCCATATGCCTTGGCAGAGGTTATGGCAGCTTTCACATTGTAACCAATGACCACGCCTACTAAAGCACCGCCTTGTCTGTCGGCAAGCCGGCGACCGGGGCCAAGCAGCTCCAAGCCTACGCTTCGTGCTTCTCCGCTCGCATTGGTTTCAATAAACACCCATAAATCCTTGCTTTTTGCTTCCATTTCTATACCTCCTAAACCAATCTGGCGTTTTGCAGTATTCCCAAAAGCTCATTGGCGGCCTGCACATCATTCTCGGCTTCAATCATAATACCGCCCGTCTTGCGTGGGGGAGTAAACGTCTTTTTTACCTTGGTGGGGGAACCCTTCAGTCCGGCTTTTGTCAAATCTATGGTGATATCCTGTGCGGTAAGGGTTGTGATAACGGCGCGCGTTGCAGCCATTTTGCTTTTGATGGACGGCTTACGCGGCTCATAAGCCGGTTTGGTAACGGTGACAAGACAGGGAAGCTTTGCCGCTAAGATTTCATAACCTTCGTAGCATTCGCGCTTTACCAAAATTTCTTCACCCTCCACCGAGGCCTCTATGGCATAGGTGATTTGCGGCAATCCCAAATGCTCCGCCAGTTCCGGCCCCACTTGAGCGGTATCGCCGTCAATTGCCTGTTTGCCACAAAAAATTAAATCAAACTTGCCCTCAAGCTCCTGTATCTTGCCGACTGCGCAGGAAAGAATGTAGCTGGTGGCAAGTGTATCGGAACCGCCAAAGGCGCGGTCGCTGACCAAATAAGCCTTATCCGCACCCACCGAAAGACATTCCTTTAGGGCAACCTGTGCCTGAGATGGCCCCATGGAAGCGACTACGATTTTTGCGTTTGGCTGCACATCTTTAATGCGTGCCGCTGTTTCCAGTGCATAAGCATCAAAGGTATTCACGATACTGGGTACGCCTTCACGAATCAAAGTATTGGTAACAGGGTCAATGCGGATTTCGGTGGTGTCCGGAACCTGCTTGATACATACAAGTATATTCATATCTGATAATCTCCTCTATTTCTTATGTCCGCTTGCCGGTTGCTGTGCCTGCTCAATTTTTTGCCTTTTGCAGTGCTTCTTCCAGCAGCGGCATAAAGGTATGAATGTCGCCCACAATTCCATAATCAGAGGCACCGAAAATAGGTGCGTTTTCGTCTTTGTTAATCGCCGCGATAATTTTGCTGTCCCGCGCGCCAAACACATGCTGAATCTGCCCTGAAATGCCAAGCGTCAGATAGAGGTCGGGTGCTGTAATCACTCCTGAAATTCCGATGTAACGATCCAGCGGCAGCCAGTGACGCTGTTCTGCCAAACTGCGGCTACATGCAAGCTCGCCGTCCAACAGTGCAGCTAGCGACTGTGCAGCTTCCACATCAGGCTCATCACAGCCCATGCCGATGCTGACAATGCGCTTCGCCGCGGTCAAATCCACGCCCGTTTTTGGGATAGGGTCTTGAGAAATTTTTGTAATGCGCGTGTCAGCCATCAGCTCCAGTGCTTCTGTTTCAGCAACCGATGCAGTCTTTTCGGCAACGGCAATTCCCTTTGCCAGTGTAACCACCGCAAAAGAGGAAAAATGTTCTTCACGGCTAATCAATCCGCCATGAACGGTGACAGATGCTGTAAATCCATCCGTGTTTGCAACAATATTTGAAGCTTCACTCACCATAATGGCATCGGCATAGCCCGCCACGGTTGCCGCTATCTCACGGCCTACGGCTGTGGAGCCAACAAGAAACAATGCCGTGCCGCGCGCTACAAGCCATGCCGCCAAAGCCTCGCTGTAACTTTCCGGACGATTGGTTTCTGAAAGCACCGCAATCTGATTGGCACCATAGGTTGATAGTGCCGCTCCGGCTGTTTCGCCGATGGCAATGGCTTCCACATCCTCCGACAACCCTCTTGCAAAGGTGAGCAAATTGGCTGCAATGTCGGTCTTTTCACTCAATACAACAATTTTTTTCATATTACAGCACCCCTTCCTTTGTCAGTGCGCGTAGGAAGGCGTCAACCTTTTCTCGGTCATCGCCGTCACTAAATTTGATGTGCTTGCGCTGCATCAAATAGCCTTGTTCCAGAACCAACTGCGTTTTGCGCGCCAAGGTGGTGTATTCTGTGCCCAAATCCTCAAGGGTCACAGCATGCTGAGGCTTTTTTCCGGCTGCCATTACGGCACGAAGCCCCGGAATGGGTGCGTCGGCAGCATCCGGCAAAATTGCTATCACGACGGGGCAAGGCACCGTAACCGTTTCGTAAAAATCCTCAAGCTTGCGTTTGGCGGTGACAATCCCATCATTTACTTCAAAATGACAGACAGAGGACAATATGGACCAGCCCAAACATGCCGCAAT
>JAVWRA010000100.1:0-3426 GCA_036635095.1 Ruthenibacterium sp. | reverse complement strand
AGGGCCGACCTGTCGTGCAAAGGTATCTTCTGCACCTTCGGCACAAAAGACGACCGCAACATCCGGCATTTTGCGAATCATGGCAGACAGCACCTTTGCGGTGACTGCACCGTCGGCATTTGCTTGCATGGCGTCAGAGAGGTAATATACCTCATCCAACCCTCTTGAAAGCGCATCTTTTAAGACAGGCTTGAGTGTTTCGTCCCCAAAAGTCAGTCCAAGTGCTTTCCCCTCCATTGCCTTTGACAAAGTAGAGGCAGCTTGAATCACGTTTCGGTCATATTCGCTGATTTTTCCTCCGGCGCGGGACATGTCAATACTCAAATCCGGACGAATGACAATATCTTGACTATCACGCACCCATTTAAAACACGCTACTGTATTTGGCATAAAATCATTTCCTCATTTCAAATCTTTGTAGTGCATTAACCCATACGAAATTCAACACCCAGTGAGCCTTCCGGATACTGCCAATCCTTGATGACACGGCCACCGCTCAATACACGGCAGGTTCCGCATTCCAAGCAGCCCAGATAATCAAAGAATAATGTGCCGTTGTCATCCAACTTATAAAGTGCTGCCGGACAGGCCTTGATAACTTTTTCAATTTCAGCCCGATCACAGTATTCTTTATCCACTTCAACATGACTATGATGTTCGTCGGTGTGAAATTTATTTTTGCCCAATTTGTCTTCCACACGGGGCGCGGGCGCTTGATTGCAAGGCTTCATGCCGCTATACTGTGGCAACTTGACCGCTTGTTGCAAAATAGCGGAAACTTTCGTGGGCTGCGATAGACAAGTGGCAATAAAGCTGCTGTCCAAAGCCTTGACGTAGGCGGAAAGGGAAGCTTCTGAAAAGTCTTCCGTTTGAGTGGCGGCGATAATCGTTTCGGCAGCCAGTCGTCCTGATTCGATTGCCAAATCCATGCCACGTATGCTATAACCCAAATCGACGCAAAGCGCTGCCGCGTCGCCCACGAGCAGCACACCATTACCCGCCAGTTTTGGACGCATGGCGTTTCCACCCTCGGGCAATAGGTGTGCAGAATATTCAAGCAAGCTGCCACTTTCCAGTAGATTCTCAATTGCCGGATGGTGTTTAAAATCTTCAAGCAGTTGCGGCACACTCTTTTCGGAATGGCTGATGCTTTCTGTGCCTATGGTAATTCCTACTGAAACACTGTCTTTGTTCGTATAGAGAAAGCCGTCTGCTGCGGAATTATCGGTGGCACAGCCATGAAAAATCCAAGCCAGACCCTCACCCGAATTTACACCAAAACGCTCCTCAATTACAGTCGGCGAGAGTGCAAGCACCTCTTTTGCGCCCACTGCCACTGTTTTAGGATTAAGCTCCTCTTTCATTTCAAGCTTTTGAGCCAACAACGAATTTGCACCATCGGCAAGTACAACCACATTGGCTTCCATTTCTTCATCGCCTGCCACGACACCGCAAATCACACCGTCGCGCACGAGCAGCTCATCCACCTTGACACCGTATACCATCAGTACGCCGGCTTCCTCGGCCTTATCTGCAAACCAGCGGTCAAATTTACCGCGCAGAACAGAATAAGAGGAGCCTGCCGGTTCGAGAATATTGGCGCTGGGATATTCCCATGTAGTATAGCATTCGTCTGCCAACGCCGAAAATCTTTCGGTGGTGATTTTTCGTTCCAAGGGGGCGCTTGATTCAAAGTCCGGAATCACCTTTTTCAA
Organism: Ruthenibacterium sp.; assembly: GCA_036635095.1. Lineage (GTDB taxonomy): Bacteria > Bacillota > Clostridia > Oscillospirales > Ruminococcaceae > Ruthenibacterium. The sequence continues at coordinate 1,711 of JAVWRA010000100.1, read as the reverse complement.
GCTGTGTGTATAAAGCCGCCCGCCGGTTACATTTTTAGAGCCGCTGTAAGTACCTTTTTCAATCAGCAATACAGCCAATCCGGCCTGAGCCATCACATAGGCCGCCGTGATACCGGATAAACCTCCACCCACTACAATCGCGTCAAAGCGTTCTTCTTCCGACATATGCTCACCTTCTCTTTCTCAAATTCTCCCTGCAGCAAGTTTTTACTTTGAGATAAGCATAAGCGTTTTTTGCGTTTTTTTCTATCAAAAGACCAACCTTTTCATCATAAAACAACACTATTTTGTGCATTTGTTCTATAAATTGCAGATGCCGCGATGTTCAAGACCGACTTTTCATCTTGCCCGCATGTAACAAAGCTTATGACGTTGCGTTTCGTCTGCCGATTGGAAACGGCAACTTTGTGCAACTTGTTTTGAAAGACGGAAAAGCAGAAAACTGCACAACAGATGCGTTTGAACGAAAATCCCAAACAAAAAACGCTGCCCATAAACAGAGATGACTCATGTTATGGACAGCGTTTTGCTATTTGATTGTCAGTAATTCGATGTAGCCTCTGGTTCCCGCCAGTTCAAGCTGTAACGCATCTATAAGCCATGAAACAATTGCGTTAACAAATATCTTCCGCGTTTCAGCTCCAGATTTGCGCGGTTACCGGAATGTGCACTGTTCCGGTTACTGTCCACTGTTCACAGCGCCAATCCACCCTAAAATCATTGCCCATATCATCGCGAAAATGAAAATTTCCGGCACTGCCGGCAAGAATAAAATGCAACGTGTCATATTCGTCCACACGGTTGCCAACATCTGTGCCAAGTTTCTTTTCTGCGGTTACATTGAGAGGCAATGCACTGCCCGCTTTGAGATATACCGGAAAAATATCGTCGCTGATGATATTGCATCCGCCGTTTTGCTTTTTACCGGAAAAGAGCGAAAACCATGTGCCATTTGGCAATGCCACGGTCGTGGTGGTTTCATTTTCGGCGAGCAGCGGCGCAATCAGCAAACTGTCACCGAGCATAAACTGTGCGTTTGCACAAAGCAATCTTTCGTCCTCGGGATAAAGGTACGCCATGGGGCGCATCATGGGCTTGCTTTCGGCAACACACGCAAGTGCTGTGCAATAGAGATATGGCAGCAAATTCATCCGCAGATGATGCCAATAGCGCATTTCGTCTATCAAGTGCGGAGATTGATATCTCGCCGCCATATTCCACGGACTGCGCTCATTGTTTCCTTCACCGCCGGCCATCCATTCACGAAACTGCCCACCATCCGGTTCAGAATGCCATTGCATCACAGGACAAAACACCGCGAGTTGTGTCGCGCGGCGATATAAATCAAGACTTGGCAACGGGCCGGCAAATCCTGCGATGTCAAAGCCCCAAAACAGGATACCGGACAGCGCCGCCGACAGGCCTGCCGTCAGCACACTGTACAGTTCGCTGTTCTGCGATTGCTGATCGCCGCCCCAGTGCATGGGAGTCGTATGCGCTCCGCTGTATCCGGCGCGACTGAATAACACATGTGCATTCCCCAAAAATTGCGTATAGCTTTCCGTGTAGCTTTCAGCATAACGGTTGATGCCCTCCTTGCCGGTGGTGCCATCGGCAAAGCAGGCGTCCGATGTGTAAATAAATTCTCCGCCATCGGTTTTGAATCCGTCCACACCTATATCTAACAGATATTGACGCTTTGCAAACCACG
>JAVWRA010000099.1:0-6080 GCA_036635095.1 Ruthenibacterium sp. | reverse complement strand
CGAGCGCTTCAATTTCAGAAACGCCCATGGCGACGAATGCTTCTTTGCATTTATCGAGCGTCAAAACCACGCCTTTTTTGTAGTTTTCGTCGGTGGTTTCGGCATTTGCGGCAAGCGTTAAGGTGTCAAGCACCGGCAAAAGCTGTGTCACGGCAAAGCCTACGCCGTTTTGAAATGCCGCGTCATGTTCTTTGGCGCTGCGTTTGCGAAAGTTGTCGTATTCTGCCGCTGTGCGCAGCAAAGTGTTGCGTACATCCGCAAGTTGTTTTTCATAATCCGATGCTTTGGTTTTTGCAGCGGCAAGTTCGGCATGATGCTGTGTTTCCTTGGCTGCCTTTTGCTGCTTCGTTTCTTTTTCGTGCTTTTCCGGCTTTTCGGTCTGCGGCTCCTGTGCGGAAATATTTTTTTCTTCCTCTGTCATGGTGACTCTCCTATCATTCGTCCTGCGCTTGACCGGACATACATTCTCCGAGCAAAAGCGCAAAATATTCAAGCTTTGCAATTAAATCGCGGTACGGCATCCGCGTCGGCCCTACAATGGCGATGGCGCCTGTCAAACCGCCGCCGGCAAGATACCGTTTTGACATGATGCAGAAGCCCGGCATGGGATAATCCGGTAAATCATCACCGAGCAATACGGTGGTGCGTTCCGATTTCGGACTGATGCAGCGCTTCACGGCTTCGGTGTCGCTGAAAAATTCCATCAAGGTGGAAAAGCTGTCCGCCTGTGCGGGATAGCCGAGCAGATTTTGCTGCCCCTCCAGAAAGACACTCGGTTTGCCGGCATCTTTCAATAAGGTGTATGCCGCAGAAATCACGGGGTAAAACGGTGCGCCCTCTGCGCCGAGACTTTGCGTTACCGCGTGTAAATCGGCTTTGTCAATGTCTGCCGCATTGCGAAACGTGAGATTCTTGTTGAGCGCTTGCGCCAAAGACGCAGTGTCGCCGGTTTTGAGCGCAAAATCAAGCTTTGCCGTGCGTGTGCGCACACCGCCCGCGCTTGTGACGCCGAGTACCGCCGCGGAATAGCGCCCCACCTGCATCACTTCATAATGTGCGATGCACAGCTCCTCGCTTTTCGGCGTGGTGGCAACCACCGCGTAGCCGGTCAATTCCGAAAGCGCTTTTGCCGCGCCCTCCGCAAGACGTTCGGGGTCATAATCCAGTTCGCGGAATAAAGAATCAATCACGGCTTTATCGCGCGGCGAAATCGCCGGTGTGTTGCCAAGCAGATTGTCAATGTAATAGCGATAGCCTTTTGCACTCGGCACACGGCCGGCACTGGTGTGCGGCTGTTCCAAAAGCCCGAGTTTTGTCAGCGCCGCCATTTCGTTGCGCAGTGTTGCGCTTGAAACGGCACTTTCAAAATGTTTTGCCAGCAATCCGCTGCCCACAGGCTCGCCGTCGGTGCCATACAGCGTGACGATGGCGCGTAAAATGCGCTGTTTTCGGTCATCCATTGCCATGCGTGTAAACACCTCACTTTCAAAACATTAGCACTCTCATGTACTGAGTGCTAAGATTATTCTACACCACTTTTTTATCTTGTCAAGCGCTGTGGTGAAAAATACGCAAACTTTTTAAAGATTTACAATTTCGACACAAATACCTTGCAGAAAGGTGGCTTGCGTTTCTTACGTAATATAGTATAATAATAATCATACTATTACTAAAAATTGCAGGAGGGATACCATGGAACAAATGCAAAAGCGCATTGCCGTTGCATTGGGAACGCAAAAAGCCGACCTTGTGCTTAAAAACGCCAATGTTATCAATGTATTCAGCGAAGAAATTACACAGGCAGACGTCGCGATTGTAGACGGCGTAATTGCCGGTGTCGGGCGCTATACCGCAGACAATCAAGTCGATTGCACCGATAAATTCGTTTGTCCGGGTTTTATTGACGCGCATATGCACATGGAAAGCAGCATGGTTGCACCCGCACAGCTTGCGCGCGCCATCACCCAAAGCGGCACCACCACCGTGATTGCCGACCCGCATGAGCTTGTCAATGTATGCGGCGCACAGGCGGTGCAGTATCTGCTTGATGCCACCGAAAACTTGCCGCTCAACGCCTATATCATGCTGCCCTCAAGTGTGCCGGCAACGGCGTTTGAAACAAACGGGTCTGCGTTTACCGCCGCCGACATGGCGCCGTTTTACGGGCATCCGCGTGTGCTTGGACTTGGCGAGGTGATGTGCTATCCCGATGTGCTTGCCGCCAATGCGCCTATTTTGGAAAAACTGGCGCTGAGTAAAAATCATGCGGTGGACGGGCATGCGCCCGGTCTTTCGGGTGCGGATTTACAGGCGTATGCCGCCGCGGGCATTCGCACAGAGCATGAATGCACCTCCTTTGCCGAGGCGGCAGAAAAATTGCGCGCCGGACTTGCCATTTTGGTGCGCGAGGGAAGTGCGGCACATAATTTATCCATTCTCGTCAAAGGTTGGCTTGACAGCAAAATGCCGTCTGACCGCTTTTTATTCTGCACCGATGACAAGCATTTGGAAGATATCGCGCGTGACGGGCATATTCGCTGGAATGTCAAACTTGCCATCAGCCTTGGCATGGAGCCGGTCACTGCCATCAAAATGGCAACCTACAACGCGGCTGTGGCATACGGCCTGCGTGATATCGGCGCCGTGGCGGCAGGGTATCAAGCAGATATTGTGGTGCTTGACAGCTTGAAACAGGTGCATGTACATAGCGTCTATCACCACGGAAAACTTGTTACAAACGCGCCGCTGCCGCAAACACCGGTGCCAAATGCGTTGCTGCACTCCATGCACTGCGCGCCCGTCACCGCCGAAAAATTGGCGCTGCGCGTGGGCAAAACAGCACATTGCATCGAGATGATTCCCTATCAAATCAGCACCAAGCATTTGATTGAGGCAGTGCCGCAAAAAGACGGTTACTTTATGCCGAACGCCGAATACACAAAGCTTTGCGTGGTGGAACGGCACGGCAAAAACGGCAATATCGCCGTGGCACCGCTCAAGGGATATGGCATTACAAACGGCGCAATTGCCACAAGTGTGGCACACGACAGCCACAATGTCATTGCGGCGGGCGACAATGACGCGGATTTGGTGCTTGCCATCAACCGCCTGAACGAAATCGGCGGCGGTTATGTACTGGCAGGCGGCGGGAAAATTCTCGGTGAACTGCCGCTGACGGTCTGCGGCTTGATGAGTACCGAGCCGTGGGAGACCGTGCAGAAAAATACCGGAAAAATCCTCAAAAAAGCCGCCGCAATGGGCATTCCGTATCACGTTGACCCGTTCATCAGCCTGTCCTTTATGGCGCTGCCGGTCATTCCGGAAGTGCGTCTGACAGACCTCGGATTATTCGATGTTACGACATTTTCGCTCATTGACCGCACGGTAGATGCAAAGGAGAACGCATGACAAAAGGAGAAAAAGCAGAAGCATTGTTCAAAGAGGGTTATAATTGCAGCCAGTCGGTTGCATGTGCGTTTGCGGAAGAAATCGGCTTGCCGATTGAAACCGTTGCCAAAATGATGAGCGGCTTCGGCGGCGGGGTCGGACGGCTGCGTGAAATATGCGGCGCTGTCAGCGGCATGACATTTGTGACGTCCACCTTGTGCGGGTACAGTGACCCGACGGCAACCGATGAAAAAACAGACGTCTATACGATGATTCAAACGCTTGCGGGAAGCTTTAAAGAAAAAACAGGCAGCATCATTTGCCGCGAACTGCTTGCGCTGCCGGAAACAGATGCGCCAATCAGTGCCGTTGCATCGGCACGTACACCGGCGTATTATCAAAAAAGACCTTGTGCCATGCTCTGTCACATTGCGGCAGACTTGGCTGCGGAACGAATTTAAAAATAAGAAGGAGTGAAAAAGATGGCATTACATGATTATCTTGTCGATGGAAACAAGCATATTGACATCGCAAAACTACCTACTGACGGCAAAAAGGACAATATCAAAAAAGAGGACAAAGCCGAAATTCTCAAAAAAACCGCAAAAAACCTCGCACGTATGCAGGAACTGCAAGGCAAATTATACGCAGACGGACAAGAGGGTATTGTGATTGTGCTACAGGCAATGGACGCCGCCGGCAAAGACAGCACCATCAAACACGTGATGAGCGGGGTCAATCCGCAAGGCGTCAGTGTAACAAGCTTCAAACAGCCCAGCAGTGAGGAGCTTGCGCACGACTATTTGTGGCGTATCAACAAAGCACTGCCGCGCCGTGGGCAGATGGCAATTTTCAATCGCTCTTATTATGAAGATGTGTTGGTTGTGAAAGTGCATCAATTGCAAAAAAATTACAATATGGCACCGCGCACCTTGAAAGACGACGACTTTTTTCAAAAGCGCTATCGGCAAATTCGTAATTATGAAGAATATTTATACGAAAACAGCTATCGCATCGTGAAAATTTTTCTGCATGTTTCGCCGGAAGAACAGAAAAAACGCTTTTTGGAGCGCATTGACGACGAGACGAAAAACTGGAAATTTTCTGCGAGTGATTTGAAAGAACGTGCGTTTTGGGACGATTATATGCGCGTCTATGAGGACGCCATCAACGACACCGCAAGCGAACACAGTCCGTGGTATGTGCTGCCGGCAGACCAAAAATGGTATACGCGCTATCTGGTGTCGGAGCTGATTGTGGAAACGCTGTGTGCCTGCAAGTCAAAATATCCGCAGCTGCCGCAAGAGGATTTAGACGATCTCGCCGCCTGCAAAGCACAGCTTTTGGCGGAATATGAAAAAGGGGAAAAGCCGAAAAAGGACGCAAAACCGGCGGAGAAATCCGCACCGAAACCGGAAAAACAGCTTGTGAAAACCACGCGGGCAAAAGCCGTTAAAAAAGAAAATTCATAAGTGAAAACGCCGCATCGATACAATCGATGCGGCACTTTTTTTGCAATTCGGTTGATTTTGCGCAGAAAGCGTTTGAAATTACAAAAAGTATTTACAAGACGTGCTTCACCACCACGGTATCAAAAAACTTTTGGACGCGCCGCTTTCCGCTCGAATCGCATCAATTGCGCTTTTATATCGAATCCGACCATCCTGCCGACACCGTGCGCTTTGTGGCAGACAAGGAAAACAGCGGCATCAATCCGTCACTTTCGTTCAACGGCTATGAACTTAAACGCCATCTTGTCAACGAATATTATATCCGCTATGCAAACAGCCACGGCGATCCGGAATACACCGGCACCGTCATCACGCCGGAGCTTGTTACCGCCATTGAAATCGGACGAAACAGTTTCGGTTTGTATGCCAAGTGCTTTATTGCGCTTGTCGGCACCATCGGCTGGATTTTGATTACGCTGTACATCAACACCTATCACCGTGTTGACCCGCTCGGCATGATTCCCGGCGCTTTGTTCGGCACGGTGTCCAATATCATGGTAGGCGCCAATTTGCTGCCGGACGCGCTGCAAATGGGTCTGCTTGAATATGTGAATATCTTCGGCATTATGGTGATTCTGATTTCGGCACTCTCCATCATCAATGTCAACTTTATCCGCAATAAATACAGCGACCGTGCTTTCGCACAGTTCTTCGGGCGCACGATGTTCGGCATTTTGCTCGGCTTTACGCTGCTCGGAAACATTCTGCTACCTGTTATTTCATATCTGCCATAGCGAAAGGTGGAAAACAACTGATGATGCGTGAAATTATTTACAAAACCATCAAAAAGGCGTCCTTCGGAGAGACGCAAAGTCGTATTTACGATTATTTTATCACCGTCGTCGCAGCACTCAGCATTGTGCCGCTGCTGTTCAAGGGAACAAATGTTTGGCTGGAAATGCTTGATTTGGTCACGGTGTATCTTTTGTTTTTCGATTATGTGCTGCGCTGGATTGTGGCGGATTATCTGCTTAAAAAGCCGGCACCGTGGGCATTTGTGCAGTATCCCATCACGCCGTTTGCGCTGATTGACCTTGTGTCGCTTTTGCCGTCATTGGGACTTTTGCATGGCACGTTCCGCATCTTGCGGATGCTGCGTGTGTTCAAAATTCTCAATTATTCCAAAACGTTCAGCTATGTAGTCAATGTGTTTCACAAGCAGAGCAAAATGCTCGGCAGTGT
>JAVWRA010000098.1:0-6164 GCA_036635095.1 Ruthenibacterium sp. | reverse complement strand
TCGGTATCGCATTTTGCGTTTTGACCGGCACACGGCAGAGCGCTGCGTCCGTGATTTTCACCGTACTTGTCACCACGCGCACCGGATTTGTCATTTCGTTTTTGCCATATGCAATGCCGCGCTCACAGGCGGCACCCTTGACGTCAAGCGTCGCCGCGTCCACCGTCAAATGGCACCCTTTCGGGCAACCGATACAAATAATTTCAGCCATCGCTTACCCCTCCTCTACTGTGACGGTGATGCTGTCCTGCGCTTTTTGCAACAGCATTTTCGGCACGGTGATGTGTTCCATTTCGCCCGGCGCAAGCCGCTCGCGCTTGAATGCGGCAAGCTGCACATCCCCGCTTTTCACAATAATTTTTGATGTATCGCAAACTTTATTCACGCGGAACATAATTTCCACCGCTTTGTCAATATTATCGAGCCGCAGTGTTTTCGGCACGGTATATGTCACGATGCCCGCCGTTTGCACGGTGAGCTGCGCGCCTTGCGCCTTTGCGTGATGCTGCACATATTGTGCGGCGGCAACACCCGCGCGGCGGCTTTCCGCCGTGACAAAATCGACCAAATCATGCACATGCACCACGTTGCCGCAGGCGAAAATTCCGGAAACATCGGTTTCCATGTTCTCATAAACAGCGGCGCCGTTGGTGCGTGGATTGAGCGTAATACCGGCATTTTTTGTGAGTTCGTTTTCGGGAATGAGACCCACCGACAACAGCAGCGTGTCACAATCGAGCAGCATTTCCGTGCCGGCAATCGGCATACGGTTTTCGTCCACTTTTTGCACGGTGACACGCTCTAACCGCGTATCGCCCTCGAGTTTGGTAATCGTGTGCGAGAGATAAAGCGGAATGTCAAAATCATGCAGGCACTGCACGATATTGCGCGTTAAGCCGCCGGAATATGGCATTACCTCCACACAGGCAAGCACTTTTGCGCCCTCCAGTGTCATGCGCCGCGCCATAATCAGTCCGATGTCGCCGCTGCCTAAAATGACAACGCGTTTGCCGACCATATAACCCTCAATATTGACATAGCGCTGTGCCGCACCCGCCGTGAAAACACCGGACGGACGCGTACCCGGAATGGAGATTGCACCGGCAGTGCGCTCGCGGCAACCCATGCACAAAATAATCGCGTCTGCATGCAATATTTGATACCCATGCGCCGCGCTGACGCAGTGCAGCTCCTTTTCGGGCGTGACGGTGAGTACCATCGTGTCGGTTTGCACCGTGATATTTGTATCGGCAAGCCGCGCAATAAAACGCTGTGCATATTCGGGACCTGTGAGTTCTTCCTTGAAATAATGCAGACCGAACCCGTTGTGAATGCACTGATTTAAAATACCGCCGAGCGTGGTGTCACGCTCCAAAATCAAAATGTTTTCAGCACCCTGTTCCGCCGCCGCTTCTGCCGCCGCAAGACCGGCAGGGCCGCCGCCGACAACAATGATATCATATTTATTCTGCATCCGGCGCACCCGCCTTTCCCATTTTTGTGCGTCCTGTCAAAATGACGCTGCCCGCGCGGTCTTTGAGAATATTTTCCTGTTTCATGCGGCATTCGCGCGCAAGAATTTCATGCACACGCGGCCCGCAAAAGCCGCCCTGACAGCGCCCCATTCCCGCACCGCAGCGCCGTTTTACGCCATCGACGGTGCTAGGCGGAATCGGACTTTTGAGCGCGTCAAGAATCTCGCCTTCCGTGATGGTTTCACAGCGGCAAATCACGCGGCCATACAGCGGATTTTGCGCAACTGCTTTTATTTTTTCTTCGGTTGTGAGTGCGTTAAAGCTCAAGTTATTGCGCGATGTGACGCAATGTTTTCGCGGAACAAACGCTAAACCGGCTTTTTGCAGCATCTCCGCCGCCACCTCGGCAATGGCGGGCGCACTTGAAAGACCCGGACTTTTGATGCCGCCGAGCGTAATGAAACCGGGTATCGTTTCCTCCATGATAAAATCGTCTCGGTCGGTGTTGGCGCGCACACCCGCAAAGTTGCGGATATTGTCACGGAACGCAATATGCGGCACACTTTTAACGGCTTTTTCTTTGACAAATGCAAGCCCCGCCGTTGTGGTGGCGGTGTCCTCGCGGTCGCTTTGCTCGGCGTTGGGTCCGACAATGAGGTTGCCATGCACGGTCGGCGCAATGAGAACGCCTTTGCCGTCTTTGTTCGGGCATTGAAAAATCACATGATTGACCACGCCGCCCGCGCTTTTATCGAGCAGATAATATTCGCCACGACTGGGCGTTGTGACAAAATTTGCAGGCGCAACCATATTTGTGATGACATCTGCCATGGTGCCTGCCGCGTTGACGATGGTTTTGGCTATGATATCGCCTTTATTGGTGCGAATCAAATAGCCGCCGCCTGTTTTGGTGATGGACTGCACGGCGGTTTCGAGCTTCAGCTCCACGCCGTTTTGCACCGCCGCACCGGCAAGCGCAAGGCACAAATCCCACGGCTCCACCACGGCGGCACTCGGCGCAAGCAATGCACCTTGCACGTCAGGCGCCAAATTCGGTTCAAGCGCCAATGTTTCGGCGGCAGATAAAATTTGCAGGTCCGGCACACCGCTCGCAACGCCGTTTTCGTACAGTTTTTGCAATGTGGCAAGTTCTGTTTCATGAAACGCAAGAACCAGACTGCCGATTTGCCGATAACCCACATGAAACGCCGCGCACTGCTCTTTTGTCAGCGCACTGCCGCGCACATTGAGTTTTGCCATGGCAGAGCCGGGTGCAGGGTCATATCCGGCATGTACAATGGCGCTGTTGGCACGAGTCGTTCCCATAGAGACATCGTTTTCTTTTTCGAGAACCGCCACTTTGAGCTGCGTTTGCGACAATAAATAAGCCACATTTGCCCCGATGATTCCGCAGCCGATGATTGCGACATCTAACATCATTGAAATCCTCCTGTTGTGCTTTGTATTATGCTTATTGTAACATTTTACCGCGCAAAAAGCCATTGTGAAATGAAAAAAGCGGACGCTTTTTGCGTCCGCTTTCGCGTATCAAGAAAATTTAGGCGAAAATTTGTACCACCGTGCCGGCGAACACGCCGATGCCATATAAAAGTGCTATGATAAACAGATTTTGTTTGATGCTTTTGTTGGCGTGAAACAATACCGCCAGTCCGACGCCCGCGCCCGTACACAGTCCCGCCACAAGTCCGCCGAAACTGAGCTGACCTGCCGCAAAAAGCTGCGTAAGCAACACCGATGCCGCGCAGTTTGGAATCAATCCCACAAGACCTGCCAAAACCGGCTGCCAATAGCCGGAGCCTGTCACAAAATTGCCGAGCGTTTCTGCGCCCACAAGCGTCACAACACCGCCTAAAATGGTGTTGAATATCAAAATATACACAAAAATATGCAGCGTGTGTTTGACGGCGGCAAGCAAAATACCGTCTTGCGCATCGTGTTCATGGCAGTCCACTTCCTCGCTGCAGCCGGCATATCCGCCGCGCATGCTTTTCGGCAACAGTTTTTTGCCGGCAAAATCAATGCAGAAGCCGGCGAGGACGGCAATGATGACCTTGAGCGTTAAAACCGCGGCAAGTGCGCGCCAATGGGCAGGATTGGCAATGAGCAGCGGAATGGCTTCGTCAGACGTTGCGAGAAACACGGCAAGCAATGTGCCGAGCGTAATCACTTTGCTGGCATATAAATTGGCAGCCATTGCCGAAAAACCGCACTGCGGGAACAAACCGAGCAGCGCGCCCGGCACATAGCCAAACCGACCGCCACCCGCAAGCGCACGTTCAATGCCGGCAGAATGGCGATGTTCGACAAATTCAATCACCCAGTATGCCACAAATAAAAACGGCAGCATTTTGAGGCTGTCCAGTAACGCATCCAGTAAAATATCAAAAAGCAAAATTGAAATCTCCTTACTATTGTAAACCTATTGTACATTATATCCTTATTGGAACAGTTTTGCAAATACGAACCTTGCACACCGACACGATAAATGGTATGATAAATAGATAACGAACCGTCTGCGGACGGGGAGAAGCATCAATAAAAGGAGTTTGTGAAGATGAGAGGTATTTATTCTTCTGTAACTGATATTCGCCGCAAGGTTTTTACCGAGGTGGCACGGCTTTCCTATGAAAATAAAGATTTGACGGAGCTGACAAAAATTCCGTATACGATTATCCCCGGCGAAATGGGCAGCTATCGCGGCAGCGTGTTTTTAGAGCGCGCCATTGTCAGCGAGCGGCTGCGCCTTTGCATGGGTTTGCCGCTGCGTCCTGTCGATGAACAATGCCCCATTTCGGAGGGCGTCGAAAAAAGCGCCATCAGCGAAAAATATTATGATCCGCCCCTCATCAACGTCATTAAATTTGCCTGCAACGCCTGCCCCGAAAAAAGCTATCATGTCACCAATTTATGTCAGGGATGTCTTGCGCATCCGTGTACCGAAATCTGCCCGCGTGACGCCATTCACATCATTCACGGCAAAAGCGTGATTGATCAGGATAAGTGCATCAAATGCGGACAGTGCGCCAATGTCTGCCCGTATGGTGCCATTCATAAAATGGAACGTCCGTGTGCAAAAGCCTGCGGCATGAACGCCATCAGCTCTGACGAACACGGACGTGCCGTCATCGACCAAGACTTGTGCGTCTCATGCGGACAATGCCTTGTGAACTGCCCGTTTGGAGCGATTGCCGACAAGAGCCAAATTTACCAAATTATTCAGTCCATCAACAAAGGCGACCGTGTGATTGCTGCCGTTGCACCGGCATTTATCAGCCAGTTCGGTCCGGATTTGACGCCGGAGAAAATCAAATCGGCACTCAAGTTGCTGGGTTTTGACGATGTGGTGGAGGTTGCCATCGGCGCCGACCTTTGCACGATTGAAGAAGCGAAAGACTTTATGCGCGAGGTGCCGGCAGAGCAGCCGTTTATGGCGACATCGTGCTGTCCCGCATGGAGCGTGATGGCGAAAAAATTGTTCCCGACCATTGCGCCGTACATCTCCATGGCGATGACGCCGATGGTGCTGACCGCGCGTTTGCTCAAAAAAGAACACAAAAACTGCAAGGTAGTTTTTATCGGACCGTGTGCTGCCAAGAAACTGGAGGCAAGCCGCAGAACCATTCGCAGTGACGTTGATTTTGTGTTGACCTTTGAAGAAGTTATGGGAATGTTTGAAGCGCGCAATGTGGAATTTGAAGCCATTGTGGGCGAACATCTGTTACAGGAAGGCACCGGCGCCGGACGCAATTTTGCGGTTTCGGGCGGCGTTGCCGGTGCGGTTGTAGACGCGGTTCACCGCATTGACCCCGAACGTGAAGTGAAGGTGATGGCGGCACAGGGACTTGAGGATTGCCGCAAGATGCTGATGATGGCAAAAGCCGGCAAACTGAACGGATATCTGCTGGAAGGGATGGCGTGTCCGGGCGGCTGTGTTGCCGGTGCCGGCACGCTGGCGAATCCGGTAAAAGCCGCCGCCGCTGTGCATAAATACCAAAAAGAAGCGCCGGCGCAAAACGCGATGGATACAAAATATGACATCACGCTGCCGCTTTTACGCGATTAGAAAATCGTGCTTGCCGCGTGGATTGATTGATACCTGAAAAAGCCGCCCTGTTGACCGTAACAAGTCAGCAGGGCGGCTTTGCATATGAGGGGTCTGTCATGGGGGTAAAGTCCTGTCCTTCTGAGCAAAGCCACTGTCATTCTGAGCGCCCATTCTGTCATTCTGAGCGCAGCGAAGAATCTTTCCCCGCGCCGCCCCTGCACCCATAATATAAAAAAGCCCGCACAATTTGTGCGGGCTTTATTCAACAATTGTTAATTGTGCATTGCATAACCCCGTAAGGGCGACTCCTCGCGTGTTCGCCCGCGTATTCCTGCGCTCAACCGCGTCCTAATTCTGCAAATCTTTTTTATATTCGGCAATATCCGAAAGCTCACAGTCCAGTATCGCACAGAGCTTGTTTAAAGTCTGTGTTGTTACTGTGCCGTTCTGACGCAGTTTTGCTATTGTTTTTGTATTAAATCCGTATGATTCGCGCAGTCTGTATGTTGAAATCCCCTTCTTTTTCATAGTGTCCCAAAACTTGTTATAGATTATCATACACTCACCTCTTGACACCAAATATTATGAGCTATATAATATCCATATATAAGCAGGCGATAGTG
>JAVWRA010000097.1:0-6177 GCA_036635095.1 Ruthenibacterium sp. | reverse complement strand
GAACGGATTTAGACGCAATAGCATCGTCAAAATGCACAAGTAAAACGAGAAATTTTGTCACAATTTCACAATAAAGTTGCAAATAAATGACAAAACACCGAATGCGCTTGCGCTCATGGGCAAGGGTGGATATAATGGTAAACAATTCACAGTGCTAAAGTGTTAATGACAATTGCAGTGTGAATCAAATTCGACACCATTATTTAGAGGAGGAAAGTATACTATGAAAAAAATTGCACTTATGCTTGCAGTTGTCATGGCGCTTGGCATGGCTCTCTCCGCTTGTGGCGGCGCAGCCAGTTCCGCTCCCGCTGCATCCGGCGCAACGTCCACCGCCACTTCCGCACCTGCCGAAGCAACCGGCGCCAAAGAGATTGTTGTCAATCTGGTGCAGGAGCCGCCCGAAATGAACTCCATTCTCACAACCTCAACAGGTTCGATGAATGTCATGCGCCACATTATGGATGGCCTTGTCGCACTCGACCAAACGGATAACCCGATTCCGGCCATTGCCGAAAAATGGGATATTTCTGAGGACAGCATGACCTATACATTCCATCTGCGCAAAGACGCAAAATGGACGAATGGCGACCCCGTTGTTGCCAAAGATTTCATGTTTGCATGGAATCAGCTTTTCACTGCCGAAACCGCTTCTGACTATGCTTCCTCATGGGCTGCATACATCAAAGGCGCCGAGCAGATGCTTGCAGACGGCACACCGGCTGAGGGCGTTGGCTACAAAGCCATTGATGATTATACCATCGAATTGAACCTCACTCGTCCGTGCGCATACATTCTGTCTGTGCTTGCTTTCCCGAACTTCCTGCCGGTCAACGAAAAAGCCTACACCGAAGCAGGCGGACGTGACGCTTATGGCACAGAAGCCGAGTTCTTCTGCACCAATGGCCCGTTCAAAGTAACCGCATGGGAACATGAGAGCGACTTTATCGTTGAGAAAAACCCCGATTACTATGCAGCTGACACCATCAAACTTGACAAAATTGATTTCACGATGATTAACGACTCCACCACCGCTTACAACAGCTATGTGGCAGGCGACCTTGATTTGAACGAACTCAACGGCGACAAACTTGCCATGGCAACCGCCGCAGGCTATGAAACGGGATCGTATGATGACGCTTCTTGCTGGTACTTTGAATTTAACACCACCATCAAAGGCCTTGAGAACGCGAAAATCCGCAAAGCAATCACAATGGGCGTTGACGTGGAAAGCTTTGTGAAAAACGTTGTGAAAAACAACTCCACCGTTTCGTATGCCTACACCCCGCCCGCCATCAACGGCGGCAAATTCAACGAAGCTGTCGGCAAAGTATTAGACCGCGAGGGCTATGCTGCCGACAACTACAAAAAAGCAAAAGAATTGTTTGAAGAAGGTTTGAAAGAAGCGGGCATGACTGCTGCTGATTTCAAAATCTCCCTTGTGGTAGACGACACCGATACTGCCGCCAAATATGCCGCATTCTTCCAAGAACAACTCAAAACCAACCTCGGCCTCGACATCGCTGTAGAGCAAATGACTTACAAAGCACGTTTACAGCAGATGAGCGAAAAAACATTTAACGGCATTGTTATGGCCGGTTGGGGCCCTGACTACAATGACCCGATGACCTTCCTTGACCTGTGGATCACAGGCGGCGGTAACAACCACACTTCTTGGAGCAACGCAGAGTATGACGCATTTGTAGAAGCCGCACAGGCCGAAGCAGATCCCGCCGCTCGTGAGAAAATCCTCATTGACGCAGAAAACCTGCTGCTTGAAGAAATGCCCGTTGGTCCTCTCTACAACCGTAGAAAAGACTATTGCACCAGCGAGCGCCTTGTAGACGTTTGCCGCACCGGCTTCCAGGATATGAACCTGCGCTGGGCAGACGTTGTTGCTTAATATGAGCAATTAAAACACATATGCGTTGCTCCCATAAAGACAAAATGCAACAAAATATGTGCCGATTATTCCCAATGACTTGAAAAAAGTAGAGCCGTATGTTATGATATAGCGTATGGCTCTACTTGTTTATTTGTGGCGCAAAGTGGTGGTACGTTGATTTGCAGCATACTTTGCGTTAGAAATAAGCAATTGTCAGGCGCGCGGTTTTCTCTTAAAAGTGTCCGCGTGTGGAAAACAAATTGAATGAGGGAGTGGAACTTTTGGCAAAGTATATCACAAAGCGAATCGGCTATGCCATATTGACGGTGTTTTTTCTGACCGCGTTTACATTTTTTATGATGCAAATGCTGCCGGGCGATCCGTTTATCGGCGACAAAGCGATTTCTCCGGCCACCATGGCAGCGCTGAACGAAAAATACGGTTTGGATAAACCGGTGTGGCAGCAGTTTCTAATTTATATCGGGAACGTGTGCAAAGGCGATTTAGGCCTTTCCATCAAGTATAACCGTCCGGTCACGCGCATTATCGGAGATTCGTTTCCGTATTCGTGCGAGCTTGGCCTGCGCAGCTTGCTTATCGCAACCGTTGTCGGCATTGTGCTTGGCACCATCGCCGCCATCAAACGCAGCACAAAATGGGATACCGGCGCGATGACGCTTGCCATCATCGGCGTGTCTGTCCCAAGCTTCATCGTTGGCGCGGTGTTGCAATATTTGCTGTCCATTAAATTAAGACAGTGGTTTGGCATTGACTTTTTTCCGGTCACGGGGTGGAAAACCGAGGCCGCCAAAATTCTGCCCGCCATTGCGCTGAGTTTTGCCTCCATGGCAACCGTGGCGCGGCTCATGCGCACAAGCATGCTCGACGTGCTTGGGTCTGATTATATCAAAACCGCGCGCGCCAAAGGCCTTTCAAACGGCAAAATTGTGTGGCGTCATGCCATTCGCAACGCCATCATGCCGGTTGTCACCGTGCTTGGCCCCACTGCCGCGGCACTCATGACAGGCGCATTCGTGGTCGAAAACATCTTTGCAATTCCCGGCATGGGCAAGTTTTTTGTGCTTGCCATCAAGGAGCAGGATTTCACGCTCATTGCGGGTACAACACTGTTTTACGGTGTGTTCCTTGTGGTAGCCACGCTGATTGTCGATATTTTATATGGCCTGATTGACCCGCGCGTCAATTTGGCACAAACGAAGGAATGAGGTGGACGGTATGCGTCAGAAAAAATTAGCAACTGAACCGTTTACACCGGCGGTGCTTGACCCGAACTACACCGTAACGCAAGACGATTTCGCCTATGTCGGTGTCAACCGCGAAAAAATGGAAGGCTCTTTGCGCCCGTCCATCAGCTTTTGGCAAGACGCCATGCGCCGCTTGTGGCGCGATAAAAAGGCCATTATCTGCATGATTGTTTTGGTGATTGTCATTGTCGGCTCCATTGTTGTGCCGATGATTTCACCGTTCACCATTTCGGAGCAGCATCTTGAACACGCGAGTTTGCCGATGTTCAGCACAGTTTCGCCCGGTCATACGCACATTTTTGGCACAGATGACCTCGGCCGTGACATCTGGACGCGTGTGTGGGACGGCGGTCGTACGTCACTGATTATCGCTTTTACGGCGGTATTTGCCTGTTTGTTTATCGGTGTCACCTACGGCGGCATCTCCGGTTATTGCGGCGGTGCTGTCGATAATGTCATGATGCGCATTCTCGAAATTGTCAACGGCATTCCGTATTTGATTATTGTCATTTTGATGATGACCATTATGGAGGCCGGCATCACCAGTATGATTGTGGCGTATGTCACGGTCGGTTGGGTGGGCATGGCACGCCTTGTGCGCGGCCAGATTATCAGCTTGAAAGAGCAGGAATTTGTCATGGCGGCTCACGCAATGGGCGCGAGCGGCGCACGTATTATTGCGCGGCATCTTGTGCCGAATATCCTAAGCGTTGTCATCATCAACATCACCTTGGCTGTGCCGAGCGCGATTTTCACCGAAGCATTTTTGTCGTTCATCGGCCTTGGCGTGCCCATCCCGAACACATCATGGGGTGTTTTGGCACAGGAGGGCGTCAGCAAAATGCAAATTTATCCGTCGGAACTCATTATTCCGGCGCTGTTTATCAGCATCACGATGTTGAGCTTCAACCTTTTGGGCGACAGCTTGCGCGATGCTTTTGACCCGAAATTGAGAACATAAGGAGGAACGTACCATGGAAAACATTTTAACCATCAAAGACCTGTACGTTTCTTTCGACACCTATGCGGGCGAAGTACAGGCGGTGCGCGGTGTCAGCTATGAAGTCGGCGACGGCGAAGTTTTGGCGGTTGTCGGCGAATCCGGCTGCGGCAAATCCGTCACGGCGCAAACCATTATGAAATTAAACCCCATGCCGCCCGCCCGCATCAAGGCAGGCAGCATCATGCTTGACGGCGTGGATATTATCAACGCATCCGAAAAAGAGATGCAGCACATACGCGGCAAAGACGTCAGCATGATTTTTCAAGACCCCATGACCTGTTTAAACCCCACCATGCAGGTGGGCAGACAGATTGTCGAGGCGCTCAAACTGCATAAAAAAATGTCGGGTGCCGAGGCGAAAACCGAAGCCATCCGCATGTTGAAACTTGTGCAAGTGCCCAATGCCGAAGTGCGCGCCAAGCAATATCCGCACGAATTTTCAGGCGGTATGCGTCAGCGCGCGATGATTGCCATGGCGCTCTCGTGCAACCCGAAACTGCTGATTGCCGACGAACCGACCACCGCACTCGACGTCACCATTCAAGCACAGATTATGGACTTGATGGAGGACATCAAAAAAGAGCTGCACACCGCGATTATTTTGATTACGCATGACCTTGGTGTCGTGGCAAGCCTCGCTGACCGCGTGGCGGTGATGTACGCGGGCAAAATTGTGGAAAGCGGCACCGTCAATGATATTTTCTACAACCCGAAACACCCGTATACACGCGCATTGCTCAAAAGCTTGCCGCAGCTCAACACCAACCGTGACGAACAGCTTGTGTCGATTCCCGGCACACCGCCCGACTTGCTCAAACCGCCCAAAGGCTGTGGATTTGCAAGCCGCTGCCAAAGCTGCATGAAAATCTGTCGGTCCAAACAACCGCCGGTATTCGAGCTGGACGGAAAGCACTCCGCCGCCTGCTGGCTGTTGCATGACGATTGCCCCGCAAACGCGCAAAAGGAGGATATGAGCCATGACTGATCAAAAACTGCTTGTCCTCGACGATGTTTGCAAAACGTTTAAAGTAGAGGGCGGAAAACTCAAAGCCGTCAACCATGTGTCGCTGTATATCAAAAAAGGCGAGACATTGGGTCTTGTGGGTGAATCCGGCTGTGGAAAATCCACACTCGGCCGCGTTGTGATGGGCATTTATCCCGCCACAAAAGGCAGTATCACCTACAACGGCGAACAGCTCAACGCACAAAGCAGCGACAGCCGCCGCCGCTATGCCAAAAAAGCACAGATGATTTTTCAAGACCCGTACGCGTCGCTTGACGCCCGCATGACCGTGGGCAGCATTGTTGCCGAGGGCATGGAAATTCATCATATGTATGACAAAAAAAAGCGCGCAGAACGCGTGGCGGAGCTGCTTGAAATGGTGGGTCTCAACAAAGAGTACGCCAACCGTTTCCCGCACGAATTTTCAGGCGGTCAGCGTCAGCGCATCGGCATTGCCCGCGCGCTTGCCATTGAGCCGGAATTTATCGTCTGCGACGAGCCGATTTCGGCGCTTGACGTGTCGATTCAAAGCCAAATCATCAACCTGCTCAAAGATTTGCAGCAGCGTTTTGGTTTGACATATCTGTTTATTGCGCATGACTTAAACATTGTCAAATATATTTCCGACCGTATTGCCGTGATGTATCTCGGCAATTTGGTGGAGCTTGCCTCCAGTGACGAAATTTATAAAAACACACTGCATCCGTACAGTCAGGCATTGCTTGCCGCTGTGCCGATTGCCGATCCGAATGTGGAACTGCAAAAAAAGCGTGTGCATTTGACCGGCGATGTGCCGAGCCCCATCAACCCGAAACCGGGCTGCAAATTTGCCGGCCGTTGCCCGCGTGCCACCGACAAATGCCGCACCGATACCCCGCCGCTGATTGAAGTGCGCCCCGAACATTTCGTGGCATGTCACCTCGTTCAACCGGAAATGTAAGATAAAAAACCAGACCGTCCGTAAGGGCGGTCTGGTTTTTTGGTGAAAGAGAGGCAAAATAATTCGGTTTTCAAATTGCAC
>JAVWRA010000096.1:0-6278 GCA_036635095.1 Ruthenibacterium sp. | reverse complement strand
GCTCACGTTCTTCCGGTGCTTTATCAATGTTTGCATAAGATGTGAATGCCGCGCCACCTTTCATTGCCAATACTTTCGTAATAGCAGCAGTCAGAGTGGTTTTGCCGTGGTCAACGTGGCCGATGGTGCCAATGTTGATATGGGGTTTATTGCGTTCAAATTTTGCTTTGCCCATTGTAATAGTCCTCCTTTTGTTTTAAGACCGATTCTTAAAGTCATTTTACTAAAAATGCTCTATAAAATCAAGTGTTTTGTTTATTTTAGGCATAATCCACAATCGGATTAGCCTTCTTTCTTTGCGCGTCCTGCCATGATATTTTCGGCAATGCTCTTCGGCACGTCGATATAATGGCTGGGTTCCATGGAATATTGACCGCGTCCCTGTGTTTTGCT
Source organism: Ruthenibacterium sp. (assembly GCA_036635095.1). Taxonomy (GTDB): domain Bacteria; phylum Bacillota; class Clostridia; order Oscillospirales; family Ruminococcaceae; genus Ruthenibacterium. The sequence continues at coordinate 5,885 of JAVWRA010000096.1, read as the reverse complement.
GCGCAGGTCGGTTGCATAACCAAACATGTTGGAAAGCGGAACCTGTGCATCAATTTGTACAGAGCCTGTGCGGTCTTCTGTGCCGAGAATCTGACCGCGGCGTGAGTTCACATCACCGATGACATCGCCCATGTAGTCCTGCGGCACAATAACCGCAACTTTCATGATTGGCTCAAGAATCACAGGGTCAGCTTTCTTCATTGCGTCTTTGAATGCCATAGAACCGGCAATCTTAAACGCCATTTCAGAGGAGTCAACTTCATGATAAGAACCATCATACAATGTGACTTTCACGTCCACAACCGGATAACCGGCAAGTACGCCTGCCTGCATCGCTCCGCGAATACCTTGGTCGATAGGGCCAATGAATTCTTTCGGAATCGCGCCGCCGACAACGGCATTGATAAACTCATAGCCTTTGCCCGCTTCGTTCGGCTCTACGCGGATTTTAACATGACCATACTGACCTTTACCGCCGGATTGACGCGCATACTTGGTATCCTGTTCCGCGTTGCGACGAATCGTTTCACGGTAAGCTACTTGCGGCGCGCCTACATTGGCTTCCACCTTGAACTCGCGGAGCAAACGATCCACGATAATTTCAAGATGCAATTCGCCCATGCCTGCGATGATGGTTTGACCTGTTTCTTCATCCGTATAGGTTTTGAAGGTAGGATCTTCCTCTGCCAGTTTCGAAAGAGCAAGACCCATTTTTTCCTGGCTGGCTTTGGTTTTCGGCTCGATGGCTACGCGAATAACCGGATCGGGGAATACCATGCTCTCCAGAATAATCGGGTGCTTGTCATCGCAAAGTGTGTCGCCTGTTGTCGTATTTTTGAGACCGACAGCGGCGGCAATATCACCTGCATAGCATTCGGTGATATCTTGACGATGGTTTGCGTGCATTTGCAGAATGCGGCCGATACGCTCGCGGTTGCCTTTAACGGAGTTGTACACGGTGCTGCCGGCTTCCACGACACCGGAGTATACGCGGAAGAAGCAAAGCTTACCGACAAACGGGTCAGTGGCAATTTTGAATGCGAGGGCGGAGAACGGCGCTGCGTCGGTAGACGGGCGGTCTTCTTCTTCCTCTGTATCGGGGTTGACGCCTTTGATGCTTTCAACGTCGGTAGGTGCCGGCATGAAGTCAACAATGGCGTCAAGCAATTTTTGAACACCCTTGTTTTTGTACGAGGTACCACAGGTAACAGGCACAATCAGGTTGTCAATGGTTGCTTTGCGCAGTGCTTCTTTGAGCTGCGGAATGGGGATTTCTTCGCCTTCGAGATATTTCTCCATCAGCGCTTCATCTGTTTCCGAAACAGCTTCGAGCAGTTGGTCATGATATTTGGCGGCAAGTTCTTTCATGTCTTCGGGAATGTCTTCCACGCGGATGTCCATGCCCATGTCGTCATAATAGACGTCAGCCTGCATATCAATCAAATCGACAATACCTTTGAAGGTTTCTTCCTTGCCGATGGGGAGCTGAATGGGGATTGCGTTCGCTTTGAGGCGGTCGCGCACCATATCCAGCACATGGAAAAAGTCTGCACCCATGATGTCCATTTTGTTGACGTAAATCATGCGCGGAACTTTATATTTGTTTGCCTGATGCCATACAGTTTCAGACTGCGGCTCAACGCCACCTTTGGCGCACATTACTGTAACGCTGCCATCGAGTACACGCAATGAACGCTCTACTTCAACCGTAAAGTCTACGTGGCCCGGTGTGTCGATGATGTTGATTCTGTGTCTGTTCTTTTTGGCGAGGACGGGGTCTTTTTGATACTCGGTATGGCTCCAATAACAGGTGGTTGCAGCAGAAGTGATGGTAATACCACGCTCTTGCTCCTGAGCCATCCAGTCCATAGTTGCTGCGCCGTCATGCGTTTCACCGATTTTGTGGTTGATGCCTGTATAATACAGGATGCGCTCGGTGGTCGTTGTTTTGCCGGCGTCAATGTGAGCCATAATGCCGATGTTTCTGGTCATTTCCAGCGAAACGTCTCTTGGCATAATTTCCTCCTAAAGTGTTGACACAGATTAGTATCTGTAGTGTGCAAATGCCTTGTTGGCGTCTGCCATCTTGTGCATATCTTCGCGTTTTTTCACTGCGTTGCCGTTGCCGTTTACTGCATCCATAATTTCGCCGGCCAAACGCTCGCGCATGGTGCGCTCGCTGCGGTTGCGAGAATATGTGGTGATCCAGCGCAAACCAAGGGTTTCGCGGCGCTCGGGACGAACCTCCTGCGGTACTTGATAAGTGGAGCCGCCGACACGGCGTGCTTTCACCTCAAGCATCGGCATGATATTCTCAAGTGCTTTTTCAAAGCTCTCAAGCGGGTCGTTACCTGTTTTTTCTTTTACGATATCGAAAGCATCGTAAACAATTTTCTGTGCAACGCCTTTCTTACCATCATACATAATGCTGTTGATAAGACGCGTTACCATTTTTGAATGATACAAAGGATCCGCTAACACGTCACGCTTTGCAATATTACCTCTTCTGGGCATCTTTCTTCCCTCCTTCATAAAATGATATCATCGGTACTCGAAAGTAATCACAACTCCCGTACTGCCTTAAACAGAGGTTTATTTATCATAAAGCCTCTTTGGGGCGAATGTACATTTAAATAGGTTTGCTGTTTACTTTTTTGCTGCACCGGCCTTGGGGCGCTTTGCGCCGTATTTCGAACGAGCCTGACCGCGACCTGCGACACCCTGTGTATCAAGCGTACCACGAATAATGTGATAACGAACACCAGGTAAATCCTTTACACGGCCACCACGAATCAATACAACGCTATGCTCCTGCAAGTTGTGGCCGATACCGGGAATGTACGAGCTGACCTCGATACCATTCGACAAACGAACACGGGCTACCTTACGCAGAGCGGAGTTCGGCTTTTTCGGGGTCATGGTACGAACTGCTGTGCAGACACCGCGTTTTTGCGGAGCGGCTTGATCGGTATAAGCTTTTTTCTTCGAGTTATAGCCTTTCAACAATGCAGGTGCAGTGGACTTTTTGATAATGACCTCGCGGCCTTTGCGTACGAGCTGGTTAAATGTTGGCATAATTTTCTCCTTTCTTTCAGATTTTTTGGCACTGCGTTTACACACAGAACCATTATGTTAAAGCGGCAAGCCGCCAAACAACTGAATAGACGCTAAAACAGTCTTTTAGACATCACAAAACGCACCTATGGCGCAACATTTATATTTTACACGTAAAAATCGTTTCTGTCAACATAAATATTGCTGAAAATTCAGCAATTTGCCGAATTTTCTTGTGGCGGTGATAGAATATAATTATCTCATAGGATTGCCATAAAAGCAAGTTTTTAATCTGTTTGTCTCCCTAATTTTGAAACAGACAAATAATATAAGCCGCTTATTGACAAGTACGCTTGGCAATCTTGCAGTAAAAAGAGAGAAAATTTATGACAAAAAAAGAAATTTTAGAAAAAAGCCGTGCGGAAAACAAAGATGAAGGCATGGAAAATACAGAATTAATCGGTGTATCGCGCAACACCATCAGCTCCATCGAAACCGGACAGTATAATCCCACGGCAAAACTTGCGCTGATTCTATGCACCGCACTTGATTGGCGGTTTGAAGATTTGTTTTATTTTGAATAAAAACGCCCCGACCATATGAACACATGGTCGGGGCGTTTTGTGCTTGAATTACAGTCCCAAATCTTCGCCTGCAAGCAGTTCTTCTTCCACTTCGGGAAGACCTGTGCCGGCAGGAATCAGTTTGCCGATGATGACGTTTTCTTTCAAGCCGCGCAGCGGATCGACTTTGCCTTTGATGGCGGCGTCGGTGAGTACACGGGTCGTTTCTTGGAAAGAAGCGGCAGAAAGGAACGAATCTGTGGCAAGGGATGCTTTGGTGATACCGAGCAACAGTGAACTGCCCTCGGCAAATTTGAGGTCTGCTTCGCCGTTTGCAATGCGCTCACTGATTTTTGCATTTTCTGCGCGGAACTCGGCTTTGTCGAGACTGGAACCGGCAATCAAACCGGTTGAGCCGCCATCGTCCACGCGAATTTTACGCATCATCTGCAACACGATAACTTCAATGTGTTTGTCGCAGATGTCAACGCCCTGCAAGCGATATACTTTTTGCACTTCGCTGATGAGGTAGTTTTGTACGGCAATCGGGCCTTTGATGGCGAGGATATCCTGCGGATAGGCAAAGCCTTCTGTAATGATATCGCCCTTTTCGAGCAAATCGCCGTCGTTGACACGCACACGCTGACCAAACGGAATGAGATAGCTTTTTTCAGCCGGTGCATTGTTTTCGTCCACACCGGTGATAACCGCATGGCGGTTTTTCTTGGTGTCGTCGATGTGTGCCGTGCCGGAAATTTCCGTCATGATGGCAAGGTTTTTCGGACGGCGCGCTTCGAATAATTCTTCAACACGCGGCAAACCTTGTGTAATATCCTCGGCAGATGCGATACCGCCCGTATGGAACGTACGCATGGTAAGCTGTGTACCCGGCTCGCCGATGGACTGTGCGGCAATGATGCCCACCGCTTCGCCGCGACCGACGATGCGACCATTGGCAAGGTTGGCGCCGTAGCATTTGCTGCAAACGCCGTGTTTTGCAATACAGCAAAGCACTGTGCGCAGCTCTACAACTTTGACGCCGGCGGCAACGACTTTTTTGGCGTCGTCTTCGGTCATCATATTCTCTTTTGAAACGAGCAGCTCCCCTGTTTCCGGATGCACAATATCATGCACGGAATAGCGACCCTGCAAACGTTCTTCGAGCTTTTCAATAATTTCGTTGCCCTCACGGATATCCGAAACCAGTAAGCCCTCGGTTGCGCCGCAGTCCTCCTCGCGAATGATAACATCTTGAGAAACGTCTACAAGGCGGCGGGTCAAATAGCCTGAGTCAGCGGTACGCAGTGCGGTGTCCGCGAGACCTTTTCGAGCGCCTTTGCCGGCGATGAAGTATTCCAAAATGTTGAGACCTTCACGGTAGTTGGCACGAATCGGGATTTCGATGGTTTTACCGGAGGTATTGGCAATCAGTCCACGCATACCGGCAAGCTGACGAATCTGCGCCATCGAACCACGCGCGCCGGAATCCGCCATCATAAAGATGGGGTTATGAGAATCGAGGTTGGCAGACAGCGCTTCCGAAACGTCCTCTGTTGTTTTGTTCCAGATTTTGATGATACCGTTATAGCGCTCCTCGTTGGAGATAAGACCTTTGTTATACTGCTTTGTCACTTTGAGAATTTGCTCCTCGGCGTCAGCAAGCATGGCAGGTTTTTGCGGCGGAATAACAGCATCCGAAACAGCAACCGTAATGGCGCTCTTTGTGGAGTATTTGTAACCCTGTGCCTTGACTTTATCGAGCATTTCAGAGGTGATGACCGTGCCATGCACATGAATGCAGCGCTCAATAATCAAACCGAGCTGCTTTTTGCCGACAAGGAAGTCGATTTCAAGCAAAAATGCGTTTTCGGGATTGGTTCTGTCGATGAATCCGATATCCTGCGGAATCGGCTGATTGAAAATCAAACGACCGACCGTGGTATCAATGATGCGTGTACGCAGTTCGCCGTCAATTTCGGCTTCGCGGCGCACTTTGATTTTTGCGTGTAGCGTGATGACGCCCTCTTGATATGCCATGACCGCTTCGTTTTCGTCGCGGAACACTTTTCCCTCGCCTTTTTCGCCGTCATCTGCCATGGTGAGGTAATAGCTGCCAAGCACCATGTCCTGTGACGGAACCGTGACAGGTTTGCCGTCAGACGGTTTGAGCAGGTTGTTGCTTGCGAGCATCAAGGTGCGCGCTTCGTGCTGTGCTTCTTCTGACAGAGGCACATGAACTGCCATTTGGTCACCGTCAAAGTCGGCATT
>JAVWRA010000095.1:0-6331 GCA_036635095.1 Ruthenibacterium sp. | reverse complement strand
TGATGCGCTTGAAATGCAGGTGCCGCAAAGTGATTGGCCAATCCCCGATTATTGTGAACTGCTGTTCGATTTGTAAAATTCATCACATAAAAAATCCGCCCCATACAGGGCGGATTTTTATGTTTTAATACACGCCCGCGTATGCCACAGGCTCTATTTCGCGATAATTCGGCACAGAATTGACCAAATCTTCTACGTCCATCAAGGCGTACACGTTGAAGTCGCTTTCAAAAGACATCGGTTCGCCCGCATTGCCTGTGCTATGAATCGTGCGCGGACGGTGTTCCTCTGTCACAAGCACGCCATGCGGGGTTTCGCACCAAATATTGATGGGATGCACATAGCCGTTCCAAAAATCTTCGAGCGTTATTTCTTTCACTTCTCCTGTTTTGAGGTTGCCGGCAAAGGTCATCTCCCCCTGCACAAACATCCAGTCCCCGATGATTTGCCCGCCGCCCCAACACATGCCGTTTTGCGTGCTTTTGATGTGCTTTGCAAAAATATCCGTGAAAACCGCGTCCGTGTCGCTTGCCAAATCATAGGCGCGAATCGACCCGTTTTGCGGGTCTGTGTACAAAAATTTTCCGTCGTACAGGGGGATATTTGTAAAGCTGAATTTTTCTCCCGCCCATGTGTACAGCAATTCGGCGCTGCCGTCTTGCAACGAAACTGCATATAAATTTGTGCCGTCAGCCGGATCGTTGTTTGCCCCGCCATATTGGAGTGCAAGCTGTTTTCCGTTCCACGCGGCATCTATCATCATCAGATTATTCTGCAAAACGCCCACTTCCGTCAGCGTTTTTTCGGTCGGTGAAAAGCGCATCAGCACATTGCCGCGCGCGCTGCCCACCGTGTAATACCAAGCGTCGCCGTCCGTCATAACGGCAGAGTTCATGCGCAGACGTTCATCGCCCTGCATCACAATTTCCGCGCCTGTACCGTCCAAATTGCGCTGTTCAATCGCGGGTTTCCACGCATTCCTATCCGGTGTTCCATCATCATAGGTCTGATATATGACATAAAGCTTTTCGTGAAACACCACCGGAAACACGCCACCATAGGTAGAAAGATAGCTCGTGCATTCTTTACTGTCGTGTGTACAATCCGGTTTATCGCACACATAGCGCTGCGTCCGTGTTTGGTAATCGTAATACATCAAATTTTGATATAGATTGCTCTGCGGACATTCCACGGTGTAAAACCCGTTGTCATTCTGCATGTTTTGTCCATAACCTGAGAGTAAAATTTCCAGTGATTTTTCCGCCTTATTTGTTGACGCAACCGCGGTTACACTCTGTGCTGCGGACGAGGCTGCTGCCGGCGCCGCACATGCCGTGCAAAGCATTGCAACGGCACACACGAGGGCAATCTGTTTGATTTTCATGCGTTTCACGCTCCTTTATTTTGTATCTTACGCGCAAATGTATCGGGTTTTTATCCTGCTGCTATCATTGTTTGGGAGAACTGCTGTAATAGGCGCCGAGTGTCACGCCGTAACCGCTTTCGTATCGCGTATCCACCGCTGCCATCACATAAAGCTGCGCCGATTTTGAATATTTTGCCGCACGTTTGTCCATCGATGTCCGCCGTTTCAGCACGGTCCCAGTCGGGCAAACCGTCCATGCCGAGATACGTAAGATAGGCGTCCACCGCGGCTTCGGCATCAAATGCGGGCGGTTTTTTCTCCGCTGTCACAAAAAAGGCTTCTGTTACACGGTTTTCTTGATAGCGTGTGATTTGATAATTGTCGCCATAGAGCATCGAAAAATCGGTTTCGGTCTTACGAAAATTGTGATAATTGGAGCTTTGCACCGTCTGTTCAAGCGTTTTTGCCATATCTTCCGGAAGCACCTTTGCCTGTGTAAGCTGCGTGATGGCATCTTGTGCGGCGTTTGGCGAAACCGCCGTCAGCATGTCCGGTGCAGCGCCTGTTTCACGAAAAAGATTCGCTTTGTCATGAAACGCATTCAGCTCGTAAATTGCGCGTATCACCGGAATATCCTCCGCCTGTGTCGTGAGTGTTCCGCCTGTTTTTTCGCGCGGATACACGGTTTTGAGCATCGCGGCATCTTGCATACGCAAAAAAGCATGACAGCAGAACAACGTGCCGATTAAAAGCAGCACAACGCCCAAAATTGCCGCTGTATTTTGTATGAAATTTTTCATTTTCATGACGCGCCCTCCCCTGTTTTGAGCGTAAAGGATACCGTTGTGCCGACATGCTCCGTGCTTTCAAAGTGCAGAGCCGTGCCGTGCAGCGCGGCAATTTTTGCACAAAGCGCAAGACCGAGTCCTGTGCCATTTTCATCGCTCACACGCGATTTATCCACACGATAAAACGCCTCCGTCACGCGGGAAAGCTGCGCCGACGACATGCCCTTTCCGGCATCTGCCACAAACAGCGTCACACCTGTCTGCCCGGTTTCATAGCGCAGGGTCACTTTGCCGTCTTTCGGCTTTGCGTGGATGGCATTTTGCACCAAATTGTACAGCAAATCGACCAGTAAATCGCTGTCCGCAAGCACCGTTTCGCCGTGTGTTTCGGGAAACACCACGCAAATTCCCTTCGGCACTTGCAATGCCTCCTGTGTTTTTTCAAAAATATCCGACAATAAAACAGACGCAAACACGATGTTTTCTTCTGAGAGCTGCAACATTGCCAACAGTTTTTGCGACAAATTTTCAAGCCGTTTCGTTTCGCTGTGAATGTAACAAATCGCCTTTTCGCGCATTTGCGGCGTACCGCCGTTTTGTTTGAGCAACGCGGCATAGCCGAGCATTGCGGTCATGGGGGTTTTGAGTTCGTGCGTAAACGCGCCCACAAAATCTTCGCGCTGCTGCACCGAAAGTTCGAGCGAATGCACTTTTTCTTCCACCGCCGCCGCCATCGCGTCAAAATGGCGGCTCAAATCGCCAATTTCATCGCCGCGTTTGCTGTCGATGCGCTCCTCGTATGCGCCGGCGGCAATGCGGCTGCTTGCGCCGCTCAACTTTTGCAGCGGACGCGTCAACGCGCGTGACACAAGCGCAGACAGCAGCGCCGCGGCAGCCATCAGCACGGCATATAGTTTGTAAAACAACACAAGCTGTGCCGTCCGCGCGGCGTAAAGCGATGTGATTTCAAACGCGCTCACAAGCCAATACTGCGCATTTTCCACCGTCAGACGCGCCGCCATCATCTGATAATTTTTATCGTTTACACGATAAAAAATTGTGCTTTCGTCGCCCGCGTGAATGGCTGCGAGCTGCTGCGATTTTGGGATATCGCCCGACAGATGATTCGACACCGCCGCATAGCCTTTTGTCAGCACCGCCATGCCTTGTGTGGACGCACTTGCCGCTGCAAGCGCATCTGCCGCCGCTTTCACGCGATTATCAAGCGTTTGGTTTTCATCTGTGCCTGCGGAAAAAAGCGAAAATTGCAGCGTGTATTTTTGCTTTTCCTGCAAATTGACATTTTGCCGCACTGCCGTTTGCAGCGTGGCTTTGAAGTTTTGTTCCACCATAAAATAGCCGCCGACCGCAAGCAGCACACCGAGCATTGCCACCATGGAAAGTGCCAATTTGACTGCGAATTTCATGGATTTCCCTCCAGTCGATAACCGATTTTATACAGTGTGCGAATGCGGTTTTGCAGACCGAGTTTTTTGCGGATACGCTGCACATGCAAGTCAAGTGTGCGGGAATCGACGTCGGAATCCTGCCCCCAAACGCTCTCGTACAGCGCTTCGCGGTAGAGTGTGACATTCGGCTGACGCAGAAATGCAAGCAGCAAATCAAATTCACGCGGCGTTAATAAAATCGATACATCATTCTTTTTCACAGTATGCGTATCCGTGTTCAGCGTCACATCATCCACCGTAAACACGCCGTTGCCCGTACCGGCGCGGCGCAAAACCGTTTCGGCACGCGCAAGCAATTCCTCCGGCTCAAACGGCTTTACAATATAATCTTCAGCGCCCATGCGCAGCCCTTTCACGCGGTCTTTGAGCGCAGCTTTTGCCGTCAAAAAAATAACCGGCAAATGCAGCGGCGCAATGTACTCCATCAGTTCATAACCGTCAATTTCGGGCAGCATGATGTCTAAAAACACGAGCGCATAATCGTTTTGTTCGAGCAAATCCGCCGCCGTTTTGCCGTCGTGTGCAATCACACAGGCGTACCCCGCCTGCACAAGCGTCATTTCAATCAGGTCGGCAATCGCCGGTTCGTCGTCTACAATTAAAATAGGGCGCATGGGAAATCACCTCTTTGCTTTTGATTATAACATGGATTGCATCTGAATTTCATCTGTAACCACCGCAGAAAGCATCTCTGTCTCGGAAAACGGCATTCGGCTCATCGAAAATCAAAATTTTATTTTTTCGAAATTTGTACTGGAAAAAAAGTGTAAAGAATGGTATACTATAAAAGTTGAATTTATATACGTGCGGGCGTGGCGGAATGGCAGACGCGCTGGTCTTAGGAGCCAGTTTTTCGGAGTAGGAGTTCAAGTCTCCTCGCCCGCACCAAAAAGAACGAACCGTTTTTGGACGGTTCGTTCTTTTTGGTGCGGTGCCGAAGGCACCGTCGCCTGCGGGCGGGTTCTCCGCTTCGCTCAACGCGAAAGAAAACCCTGACGGTTTTCTTTCACACTATCTTTCCCTCCGAATGCTAGAACCCCTACATCTTTTTTGACCTAATAACCCAAAACAAAATAATCCGAACCTTTTTCTGCTTGAAAACGGTTCGGATTATTTTTGTTTATTGTATGCTGTTTATGTGCCGTCGCTTGCCAGCATCTGCTCAAATTCTTTGGCGGGAACCGGTTTGGAATAATAATAACCCTGTGCTGTTTCGCAGCCGCATGTGCGCAGGAAAGCCACTTGCTCGCGTGTTTCGACGCCCTCTGCCACAACCGTCATGGCAAGTTCTTTTGCCATGCGGATGATATTGGCAAGCACCACTCTTTCGCGCCCTGAATTCAGCGTTTCGCTCATCATGAAGCGATCCAGCTTCAAGGTGTCTACGCGCAAATCTTTCAGCACGTTCAATGAAGAATAGCCGGAACCGAAATCGTCAAGCGAAATACGAAAGCCTTTTTGATGCAGAACGTCCAGCACTTTCATCAGTTTGTCAAGATCGGTGTAAACAATGTTTTCGGTGATTTCAAGTTCAATCAGCTCTGCGGGAATCTTGCTTGCCTGCAGCTTTTCGCACAGGACATCCACATATCTTGGACTGTACATATAGCGCCGCGACTGGTTGATGGAAATTGGCACGATACGTGCGCCGCAATCCATCTGCGCGCGCATAAATTCGCACAGTTGCTCAAGCATATACATATCCATGCGATAAATGGCGCCTGTCTGCTCAAACAGTGCGATGAAATCATTTGGCATCACCATGGTGCCGTCCGCCTTTATCCAACGGACAAGCGCTTCTCCGCCCACAATTTTTTCACTCAAAAGGTCATATTTCGGCTGAATAAAAAGCTTAAATTCTCCGTTTTCAAGCGCTGACGGCATTGCTCTTTCAAATTCTTTTTCGCGGTCAATGCGACGCTGCATTTCCGCATTGTAAATGGCAATATCCGATTCGTAACTGGCTTTGACAGCTTTGCGCGCAATATTTGATTTTTCAATTGCCGACATGATATCCGCATCGTGATTTTCAATTTTATAAGCGCCAAATGCCATCTGCACAGAATAATATCCGCCGGACGGCTGATTCCATGCGGTGATTTGTTCGCGCAGATGTGCAATCAACTGCCGCAGCTCGTTTTCGCTGTCTTTACTGAAAGCCAAAAACAAAAACTGATCAGCGCCCACACGCGCAAATGTTTCGCCTTTTTCTGCAATATTTTCGAGACATCGAACAATATGAACCAAGAAATCGCTGCCTGCATGATAACCCAAATCGTTGTTGAGATAGCGAAATTGTTTTACATCAAAATTGAGCAATGTATATTTTTGTGCGCCAAACTCGTGAAACAGCGCATTGGCGTCCAGTTGAAACCGCTCGGTGTTCGCCGCGCCGGTCAGCGTATCATAATATGCCAATTTCACAATTTGTGCATTCGCTTTTTTCTTCGTTACGGCGATATAAAGTGCAGCAACTGTAAAAATAACCGATATGGACACCATCAAAAGAACGGTGAGCAAAATGACTTTCTGCGACCGTTCAAATACGCTTTTTGCCGGCAGAGAAGTAATCAAAAACCAATCCTTATCGCCTTGAATCGGCGCATAGGCAAAAAAGCGGTCATCCTCTTTCATCACAAAATGCGAGACACCGCTCTCGCCGTGCGCAAGACCGTTTTCAAACTGTTCCACCTTGGCCGCACGATTCC
>JAVWRA010000094.1:0-6432 GCA_036635095.1 Ruthenibacterium sp. | reverse complement strand
TATAATCAATTTTAAAGTCACCTGTCTGCAACACAACGCCCGCGGGGCACTCAATGGCAAACGCAACCGCATCGGGAATCGAGTGGTTGACATGAATCGGGTCAATGGTAAAACAGCCGAGTTTAAACTTTTTGCGCGGCTCAATTTCGATGCACTTCGTGCTGCCGTTGAGGCCGTGTTCTTCGAGTTTGTTGCGAATGAGGCCGATGGTCAGCCGCGTGGCATACACCGGCAGATTGAACTGTTTGAGCAGATACGGCAAGCTGCCGATATGATCCTCATGACCATGCGTGATGATAAGGCCTTTGATGCGCTCTTTATTTTGTAGCACAAACGTAAAATCCGGTATCACAAGGTCGATGCCGAACATGTCACTTTCGGGGAACACAAGGCCGCAATCGACAAGAATCATGTCACCGTTGCATTCATACAAAGTGATATTTTTGCCCACTTCGCCAAGGCCGCCCAAAGGATAAATTTTCACCTGCGGTGCATTGCTTTTCACTTCGCGCGCGGCGGCATTTGCCGGTTTGCGGCGCGGACGATAATTGCGGCGGCGTGCCGGTGCATTTTCGCCGGTCGGGATTTGCACCGCGGCTGTTTTCGGTGCATTTTGTGTGCTTTTTTGTGTTGGTTGTGCCGTCTTTGGCTGTGTACTTGTGTCAGTTTGATTCATAAATCCTCCATTTTGTGTATTACGAAACAAACCTGCCGCTGTGCGCGGGCAAGTTTCCATTGCAATACCATCTTTTATTTTCGTTTTCAAAAGCACAGCTCCACTGTACAAATATTTTTCGAAAGGGGAAACCTTTTTATAAAACAAGGTGTTGTAACAAGCACCTTGAAAACGTCCGAACTGCGATGTTTAGATACTATAAACTATACCTTTTCTTGGCAATTTTGTCAAGACGTCACCTTTGTATTTAGTAATGTTGGACAAAAATGATTGCTTTATACACTTGTGAGCTTCTTGATTTATGGTATAATAATTACAAACATATAGTTATTATGATTATTATACCATATTTTTATGCGCACACTACGCGACGCGCAATTACAGGAGAACACATGAAAAAAATTACGATTTACACCGATGGCGCTTGCAGCGGAAATCCCGGTCCCGGCGGATGGGGCGCTATTTTAGAATACCAAAACACACGCCGCGAGGCGAGTGGCGGCGCCGCCGACACCACCAACAACCGCATGGAGCTGATGGGCGTCATTGCCGCGCTGTCGCTGCTCAAAGAACCGTGTGACGTCACATTATGCAGCGATTCCAAATATGTCATTGACGGACTCTCCAAAGGTTGGGCAAAAGGCTGGCGCGCGCGCGGCTGGATAAAAGCAGACAAAAAGCCGGCACTCAACAGCGATTTATGGGCGCAGTTACTGGATGCCGCCGCGCCGCATACGCTGCATTACAACTGGGTAAAGGGACATGCCGGTCATCCGGAAAATGAACGTTGTGACGCCCTTGCGGTGGAAGCTGCCGCAAAATATAAATAAATTTTCGCTTTTTCTGTTGTAAACAACACCAAAATGGTATATATTATAATAGTGGTGATATTCCATCATCATTTATATTATTTTTATAAGGCAAGGTGAAATACTTTGAGTCAAACTATATATCTCGACAACGCTGCTACCACGCCGGTTTCACAGCCGGTTTTGGACGCAATGCTGCCCTATTTCTGTACCTGCTATGGCAATCCCAGCAGCCACTACAGCATCGGCTATGAAACCAAAGACGCCATTGACACCGCGCGCGCGCAGGTTGCAAAAGTGCTGAACTGTCTGCCGGCTGAAGTTTTCTTTACCGGCTGCGGCACGGAGAGCGACAACTGGGCAATCAAAGGTACGGCGTATAAGCTTGCCAAAAAAGGCAAAAAACATCTGATTACAAGCGCGATTGAACATCATGCCGTTCTCAACAGCATGGCGGCGCTTGAAAAAGAGGGTTTTACCGTCACATATCTGCCGGTCGATGAAAAAGGCTTTGTCAATCCCGATGATGTTGAAGCCGCCATACGCCCCGACACCGCACTTGTTTCCATCATGTATGCCAACAACGAAATCGGCACCATTGAGCCGGTGGCAAAAATCGGCGAAATCTGCCGCAAACACGGCGTATGGTTTCATACAGACGCAGTACAGGCGGCAGGTGCTGTTGCCATTGATGTACAGGCGCAGAACATTGACATGCTCAGTTTGTCTGCTCACAAATTCAACGGGCCAAAAGGCACGGGTGTTTTATATATGCGCCGCGGTGTTTTGCCGTACAACTTCATGGACGGCGGCGGACAGGAAAATCATCGCCGTGCCGGCACTGAAAATATCGCCGGCATCGTGGGGCTTGGCGCCGCACTCGCACACGCAAATGAAACCCTGCGTGAAAAAGCAGAGCATCAAGCCGCCTTGCGGGATTATGTCATCACGCGCGTTTTGAAAAACATTCCGCAAACGCATCTCAACGGCGACGCCGTGCGCCGTCTGCCGGGCAACGCCAATATCAGCTTTGCCGGTCTTGAGGGCGAAACCATTTTGATGGATCTCGATATGCACGGCGTATGCGCCTCTACCGGCAGTGCCTGCAACAGCGACAGCCTTGACCCCAGCCATGTGCTGCTTGCCATCGGTCTGCCGCACGAAGCGGCACACGGCACCATGCGCTTTTCTTTCGGTCCGCAAAACACCATGGAAGAAGCCGAGCAGCTCTGTGCCATCTTAGAGCAAATTATTCCGGCGCGCCGCGCCATGTCCCCGATTTGGAACGCATAAAAATCAAAAGATAAAGGTTATAAAAGGAGCAGAATGTCATGGGAATGTATAGTGCAAAAGTTATGGATCACTTTGCGAATCCGCGCAATGTGGGTGAAATTGAAAACGCAGATGGGATAGGCGAAGTTGGCAACCCCAAATGCGGCGATATCATGAAAATGTATCTCAAAATTGATAACGGCATCATCACGGATGTCAAATTCAAAACATTCGGCTGTGGTGCAGCAATTGCCACATCCAGTATTGCCACGGAAATGATTAAAGGCAAAAGCATTGAAGACGCGCTCAAAGTCAGCAATCGTGCCGTCATTGAAGCACTCGACGGTCTGCCGCCCGTCAAACTGCATTGCAGTGTTTTGGCTGAACAGGCGGTCAAATCCGCCCTTGCCGACTACTATCGCAAACAGGGTGTTGACCCTGAGCCGATTATCGGCAAGCTCGAAGAAGATTGTCACGCATGTGAATGCAGCATTGAGGGGTAAATTATGACAGACGAAATTTGCAGTGGCAACGACTTCAGCACGTTTGAACATCAAGACAAAATTCTTGTCGGACTTTCGGGCGGCGTCGATTCCTCTGTTTGCATCCGCATTTTGCGTGAGCAGGGTTTTTCGGTTGAAGCCGCCGTGCTGCGTTTTTCGCCCGCACATGATAAAGCCGTTGCGGCGGCACAGCTTGTTGCAGAGCAGCTCGACATTCCTCTGCATATAGAAGATTGTTCCGCCTTATTCGACACCGCCGTCATTGCACCGTTCTGCGCCGCTTATTGCAGCGGCACAACGCCGAGTCCCTGTGTCGGCTGCAATCCGCAGGTCAAATTTAAAACCTTATGCAGCCTTGCCGACAAGCTCGGCATACGTTACATTGCCACCGGTCATTATGCGCGCATCACCGAAGAAAACAATATCTATTACGTTCAAAAAGCCGTCAGCGACACGCGCGACCAAAGCTATATGCTCTATGCGTTGCCGCAGGAAATTTTGTCCCGCCTTTGTCTGCCGGTTGGCGAATTTGAAAAGCCGGACATTCGCGCCATGGCACTTGAGAGCAATCTCGCCAGTGCCGACGCGCCCGACAGTCAAGAAATCTGCTTCATTCCGGACGGCGACTATGCGTCCTACATCGCTTCGCGCGGCTATACCGCAAAGCAAGGGCGTTTCATCGGTCCCGACGGTGAAGATTTGGGCGCACACAAAGGTGTATTGCACTACACCGTCGGTCAGCGCAAAGGTCTCAATATCGCGTACGGCAAACCTATTTTTATCAAACGCATTTTAGAAAACGGCGACATTCAATTGGCACTTGCCGGCAATGAATTTGCCGATGCCGTTGTTTTAACCAATCTCATCAGCACAAACGGCACCGCGTTCAAAAACGGTGACGCATTCACAGTCAAGGTTCGCTCACGCGCCACCTGTGTTCCCTGCCGCATCGAAAACGTCTCTGCCGCCACGCTCACGCTGCGTTTCGATACACCGCAGCGCGCGCCTGCGCCCGGTCAGGCGGCTGTACTGTATCAAGATGACCGCGTCATCGGCGGCGGCACCATCATCGACATGATTGACAGTGAAAAAACCGATTCATAAAAAAAGCGCTCTGTTGTTCAGCCACAACAGAGCGCTTTTTATATACCCAATACCTCATACAAATTTCGATTCATTTTCCGTTCAAAATACACTTTCAATGCCGCATAACGCTCTCTGACGCCGGACGGATAGCATCCGTATCGCGCGGCAACATCGTCCAGCCGCGTTTCCATGTTCACCGCGCCTTCCGGCAGTGCCACGGCATCACAAAGCTGCACAAGCCTGTCATAGTCATCGTATTCATATGATGCAAGCAGACGCGCCATTTCGTTTTCGTCCTCCTGTGACAGATCCATTTTTCCAATATAGCTGCTGCGCATCTGTGTCGGAAACGAATGTGTGATACAGATTTTAGCCGCTTGCTCATATCCCAACGCATGCAAATAACGATATCCGTCCATACTGTGCGCCATTTGTTTTGCGCCGAATTTTCTGCCGATATCATGCAAAATTGCAACAATATACGCCGTGTCCGCATCCATATCGCACACCTGCCGCGCAATTTTTTCGGCACATTCTCCCGTAACGCGCGAATGTGCCACCCATTTTCCGGGATTACACTGCGCCGCTTCTTCTAAAATCCGTTGTGCTTCTTTTCGTGTCGGCAGCATCTTTTCACCCCCGCACCGTGATTGTATCATACAGCGCCTCTATCTCCGTCCGCGTGGCAAGCTGATTGGAAAACGCCGTCGCACTGCCGGCAGCAACGCCCATTTGCAGTGCTTTTGTAAAATCGTTTGTCGCCAAAAATCCCGCTAAAAATCCCGCCACCATCGAATCTCCCGCGCCGACAGAATTTTTCGCCTGTCCGCGCGGCGCAGCCGCACGATGCAGCGTTCCGTCCGCGTCAAGCAAAAATGCACCGTCCCCCGCCATCGAAACGAGTACATTCTGTGCGCCGCGTTTTTGCACCGTACGTGCGGCTTCGATGAGCATTTCCTCATTAAAATCTGCAAGCCCGCATAATTCCGCCAGTTCAAACGCATTTGGTTTGATAAGAAAAGGATGATACGGCAGCGTTTTTGCAAGCAAATCTTGTGTTGCGTCCACCACAACACGCAAGTGCTTCGGCGCAAGCCGTTTTAAAATCGTTTCATAAATTGTCTGCGGCACACTCGGCGGCACCGTTCCGGCAAGCACGAGAATATCGCCCTCGCAAAGCGTGTCCAGTTTTGTAAAAAGTGCCTGCACTGCCGCATCGTCCACCACCGGACCGGCGGCATTGAGGTCTGTTTCCTTCTGCGCTTTCAGTTTTACATTGATGCGTGTTTCGCCGTGCGCAAGCGAAATAAAATCGGTAGCAATTCCCTGTTCCTGCATTTTTTCCTTCAGCATCGCACCGGTTTTACCTGCCGTAAAGCCGAGTGCTGCACTCTCGATGCCAAGCGTGTGTAATACGATGGACACATTCAGTCCTTTTCCGCCGCATTGCAGTTCAGCATGTGCCACACGGTTGACACTGCCGAGTGCAAGCTGCGGAATTGACAAAACATAATCAAGCGCCGGATTGAGTGTAACAGTCGTTACCAAAAAAATCCACTCCTTTTTCTGTATTATATCACATCTGACGGGAAAACATAGGGTTAGGAGGCGATTTCATGAGTATTTTAAGCAGTTTATTTCATCACGAAAACCACGACAATCCCAATGAAGTGCATAATATCGCCGAGCGCGATACCATTGAATTTGACAAAATATCTATTTTGACCGCGCAGGCAAAACAGCGCAAAGCCGCCATGCAGCAGCATACGGTGCATCCCGATCTTTATTATTCTCATCAGGAAGAAATTCTAAACCGGAACGGAGAAATTTGGGAAACACCGCACACCGTCGCCAGTAAACTCGAAGAAAAAGAAGAATATCCGCGCGGATAATGTGCAAAATAAGCAGCGAGTGCCGAAACTGTCATCGGCACTCGCTGTCTTTCTGCCTGCAATTTCGAATGGCTGAACCACACAACTTTCGTCAATACACCCGTAGGGAACGGTCTTGACCGTTCCGCCGGCGTACCACCAAATCCGCCGCATCGCCACAAAATTTGCGGTTCATCCCGCGGAACGACGAGGGC
>JAVWRA010000093.1:0-6760 GCA_036635095.1 Ruthenibacterium sp. | reverse complement strand
TCCGCCGAACTGTGCAATCACACCGAGCGGTTTCTCTTTTTCATAAATGCTGAACACATCTTCCATGGTGAGCGGTTCAAAATAGAGCTTGTCGGAGGTGTCATAGTCGGTGGACACGGTTTCCGGATTGCAGTTCACCATAATGGTTTCATAACCGAGACGGCGCAGCTCCTGTGCCGCATGTACGCAGCAGTAGTCAAATTCAATTCCTTGTCCGATGCGGTTTGGCCCGCCGCCAAGAATCATTACCTTGTTGGTACTGTCTGTCACCGGCGCTTCGTTTACGCCGTGATAACTGGAGTAATAATAGGCTTTGTCCAGAACCCCGCTCACCGGCACCGTATGCCAACCGGCATGAATGCCGCATCCCCTGCGTTTTTGTGCGACGGCAAATTCCGCCGTATTCCACAGTTTCGCAAGATAGCGATCGGCAAATCCATCTTGTTTTGCCTGCAACAGCAAGCTCTGCGGCACGTTTTCAAGCGTGTAGCCGCGCAGCGCTGTTTCCAAAACCGTCAGCTCCTGCATCTGCTGTACGAAAAACTCTTTTTCCTGTGTGATGTCACAAAGAGTCTTGACATCTGCGCCCTTGAGCAATGCTTCATACATGATAAAATGGCGCTCACTGGTTGCCGTTTTCAGCATGTCGAGCAATTCCTCCGCGCTTTTTTGTGCAAAATCTTTTGCACCGCCAAGACCGTAACGCCCTGTTTCCAAACTGCGGATTGCTTTTTGCAGCGCTTCTTTGTATGTTTTGCCAAGGCTCATCACCTCGCCGACAGCCTTCATCTGTGTGCCAAGCTTGTCCGCGCAGTCTTTAAATTTTTCAAATGCCCAGCGCGCAAACTTTACCACCACATAATCGGCATTCGGCTGATATTGATTTAATGTTCCCTGCGGACACGGAATTTCGTCCAGTGTAACACCTGCCGCCAACATTGCCGACACCAGTGCAATCGGCAAGCCGGTCGCTTTTGACGCAAGCGCAGAGGAGCGTGAGGTGCGCGGATTGATTTCGATTACCACAACGCGATCCGTTTTTTTGTCGTGTGCGAATTGTACATTCGTTCCGCCGATTACTTCAATTTCATTCACGATTTTATACGCATATTCCTGCAAACGTTTTTGCAGTGATTCACAAACCGTCAGCATCGGTGCCGTGCAAAACGAGTCACCGGTATGTACGCCGACGGCATCGACATTTTCAATGAAGCAAACGGTAATCATCTGCCCTTTTGCGTCACGAATCACCTCAAGTTCAAGCTCATCCCAACCGAGAATGCTCTCCTCAATCAAAATCTGCCCCACCATACTGGCGGCAATGCCGCGCGCCGCCACAATACGCAGTTCCGCCTCATCGTATACAAGCCCGCCGCCTGCGCCGCCCATGGTATACGCCGGACGCACCACAACCGGATAACCGAGCTGCGTCGCAATTTCTGCTGCTTCATCGACTGAATATGCAGGCGCGGATTTTGCCATTTCGATATCGAGCTTGTTCATTGCCTCTTTAAAAGCAATGCGATCCTCTCCTTTTTCAATGGCATCAAGCTGTACGCCAATCACCTGTACGCCGAATTTTTGAAGAACACCGGCTTCACTTAATTCAGAGCAAAGATTAAGCCCGGACTGACCGCCAAGATTTGGCAATAGAGCGTCCGGGCGTTCTTTTTCAATTACTTCAGTGACACTTTTCACATCAAGCGGCACGATATAGGTTGCGTCTGCAACAGCGGGATCTGTCATAATCGTCGCGGGATTGGAATTAACGAGTACAATTTCATAGCCGAGCTGTTTGAGTGCTTTGCAGCCTTGTGTACCGGAATAGTCAAATTCACACGCTTGTCCGATGATAATAGGGCCTGAACCAATCAATAAAATTTTGTGGATGTCTGTTCTTTTCGGCATTGATAATCCTCCATTGAATGTGTAATTATTCACGTTTTTTGTATTATAACACAATGATTTCACATTACAATACTTCTGAACAAAGTCATACTTAAAAAAATAATCCGCAAAAAACACTTCTGTTTGATACACACGATATGGATAGATGGCGCACTTGCTTTGAGTCTGACGCCATAACGCCCGCCCTGCCGTATGATTTCCGGCTCCTCGAGCTGCAATTCGTCCAGTCCCGGCATCACAATGCCATATCCTGTTGCTTCTACCTGTTCCAGTGCCACGCGAATTTTTTCATACTGCGCTTTAATTTTTGCAAGCGCAATTACACAGGGCATCAAATCAGTTTCATCGGCAATTGCAAGTCCCGTCGCCTGCCCCAGCACTTCATAAAACAGTTCCGGACGCAGACAGAGTTCCATGCTGACACAGCCGCTGCCAAGTGCAATCTCTGTGATACGGCTTTGCTGCACCGCGTCACAGGCAATGGCTTTTCCCTTGACAAGCAAATCTTTCATCACCTGTGTTTCAGACGCAAACGCACGTAAACTTGCGTAAATCTGTTGTTGCAGCGGATGCGTGTTTTCAAGCATCGGCACCCATTTTGGCAGCGCAAACGCGATTTCACGCAGCGGAAATTCGAACAAAACCGATTTCAAAATTTCACCGATATCTTCACGCGTCATATCCACACAACTGATTGGCAATACCGCACGGTTATATTTCTGTGCAAGCTGTGTTGCAAGTGCCTTGCTTTGTGTAGATTCCGGCGCAACACAGTTGAGCAAAATCACAAATGGTTTTTCAATTGCGGTCAATTCGGCAATGACACGCTCTTCCGCTTCCTCATAGCCTTTGCGCGAAATATCGCTGATGCTGCCGTCTGTCGTGACCACAAGCCCGATGGTGGAATGCTCACAAATCACTTTCCGTGTTCCTGTTTCCGCCGCAAGGTCAAACGGAACCGCCTCCTCAAACCACGGACTTTTCACCATGCGCGGTTTTTCGTTTTCCTCATGTCCCATTGCGCCCTGCACCATATATCCCACACAGTCAATCAAGCGTGTGCGAAAACGTGTGCCGTTTTCAAGATTGATTTCCACGGCTTTTTCCGGCACAAATTTCGGTTCGGTCGTCATAATGGTGCGCCCTGCCGCCGATTGCGGCAATTCGTCTTTGGCGCGTTTGCCGAATGCTTCATTGGCAATTTGCGGCAGAACCATCAACTCCATAAACCGTTTGATAAACGTACTTTTGCCTGTGCGCACAGGGCCGACAACACCGATATAAATATCTCCGCCGGTACGCGTTGCAATATCTTCATAAATATGTGTTGCTTCCATCTGATTCGCCCCCTTTCCCGTTTTGTGTTAAGAACGGAATCTGCGGAATCAAAAGCTGCGTTTTTTCCGCAAGCTGTTCTGCGTCCACCGCATTTGCCGCGGCAATCTCTGCCGGTGATGCCGCATACTGTTTTGCAATGTCGAATAAATTTTCTCCCGCCTGTGCGTAATAAATACGCAGCGCTGCATTTTGAGCAGTCGGCACACGCAAATCGGTACAGATTACACTGCTTGCCACGCTGATTTTTTGTTTTTGCGTCACGATTCCTTTGACGCACATCAATACGGCGGCGCTCATTTCCTTGCCTGATTTATGTGCAGCAACCTGCAACACCTGTGCCTGTGCCGTAAGCGAAAACTCCTCCGGCGAAATATGATATCCGTTTGGCAGTGTGTATTCGCAAACCTTGTCATAACAATCAATTTCCCCCAATACATTGGCACAAAGAATTTGCACGAATACACGGCCGCGCAGAATGATTTGTCCGTCCTGCAACAGCGGTTCAGGCGGCATTGCCTGTGCAAATGCGGTCACAATCACACCGTCCTCGTCCGGTACGGGCCCGCTTGCCACCGCTTCAATTTCCCGCACAAAAAGTTCCGCTTCTCTTTCCAGCACAATATCCTGCGTGGTAATTTCGGTTTCATATCTTGTAGAAAACGCATCTACCACCGAAAGTACCTGCACCGTGCGATATACTTTCAGCGAAAGAACCGCCGTGACAGACAAATTTTGTGCCGCATCTTCACTTGCCGCGAGCGTACAGCCTGTCGGGTCTGCAAATGCCAGTGCTGTACAGCCTTCATCTGCCCCCTCCACCTCCATGATTTCATGGAACGGAATTTGCTTCTCCATTTGCAATACCGTATGACCCGGCGCTGTGCGATAAAATACAATTGCGTGAATTTCGCCTTTCAGCACCGCTTTTCCCGCCATCAATTTTGTTTCGCTCACGACACCGCTGCACACAATCGACAGCACCATTTCAGGCAACACCTCAAAATGGAGCGATTCTTCCGCAGTGATTAACTTTTCCTGCACGGCTACTGTCTGCATACTTTGCAGCGGCACTGTTTTTTGTTCGATACCGCAATCCGCCAATGCCGTAATCACTTCCTGCCCCGTTTGCGCGCTTGCGTGAATGGACAGCGCAAATGCGCCGCGAATATCCACACGGCGCTGATTGACCGCGCGGCAGTTGACATATTCCGTCTCACCCGTCACATTGATTTCCGGCGCAAAATAATTTCCGCTTGCAATCTCCAACTGCTTTGTAAACGGAATTTTTTGTTCTGTCTGGCACAGCGTTTCCTCCGTGTCTGACTGATAAAACACGGTAATCCGCAGATATCCTTCCACAGTAAGCCGCGTTGCGGTGACCTGCTTTTGCAGTGTCACCAATGACACAATACATTTCACAATTTTGAATACCTGCGGCAAGTAATCGGGAATCAGCAATTCCGTTTCTATCGCAAGCTCTGCTTTTGCGTCACAAATGGATTGCGCTGCCGCAATTGTATCTTGATACACTTTTAATTCCATGCGCATCTTCGCCCCTTTCGCACTTTGCTATACTTATCTGTATGCGGCATATGGAGCGTATATGCAAACAGAGCCGCCTGCATTTTGTGCAGACGGCTTTGTTTTTGATGCTTTTATTTTCGGTCTACCTTAAACAGGATTCGTAAGAGGGGTACAAGGCATTTTGGACTTTTAAAAATAACGACTTGCATCACGACGCCTCGCTTTCGTTGTTACTGTACTCTATATTACCCAAACGAAGCTGAAAATGTTCCTATTTTGCACAAATAATGCAGTAAAGTCCGCCTGTTTTGACCGTTACTTTTGCCGTTTGCGCTGCAAATTCATTGCTGACGCCGACCGGCCATGTGTTGGTCAGCTCCGCATTCGTCAGCGGATATTTAAAACCCGTAAGTGTGATGCCTGTGGCAGATACACCAACGGGAAACAGGGATACATAATGGTTTTCACGCGCATAAAGCATATGCTCTCCCGCTAATAACACACGTACCTCTGTGTTTTCATCGGCAAGCATTGCAGAAATTCCATTTTGCTGCAAAAATAAAATTGTTTGCAAATTGGCAAGTGTATGGTCGAGCCTGCCGCCAAGTCCGCCTAAAATAATCACTTCCTCTGCGCCGAGTTCCATTGCCTTTTTCGCCGCAAAATAAGTGTCGGTATCATCTTTTTCTGCCGGCAATTGCAGCACAGGTGCATCGCTTTGCGGCACAGGCGCACTGTCATAATCGCCAAGCAGCAAGGTCGGCGTGAGCTTCAAATTTTGTACCGACACATAACCCGCATCTGCCGCCAAAATGATATCTGCGTTTTCATAATAGGCAGATAACTGTGTGCTGACGGGCATCGCGGCAAAAATAACGCAACGTTTCATATTGACATCCTTTTCCCTTACTGCCGTTCCCAATCCTTTGTTTCGCTTGCTTCCTCATAAAGAGCCACATAACTTGCATAGCGTGTTTTGTCAATTTCGCCCGCCTCTACAGCGGCACGCACGGCACAGCCTTTTTCACTGCGATGTGAACAGCCGGTAAATTGACATTTTCCGAAATAGCGTCCGATATCGGGAAAGGCAAGCTCTAAATTTTCTTTCGGAATAAAGCAAGCTCTCTCCATTTCAAGGCTTGAAAATCCGGGTGTGTCTGCAACAAGTCCGCCAAACGCTTCAAACAGCACCACCTCGCGCGTTGTGTGTTTGCCGCGCCCGAGTTTTTTGCTGATAATGCCGGTTTCAAGCGATTCTTCCGGCAAAAACGCGCCGAGAAGCGTCGATTTTCCAACGCCGGAATTGCCGCAAAACACGCTTATTTTCCCTGCCAACAACGCTTTAATCCGCTCAATTCCCTCACCTGTTTCCACATTGACGCTGATGATGGGAATGTCACTGTGCGCGTAGGCGGCGGCAAGCCAATCGGCGCTGTGTAAATCCGTTTTTGTAATGAGCAAAATAGGCGCGGTGCCTTTGTCCACGGCAATTGCCGTGAGTTTGTCAATCACAAGGGTACTCGGCACCGGCTCAACCGTGCTTGCCACAATGAAAAACTGGTCAACATTGGCAATCGGCGGACGCACAAATACATTTTTACGCGGCATTATTTCAGCGATAGTATGCGTGTTTCCCTCTGTTTCAAGCCGCACAATATCACCTGCCACAGGTGTTATTTTCCGTTTGCGAAAAATTCCCTTGGGTTTACATTCTAAAACGCCATCGGCGGTTTTCACATAGTAAAAACCGCCGATTCCTTTGATGATGTAATTATTGAACATATCCATGTCCCTTTACATAAGAAATCTTCTGCATTTTAATCCTCATAATAGGCACCGCAAATCGGGCAACCGTGCTGATGTCTTTCCGGTGTTGTTGCCGTGGCGGGAACGGTGACAGTGACCCATTGACATACATGCCCCGCACCGCCCGGCTGTGCGCCCGGTGTTCCCGGTGCCGCCGCTGCCGGCGCTCCGCTGGAAATACTGA
>JAVWRA010000092.1:6162-7031 GCA_036635095.1 Ruthenibacterium sp. | reverse complement strand
AATCCGCCTGCGATACGTTTAAGTATCTCGATGTCTTAATGGGCATGAAAAAAGAACCGCCCGTAAAATCCGATGCACCTGCAAAAGCACCTGTCGAAAAAGCTGCGGCGGACAAAAACGTCAAAGCCAAAAAAGCACCGCTTGCCAAGAAAAACACCAATAAAAAACCGGATGTGCCGGCAGAAGCGCCTGCCGTGAAAGCAGAGCCGCCCATGGAAGCACCCGCCATACCGGAATTGCACAGCGACGAAGAAATTGCGTCGGCATTTGTGCCACTGGAAGAAATCGTGTCGAAAATTCGTGAAATTGTCGATTATGATTCCGACGAGGACGGCTATATGCCGCTGTCACAGGTGGGCATTATGCTCAGCCGTCTGTATGCCGATTTTGACGCGCGCAACTATGGTTTCAGCAAGCTGCACAAGCTGATTGACTACACGAAAGCGTTTGAAACCAAGTATCAGCAGTTTGAAAACGGCGGCAAAAACCTTGTGGTGAAGAACAAATAAAAACAGCGCAGATGCCATTTTTCGCATCTGCGCATTTTGTTTTTTGATTAGTTTTTGAGTGCCTGCAACGGCGCGGGAATGCGTCCGCCACGATTGACAAACACTGCCGGTGAAAATTTACTGATGGGTAAAATCGGTGCATAGCCGAGCAATCCGCCAAAATCAAGCACATCGCCCGCTTTGCAACCGATGGCGGGAATCACACGCACTGCCGTTGTTTTTGAGTTTACCATACCGATGGCTGCCTCGTCTGCAATCAGTGCGCTGATGACGGCGGCGTCCGTTTCGCCCGGAATGACCACCATGTCAATGCCCACGCTGCACACGGCGGTCATGGCTTCCAGTTTTTCAATCGACAGG
>JAVWRA010000092.1:0-6152 GCA_036635095.1 Ruthenibacterium sp. | reverse complement strand
CTCCACCGCTTTAATCATGCCGTCGTCCTCCGACACCGGAATGAACGCGCCGGAAAGCCCGCCCACATGGTTCGACGCCATCACGCCGCCTTTTTTGACAGCGTCGTTGAGCAGTGCAAGCGTGGCGGTTGTGCCACAGCAGCCACAGCTTTCAAGACCCATTTCTTCGAGAATATTTGCCACGGAATCCCCGATGGCAGGTGTTGGCGCAAGCGATAAATCCACAATACCGAACGGAACACCGAGCCGCTCGCTGACAAGATTGCCCACAAGCTGCCCCATGCGCGTGATTTTAAATGCCGTGCGTTTGATGAGTTCCGCCACTGCGTCAAGACTGGCATCTTTCGGCAGTGCCGCAAGTGCCGCGCGCACAGCGCCCGGGCCGGAAACACCGACATGCACCACACAGTCCGGCTCGCCAACGCCGTGAAACGCACCCGCCATAAACGGATTGTCCTCCGGCGCATTGCAAAACACCACCAGTTTTGCCGCACCCATGCACATATTTTCTTTTGTCAGCTCCGCACATTCCTTGACAATCCCGCCCATCATTTTAACGGCGTCCATATTGATGCCGCTTTTGGTGGAGCCGATATTGACGCTGCTGCACACAAAATCCGTTTGTGCAAGCGCGCGCGGAATGCTTTCAATCAGCCGCACATCACCCGCCGAAAAACCTTTGTGTACCAGTGCCGAATAACCGCCCACAAAGTTGACGCCCACCGCTTTTCCCGCAGCATCGAGTGTTTTCGCATACCACACGGGGTCAGCGTCCGGCGCACAGGCAAGCAGCATGGCAATCGGCGTGACTGAAATACGCTTGTTGACAATCGGCATCCCGTAAGTAGCCGAGATATTTTCGACGATTTTCACAAGGTCTTTGGCGCGCGTGGTGATTTTGCGGTAGATTTTTTCACACGCTTTTTTGCCGTCCGGATCAGCACAATCGAGCAACGAAATGCCCATCGTCACCGTGCGCACATCAAGGCTTTCGTCGGTTATCATCTGAATGGTCTCTAAAATATCATTTGTGTTTAACATACTGCTCCCCTAAATACGGTGCATGGCATCGTACAATTCCTGCCGTGTGCAATGTACGTCCACGCCCATTTCACTGCCTTTATTCTGCATTTTTCGTGCAAATTCCGTAAATTCAACATTGCTTTTTGTCATATCCACCAGCATAATCATGGCGAATGTACCACGCAGAATGCGCTGTGTTACTTCCTCTACATTGACATTACACGCGGCACATGCCGCGCAAATTTGTGCCAAAATACCCACTTGGTCGTTGCCGACAACCGTAATGACTGCTTCCATTGTTTTTTACCTCCTCTTTTCGCATATCTTTAGTATATCAAAAAAAAACGCATCTTCATAGTGTCGTTTTCCCATTTTTTGTATACAAAATAATTTGTATTTTGTCGCTTATTTACTTTCGCGCAGTTTTACATTATAATGGTAACTATATATTGTAAAGAGGAGTCGTGTAAGATGGAACAGATTTTACGCATTTTAGAAGAAAACGCGCGCATCAGCATTGAAGAACTTGCCGTGATGACGCAAAAAACGCCGGAGGCAGTAGCGTCTTTGATTGACGACGCACAAAAAGCGCATATTCTGAACGGATATCGCGCTTTGGTGGACTGGGAAAAGGCAGACGTTGCCCATGTACAGGCGATTATTGAGCTGCGCGTGTCGCCGCGCCGTGACTGCGGTTTTGATGAAATTGCGTCTACAATCGCCCATTTTGATGAAGTGGACAGTGTGCTTTTGATGAGCGGCGGCTATGATTTGTCGCTCGTGGTCAAAGGCAAAAGCTTTCAGGATATCGCCCTTTTTGTGGCAAAACGCTTGTCGCCGCTTGATGGTGTTCTTTCCACCGCAACCCATTTTGTGCTGCGCACTTATAAAAAAGACGGTGTTCTGTATGGCGAGGACAACACCGATGAACGGGAGTGCCAGCTATAATGGATTATCAGAATTTACTGTCTGCCGCCGCAAAAGAAATGCGTCCCTCAGGGATTCGCAAATTTTTTGACATTGCGGCGGAAATGGACGATTGCATCTCGCTGGGCGTGGGCGAACCGGACTTTAAAACGCCGTGGGCAATTCGCGATGCGGGCATTACAAGCCTTGAAAAAGGGCGCACATGGTACACGAGCAACGCCGGTTTGAAGCCGCTGCGCGCTGAAATTTGCACCTATCTTGCGCGCCGATTTGATTTGCACTATGACCTTACCGAAACGCTTGTCACCGTCGGCGGCAGTGAAGCCATCGATGTGATGATTCGTGCTGTGGTAAACCCCGGCGATGAAGTGTTGATTCCCGAACCGTGCTACGTGAGCTATCAGCCGATTACAACGCTGACAGGCGGTGTGCCGGTGTCGATTCCGCTGTGTGCCGACAACGACTTTAAGCTGACTGCCGCCGCGCTCAAGGCTGCCATCACACCCAAAACAAAGCTGTTGATTATGCCGTTTCCGTGCAATCCGACCGGCGCTGTCATGCGCCGCGAAGATTTAGAGCCGATTGCTGCCGTGCTGCGCGATACGAATATTTTTGTGTTGTCGGACGAAATTTATGCGGAATTGACCTATGGTTCAGAGCGACATGTGAGCATCGCATCGCTCGATGGCATGAAAGAGCGCACACTGCTTGTCAACGGATTTTCCAAGGCATATGCCATGACCGGTTGGCGGCTCGGCTATGCCTGCGGACCTGTGCCGCTGATTAAAATCATGACAAAAATTCACCAATCTGCCATTATGTGCGCACCCACCACAAGCCAATATGCCGCTGTTACCGCGCTGAAAAGCTGCGACAGCGACATCGAAAGTATGCGCATTGAATATGACATGCGCCGCCGTTTATTGGTGCGGGCGCTGAACGAAATGGGTCTTACCTGCTTTGAGCCGGAAGGTGCATTTTACGTATTTCCGTGCATTCGCTCGACGGGACTTACCAGTGACGCGTTCTGCGAAAAACTGCTGTTCAGCAAAAAAGTGGCGGTCATTCCCGGCACGGCATTCGGCGATTCCGGCGAGGGATATGTGCGCATCAGCTATTCTTATTCCATCAATCATCTGACCGAGGCGCTGCGCCGTATCAAAGCCTTTTTAGAGGAGCTTGCCGCGCAATGAACACTGTATTTTGCTGCGCCGTGCCGTCGTATGACGACAAATTGATTTTAGACGCCTTTTCGCGTATTTTAGACGCATGTCCCGCTGCAAAAGCGCTCTGCGCCACAAGCAAAGTGCTGTTGAAACCGAATTTATTGGCAAAACATGTGCCGGAACATGCCGTCACCACGCATCCTGCCGTTTTGCGCGGCGCAATTTTGGCATTGCAGGCACGGGGCGTCACGCAGATTACCGTGGCGGATTCCTCCGGCGGACTGTACAACGCCATCGGCATGAACGCGATTTATAAGCAGAGCGGACTTGCCGCCGTTTGCAGCGAGACCGGCGCCGCGCTGTACCTTGACTGTGCATCGACACAGCGCCAGACAGACGGCAAAATCGTGCGCTCATTCAATCTGATTCAGCCTGTTTTGAATGCGGATTTTATCCTCAATCTGCCGAAATTTAAAACGCATATGATGACCGGCATGACCGGCGCTGTGAAAAATTTGTTCGGCACCGTGCCGGGTTTGCAAAAAGCGGAATTTCACATGCGCTTTCCCGAAAAAGAAATGTTCGGTGAAATGCTGGTGGATTTATGCGAAACCGTGCGCCCGCAGCTCACGGTTATTGACGGGATTGTCGGCATGGAAGGCGACGGACCTGCCGGCGGCGCACCGCGTGACATCGGTGTTTTGCTCGGCGGAGAAAATCCGTATACGCTCGACCTTGCTTTGTGCCGCATGATGGGACTTGACGCAATGGCAGTGCCGTTTTTAAAAGCGGCGCACCTGCGCGGTCTTTGTGACGCCGTATTTGACACCGCGTTGCTGACAGGTGATGTTGACGCCGCCGCGCCGCTGCGTGATTTCAAGCTGCCGGAAAGCTATGCCGCCATCAATTTTTCCGCACGCGCACCGCGCGCTTTGCGCTGGGCTGTTCCGCCTGTTGAAAAGCTGCTTGCGCCGCATCCGCATATTTTGAAAAGCGCGTGTATCGGCTGTGGAAAATGCGCCGAAATTTGTCCCGTCAACGCCATTGTCATTCACAATAAAATTGCGCAGATTGCGCCGAAAAACTGCATTCGTTGTTTCTGCTGCCACGAAATGTGTCCCGCAAAAGCGATTAAAGTCCGACGCTTCGGAATTTTTAATTTGTAGGTGAACGCCATGCCGCATACCGTAACGGTTCTCAGCCCCGCAAAACTGAATTTGACGCTTGGCGTCACAGGTCTTGCCGAAAACGGCTATCATACGCTGGATATGCTCATGCAATCCGTCAGTTTATACGAAACAATCGTGCTGAAAAGAGGACGCACCTTGCGGCTTTCACTGCCCGGCAGCACCGTGCCGGCAAACCCGCACAACACCGCCATCAAGGCGGCGCTCGCCTTTTTTGAAGAAACCGGTCTGCTTGCCGGTGTGGACATCACGATTTACAAAAAGGTGCCTGTACGCGCAGGAATGGCGGGCGGCAGCGCAGATGCCGCGGCTGTTTTAATCGGCTTAAACGCATTGTACGGCGCAAAACTTTCGCTGCAAACGCTGTGCAAGCTCGGCGCTTCCATCGGCGCAGATGTTCCGTTTTCGATTCTCGGCGGCACGGCGCGTGTCACGGGCATCGGGGATATCATTACGCCGCTGCCTCCCTGTCCGCGCTGCTTTTTTACAATTTGTATGCCTGCCGGCGGCGTTTCCACCCCACAGGCATATGCGCAGTATGACGCGCTCGGCACGGACGTTACCGTTGACACCGCCGCCGCAGCACAGGCAATTTTACACGGTGATTTGAACGCACTTTGCCGCGAAATGAAAAACGCACTCACCTTTTCTTCCGCCTGCACAGAAACGGCGCCCATCTGCAAAATTTTGCTTGAAAACGGCGCAAAAGCCGCCCTTATGACCGGCAGCGGCGCGGCTGTGTTTGGCGTATATGAAACCGAAAATGCCGCGCGCCGCGCACAAGATGCGCTCTTGAAACAGTATCCGCAGTGCTGGGTTGTCATGCCGGTGGCGCATGGTACGCATATTGTGAATATTTAAAAAAAAACTGCCAACACTCTTTGTAACGAAATACAAGGAGTGTTTTTTTGCATGAAAAAGTTAGAAATTTCGATACTTACGGGGTTACTTTTGGCGGTGATTTTATCGCAGTTTGGCGCATTTGCCGCCACTTGTGACGAGATTCGCGGTGACACGCTGCGCCTGCATATTCTGGCAAATTCCGACACAAGCGCCGACCAAGCGGTGAAATTGAAAGTGCGCGATGCCATTTTAGAAAAATACGGCGCTGTTTTTTCAAGTGCCGCTGACAAAGAAAGTGCAAAAAGATGCGCCACTGCGTCACTGGACGGTATGCGAAAAATTGCCGAAGACGTGCTTTTGCAAAACGGCTGCCCCGCCGCGGCACAGGTGAAACTGGAACGGCTGTATTTTGACACCAAAGAATATGAAAGTTTTACGATGCCCGCCGGCATGTATGACGCGGTGCGCGTGGAACTTGGCACAGCCGCCGGTCACAACTGGTTTTGTGTGATGTATCCGCCGCTTTGCTTGCCCGCCGCCAGTGAAAACAACACGATGGCAGTGTTTTCCGCCGACGAAAAGCGCGTACTCAAAAGCGGATATACCATCAAATTTGCCGCGCTCGAATGGCTCGAACGGCAAAAAGCAATCGGACAATAAGCCTTTTTAAATTCATATTATCGTATGCAGGACAAAAAACTCCGCCGAAATTTTGTGGTTTCGGCGGAGTTTTTATAAATTGTTATAACACTTTGCCCAAAAAGTCTTTCAGACGCGCATTGGTGGGATTGCCGAAAAATTCTGTCGGCGGTGCTTCTTCCATAATCACGCCCTCGTCGATGAACACCACGCGGTGTGCCACTTCGCGCGCAAAACCCATTTCGTGCGTCACAATCGCCATCGTCATGCCCTCCAGTGCAAGCTGTTTGATAACGTCAAGCACCTCATGCACCATTTCGGGATCAAGCGCACTGGTTGGCTCGTCAAACAGCATCACGTCCGGCTG
>JAVWRA010000091.1:0-7339 GCA_036635095.1 Ruthenibacterium sp. | reverse complement strand
GAAAATCAGAGAGCGTCTCAACCTCAAAAAAGAAGCGGCTCTTTTACCGGGTTATGTCCTGTGCATCATTTGGCTTTTGTTCACGGTTGTTCTTGTCGGCTGGGTTATTCTGGCATCTTTTTCCACCACAAGTGAAATTATCGGCGGCAGACTGTTTAAGTTTGAAACCGGTTTTCATTTCGAAAACTACGTCAATGCGTGGGAAAGCCAAAAGGTCAACATCTTCTTCATGAACTCGTTGCTCTATACGACAATTTCCTGCACCTTGATTGTGCTTGTCTCTGCGCCGGCGGCATATGCGCTGTCGCGCTTCAAATTTAAAGGCAATATGCTGCTGCAAAACATGTTTGCAGGCGCGCTTGGTGTGCCGGTTATCATGATTGTCATGCCGCTGTTTTCCATTATTACGGCGCTTAAACTCGCCAATACACGCAGCTTGATTATCTTCCTCTACATCGCAATGAATGTGCCGTTTACGATTTTCTTCCTGCTGTCGTTCTTCAAAAACCTGTCGACCACGTTTGAAGAAGCCGCCGCCATTGACGGTTGCAGCCCGATGAAAACGTTCTGGAGCATCATGATGCCGCTCGCACAGCCGGGCATCATCACGGTGACAATCTTCAACTTTATCACCATTTGGAATGAGTTTTTCATGTCGATGCTGTTTGCCTCGAAGCAAAAAGTGCGTCCGATTGCAGTCGGTCTTTACAACATGGTCAAGGGAATGCAGTATACCAACGATTACGGCGGTATGTTTGCGGCAGTGCTGATTGTGTTCTTGCCGACACTTCTCCTTTATATTTTCCTCTCCGATAAAATCATCGCCGGCGTCACAGGCGGCGCCATCAAAGGCTAAATCAATTCAAAAGGCGTACAGCGGGTTTAATCGCTGTACGCCTTTTTGTTCGTTTTGATAGAAATGTGAAATTATATGCCTATTTTGTTTCATTCCAAATCGGTTCTTTGAGAACCCAACGTCCGTACACATCTTTTTCAAAGAGGTCACGGTTGTAGAATTTGTCCATAATCGTCCAAAATTCCTGCTCGGTATAGCCGCAGAAATCGCAAAAATCACGCACACAGAGCGGGTCAAGGTTTCCGTCGCGCTCTTTGATGATTTTGATGGCTTCCGGCCGCGTCATCATGCCGTAACGAATATACCGTGCGGTGTAGTCGGTGGCGGCGGCATGACCGAATTTCGGGTATTTGAGCCATGAATGCACAAGATAAGCGCGCGAGTCAATCTGGTCGAAATTCTCGGCATGGTGTGTGCGGTCCCACTCGTGCGTCAAATCGTGAAAGCCGTGTGCTTTGGCATTTTGATAGTTGCGATAGCTGTTCCACGGCACAAAATAGCTCATATAGAACGGGTCAAGCTTCGCAAGTTCTTCGGCGCTCGGCGCAAGCGTGAGCGACAAATCTTTTTCGGTTACGCCATCGCCGAGAAGTTCCTCCATGGGCATGCCAACGGCAACGCCGTTGTTGATTTGATCCATGGCGGAATAGGTTTCAACATCGTTTCCGCCGCCGTATTCAAAGCTGACATTTTCGCCATAGCACAAAAACGGCGTGTTGAATTTTGCCGCCATATGCAGGGGGAACGTGTAAATCAAACGGTCAAGATACCAAGTCGGCTTGCCGAATTTTTCAAAAAATTTGCGCATCAAAACCTTTTGCACTTTGATGTTCGGCTTGCAGGAAATAATCGTGCAGCCGAATGTTTCGCTGATATTGCGCATATTATGCTTGCCGGCTTCGGTCATGGGAAAGTTATCCTCAACGCTGAAAATAATGGGGTTCATGCCCATCACTTCTTTGAGCATATAAATTTGATAATGGCTGTCTTTTCCGCCGCTTGCCGCCACAGCACAGTCATATCCGCCGGGACCGTTGCAGCCGCGGTATTTGTCGCACATGGCTTTAAATTCCGCAAAGCGCGCATCCCAGTCCACATTTTTTCGGCTTTCATAATGCGTACACGCACAGCAAACGCCGTTTTCATCAAACGTAATGCCGGGCCGCGTATCGGGCATGGTGCATTTTTTGCAATATTTCATATTCTTGCTCCTTTGTTTTGTGTTTTGTACACAGAAAGCAGCACATAACGCGCACAAAGCGCGGCAGGCTGTGCCATCATTGTACCGCATTTACGCAGAATGCACAAGTGTTTTAACCGTTTGACGCCGTGAGCAAATCAAGCAGGTGATCCAACACGCTGAGCGCGTCCGGCGACAGAGAATGCAGCTTGTTCACAACAGTTTGTGTCAAAAGCGCATCTGCACACGCAGGCGAAAAAAATTCTGCGGGCGTCAAAAAAAAGTAATCGCAAATTTCAAGAAACATGCTCATGGACGGCAGCACTTTACCGGAGGTAATGCTCTGAATATATCCTTTGTTCTGCCCAAGTTCAAGGCTCATGCGGTATTCGGAAATGTTTTTTTGCAAGCGCAATGCGGTGATGCGTTTTCCAATATAGGCAGAATCCATTTTCTCTCACCCCTTCACACTCCTTATAATACCTCTTTTGAAAAACAAGATTACGCTTTAAAAAAGCAATATTGTACAAAAAACTATTGAAATTACGGCTTTAAAGCGCTATAATGATTATAAATACATTTTAAAAGCGTAAGGGAGAAAAAATGCCGAACAAAGGATTTAAAAAGAATTTGCTTGACAGTTTGAAAGAAGCGGCAGGATGCGATTATCTTTCCGATTTGCACAGCGAAATCTATCAAAAAGCTGTGTGGAGTGCGCTGCAAAAAATAGATGCTGAATGCTTCACGGCGGAAGAATGGCGTGAAGCCGCACAATATTTGACGCAAAATCCAATTGACGGTGCAACGGCACAGGAGATAAAAAATACACTTTGCGGAATAAAACAGATATAAAAACAGGGATTGCGGTTTTAATGCCACAATCCCTGTTTTGCTTTACGAAACGAATCGTTTGATTTTTGCTTCCATGCGCGCAATCTCCGCCGGCTCAAGATGTGCCTTGTCCACATAGCCGTAAATACGTCCGGCAAACGCGGAAATTTTTTGCGGGTTGCAATGCAGTGCATAAAGCACATGTACGCCGAGCAATGCGCAATATTTCAGCGCATTAAAATGCGGCTTGAACGGCGGTGAAAAAGGCGTATCACGCGGCGGATTCACAAACACATTCTCCAGCAAATCCGCCATGCGAATGTAAGACGGCACGGTGCTTTTGTCAAAATATCCCTCGATAACTTCCCGCGCAATCGGAAACGGTGCGTCATCTTTGTCGGCGGCGGCTTCAAACGCGGCATAGTCACAAATGGTGGCGGCGTCTTTGTAAATCACGGGGTCAAATGCGTGTTCAATGGGTGTAGGACGCAGAATATGACACGTTTTACCGGCGAAATACACCTCGGCAATCGCGGTACTCATCCAGATGAAAATACCGTCTGCCGCCACAATCCATTGCTTCACACTGTCGGCGAAAATCACATGAAAGTTCGGTCTTTTTTGTGCAAGCTGTGACAGCGCCGGACTGTTCCATTCGCTTGGGTGACGGCGGTAAACAAGCTCCGTTTCGGGATGTGCGCCAAGATAGCGGTCAAACCAGTCCAGTGTTGCCGCCATGCTTTCGCGATTGGTTTTGGCAAATCCGCTGAAATCTTCGCCTGCCATGGCAGACAGCTCCCGCACCTCCGCGTCGTTCATGCTGGCATAGCCGAACGACGAAATATACAGCAGCAATTTTTTGGCGGGGTCAAGGCAATATGCTTTACACAGCGCCGCCTTGTCCATGAAGTATCCGTCAAATTCAGGGCGCAGAAAATCCATCATCACGGCGCCCGTCACAGGACAGTTTTCGGCTTTCATGCCGTGTGCCACAAGCCGTTCTTTTGTTTTTTCACCCCAACAGGTTTGCACACATTTTTTGGCGTTGCCGTTGAAATTAAACCATGCGCCGTCTTCCTGCGTGTCTGAAAGCATCTGCTCCCAGTGCAAATTCACTACTTTATTACACACACCTACGTTGTTATATACGTGGCTGTTCAGCGCTTCATCATCATACATACAGCTTGTAACAACAACTTCCGGCTTTTGCCATGTGGCATATTTCAGCTTTTTGCGGTCGAGCAATTGGCGAATTTCCACCGTGTAACCGCGCCGCACAAGCTCTGCTTTTAAAAGCAATAAACTTTCATATTCGCGCATGACATGCTCATACAAAATCAAAAAATCTAATTTTTTTGCCATGCCGCCACCTCGCTGAATAAAGTTTTTGTCCAAATGGGCAGTCCGTATTTTGTGTCAAGATGAAACCCGTCAAAATATTGCGTATCATCGTAATGAGGGTCGCGCGTCCATTCATAATCAAGCACCTGTGCGCCGCTGTTTTGCAGCGTTTGCAGCACGGGCGCAAGCGCCGCATCAATGCCGTTTGGTACACAGACAAGCGCGCGGACACTCTCGTCCATCGGCGGAAACACAAGCGTCAACTGAATTTGACGGTCGGCACAAAACACTGTCAAGGCTAAAAGCTTGTCAAGCGCCGCTTCGTTGACGGCATAATTTTTGCAGATTGGCTGCAAGGTGTCGGTGTAGGCAATCAAATCTTTGCGATACGGCAGCGGTGCGCCGGCATCATCCACATAATCGGCAGGCGCATGTTCGGCGGTTTCTTCCACATCGGGACGCCGCGCGAGGGTGTCGGAAAGCACGGTGAGTGCATTGAGATTGTACTCGAGATTGAACACATATGCCGCAGGATTTTGCAGCTGTGTTTCCACGGTTTTCATGCGATTCTGTGTGCGATAATTGTTATTGAGTGTATAAAACGACAACCCGAACACCACGTTTTGAATCGCCGGATTCTGCGCATACAAATAGTAAAATTCGTCGATGCTTTCTTCCAAACTTGCGCCGCCGTAAGCCGCGTTTGCATACGCAGCACCGGCGGATTCTTCCACAAGCGCCATATCAAAATGTGCCATGCGGCTGTCACCCAAAATCAAGTTGTTCAGCGGATTTTTTTCATAGGCACGAATGCGCGCAATCGGACTGTTGTCGCTGCCGTTTTTGCGCAAATTGAAATAATTGTTCGGCTCAAAACACACAAAAACGGCAAGATATACCGCAATCGGCAAAAAGAGCAGGGCGAGTTTCGGCAAAATTTTTTTCATCACAGATACGCCCTTTCTTTAAAAATTCGCATACGCAAAACTGACCGTGCCGAACCCGCCGCTCTGCATGATAAATGCGGCAAAAATAAGACCGGTGATGCCGTAATAAACCGCCCACCGTGCGGCAGGCTTCATTGCGGCAACGCGCAGAGAAATGTGCTTGTCTTTCAAGCGAAAACATTGCAGCCAATCGGTATAAAATCCAATAGATAATACAATGAGTATAAACAAGCAATAACCCGCAACCATGAATGGCTTCACATAAAAGCCGGACTGGATTGCGCCGATTGTATCCTGCAAAAAAGCAGCGAATGATAAACCCTGTCCCTGTTTTGCAAGCGTTGCAAAGCAATCGCCAAGAGTGCCGTTCGGCAAAAGTCCGATGCGGAAAAACACAAGACTTTCCGCCCACAAGATGAAAACGCAAATTGTCTTGCAGATGCGCAGGGGCAGTTTTGGCTTTTTTTGCGGCTTTTTATACCATTGATGCAGCATTTCCTCGCCCACGCGATACAGCGCCTGCAAACACCCCCACGCCACAAACGGCAGCGTGTTGCCGTGCCAAAAGCCGCTGAGGATAAACACAAGCGCCACGGAGGAAATCATGGGCGGATTTGTCAGCTTTTTGCCAATGAGCGGCAAGTGGCTCGTCCAGCGTCCCCACACAAGCGGCATGAAAATATAATCTTGCAGCCAAGTGGAAAGGCTGATGTGCCAGCGGCTCCAAAAGCTTGAAAAATTCATGGCGAAATACGGCGTTTTGAAGTTGACGGGAATCTCAATGCCAAGCAGCAGGGCGCTTGCGCGGGCGATGTCGGAGTAGCCCGCAAACTCAAAATAAAGCTGCACGGCATATAAAAACGCGGCAAAAATCAGTGTAAAGCCGGTGTACTTGTCAAGATGCTCAAAAATTTGATTGACATAAAGTCCGAGTACATTGGCAATGGCAATTTGTTTGAAAAAGCCGAACAGCGCAAGGCGCAAAGCGTCTGCGGTGCGGTTTTCGTCAAAACGGCGCGGTGACGCAAGCTGCGGCAAAAGTTTTTGTGCGCGGCAAATCGGGCCGCTTGTGATGGTGGCAAAAAAGCTGATGAACACCGCATATGCGATAAAATCATCGGCGGCAGGCATATCACCGCGTGAAACATCGACAAGATAGCTGATGGACGCGAACGTATAAAAGCTGATGCCGAGCGGCAGTGCAAGCTTTGCAAAACTTGTGAAGCCAAGCACGGACGGCACAAAAAAATTGTAATATTTAAACACCGCCAAAACCAGAACGCATACAAGGATGCTGCCGGCGGTGGCAATGCGGCGTTTTTTTTCGGCAGATGTGGCAATGATTTTGCCCATACCAAACGTAAAAACAGTGGAGCCGGCAAGAATCAACAGCGGCAGCAAACGCAGCCACAGCGCGCCGCTTTTGGGCAGACCCATACTGTAAAAAACAAGGCTGCTCAGCAGCAAAACGATATTTTGCGCACGTTTCGGCACAAGATAATAGCACACGGCAACCGCTGCAAAAAACAGCAGATAGCCAACACTTGTCAATGTCATAAAGCTTCTCCCTCACAAGGTTATCCTAAAACCTTATTATAAGAGGATTCGCCCGTTTTGTAAAGCGAAGCTTTTGATTGAAAAAAGCCGCCGCTTATAGTATAATAACAAATAAGTGTTGAGTATGGATAATACTCTTATTGAGCAGATAGGAGAAAATGATGTCTAATACAGTGATGGTTACAGGTGCGGACGGCTTTATCGGCAGCCACCTCACGGAAGAACTTGTGAAAAAAGGCGAAAAAGTGAAAGCTTTTTGCTATTATAATTCAATTGGCTCCTGCGGATGGTTGGATTCGCTTGTGCCTGAAATTCGCAGTGAAATCGAATTTTTTATGGGTGATATCCGTGACCCGAACGGTGTGCGCACGGCGATGAAAGGGCAGGAGATTGTCTATCATCTTGCCGCGCTGATTGCGATTCCGTTCAGCTATCATTCGCCCGACAGCTATGTTGACACCAACATTAAGGGCACGCTGAATGTGTTGCAGGCCGCGCGTGAACTTGACACAAAGCGCCTTTTAATCACGTCCACCAGTGAAGTTTACGGCACGGCACAGTATGTGCCGATTGATGAAAAACATCCGTACCAAGGCCAAAGTCCGTATTCGGCCACCAAAATTGGCG
>JAVWRA010000090.1:0-7386 GCA_036635095.1 Ruthenibacterium sp. | reverse complement strand
CGTATAGAGCGGCACTTCCCGATGCAGAACCGGTGCTTTTGGAGCCGATTGGCATTTTACGTGCCTCTGTGCCGGGCGATGTGACGGGCGATATCATGGGTGAAGTTACAAAACGCCGCGGCCGTGTACTCGGCATGCAGCCGGACGAGGACGGCATGCAGACGGTGGAGGCAGAGGTGCCGCAATCCGAAATGTATGATTTCACAACGTATCTGCGTCAATTAACGCAAGGACAGGGAAGCTTTACCTTT
The DNA here is from genome assembly GCA_036635095.1 of Ruthenibacterium sp. GTDB lineage: Bacteria > Bacillota > Clostridia > Oscillospirales > Ruminococcaceae > Ruthenibacterium. The sequence goes on along the minus strand of JAVWRA010000090.1, from coordinate 7,135 downwards.
GAATTTACGCGTTATGACCCGTTGCCGCAAAACTTAGAAGGCAAGGTAATCGAGGACGCAAAAAAACTTTTTGTAGCGAAGAGCGACGACGAATAAGACGTCTTCATAAGTTCGCGGGCAGAACCACAGACAGAATTGCTGTATGTGGTTCTGTTTTAAGTTTGGCAGGCATAACATACAAACAAGTAGCAAATAGTACATATTGTACAAAAATGAATAAACTACTTGACACAACGTTGTAAAACAATTATAATGCAATCTATTGTAACAATGCCCCTTGTAAAAAGCAGGGCAACTACAAAGCGAAGGAGAACAACAACTTGAATACAAAAGAAATTGTGATGACATACGCCGGTTTACGTGCGCTGGAGGACGAACTGGAAGAACTCAAAACAGTCAAACGTAAAGATGTGGCTGAAAAAATAAAGGTTGCACGCGGCTATGGCGACCTTTCTGAAAACAGCGAATATGACGAAGCCAAAAACGAACAGGGATTTGTGGAAAGCCGCATCGCCCTGCTTGAAAAAATGTTGAAACACGCGCGCGTTATCGATGCGGACGATTTGACGACGGACATTGTCGGCATCGGCTCGCATGTGAAAATCAGCGATGAAGATGGCGATGTGGACGAATATGACATCACCGGCTCGACCGAGGCAGACCCCGTTGCGGGCAAAATTTCGGACGAATCGCCGGTGGGCGGCGCTTTGCTGGGCCATAAAGTGGACGATGTTGTTGAAATTGTGCTGCCAAACGGCAATATTTCACATTACAAAATTCTCGAAATCGGACGCGCAGACATCTAGGTAAAACATTTTCTCAAAAACAGGTGCGAAAGCGCCTGTTTTTGTGTTACAATAAGAAGATAAATTACCTGCGCATTTTTGTGCGCAGACGGTTCTAGGAGGAACATATGGAACAGAATGAAATCAAAGAAAAAATAGAAAGCACCATCGCGGCGGTGGAAACAAAAGCGCAGGAAGTGGTTGAAGAACTTTCGGCGGAAGCATACAGTGAACTTGTGGCGGTGCGCCGTGATAAATTGCAGGCACTCAAAGATGCCGGCACCGACCCGTTTGAACACACAAGCTATCCGCAAAGTGATTTTGCGGCGGATATCAAGGCGAATTTTACAGATGTGCCGGAGGGCGAACAAGGCCCGAGCGTGTGCATGGCGGGGCGTATGATGAGCAAGCGCATCATGGGCAAAGCGAGTTTTGCCGATTTGCGTGATAATACCGGAACAATTCAGCTTTATGTGCGGCGTGACCGCATCGGTGAAGACGAATATGCCGGCTTCAAAAAATTTGATATCGGTGACATCATCGGCATCAAGGGCGAATTGTTCCGCACCCATATGGGCGAAATTTCAGTGAAGGCGACAGAAGTGACTCTGCTTGCCAAAAGTTTGCTGCCGCTGCCGGAAAAATTTCACGGTCTGAAAGATCAAGAAACACGTTACCGTCAGCGCTATGTGGATTTGATTGTCAATCCCGACGTCAAAGATACGTTCATCAAACGCAGCCGTATTTTGAAAGAAATTCGCAATTATCTCGACAACAAGGGTTTTCTGGAGGTCGATACGCCAATCTTGTTGCCGCTTGAAATTGGCGCATCGGCACGTCCGTTTGTGACACACCACAACACGCTTGATATGGATATGTATTTGCGCATTGAGACGGAGCTGTGCCTCAAACGTCTCATTGTAGGCGGAATAGACCGCGTGTATGAGGTTGGACGCATCTTCCGCAACGAGGGCATGGATACACGTCACAACCCCGAATTTACCACCATTGAGCTGTATCAGGCGTATACAGATTATAAAGGCATGATGGATCTCGTGGAAGAACTGTACACGCAATTGGCTGAAAAAATTTGCGGCAGCACAAAAATCACGTACCAAGGCAATGAAATTGACATGGGTCATTGGACACGCATGACAATGGCACAGGCGGTGAAGCAATATGCCGGCTGCGATTATGACACATGGACGAGCGATGCCGATGCACGCGCCGCAGCAAAAGAAAAGCACGTAGATGTGCCGGAAGATGCCACAAAAGGCACAGTTTTGATTGAGCTGTTTGACGCATTTGCGGAAGAAAAACTGATTCAGCCGACATTCATTTATGATTATCCGGTGGAAAACAGTCCGCTTGCCAAACGCAAAAAAGATAATCCCGCGTTCACGGAACGGTTTGAATATTTCATCAATGCGGGTGAATACGGCAATTCGTTCAGTGAATTGAATGATCCGATTGACCAAAAACAGCGCTTTGAAAAGCAGGTTGCCGCCAAAAAAGCTGCCGAACCAAACAGCGGCGCACAGGTGGACGACGATTATATTACAGCGCTGGAATATGGGCTTGCACCGACAGGCGGACTGGGCTTTGGACTTGACCGCCTTGTGATGCTGCTGACGGATTCGGCGTCTATTCGTGATGTATTATTGTTCCCGACGATGAAACCGGTGGAATAGGAGTAAGTATGAAAATTATGGCTGTTGATTTCGGTGATGCGCGTACCGGTCTTGCCGTGTGCGACCGCACCGAGTTTTTGGCAAGTCCCATCGGCATTATCGAGGAGAAAAATTTTGCGAAAGTTGCTGAAAAAATTGTGTACGCAAGCCGTGAATATGACGTAGGCATGATTGTTATTGGACTGCCGCGCAATATGGACGGCTCAGAGGGCGCGCGCGCAAAAAAAAGCCACAAGCTTGTCGATACCCTCAAAGCCATTTTAACCATACCGGTTGAGCTGTGGGACGAACGCAATACCACCGTCAGCGCCGCCAATATTTTGAGCGAAAACGGCACCTATGGCAAAAAACGCAAAAAGGTATTGGACGCAGTGGCGGCGACCGTCATTCTGGAAAGTTACATGGCATATCGGCGCAATATGGCGGAAAAAACGGCGGAAAAAACGGAATAGTACAACGGCGCGCAAGCGCTGTTTGCAAAATAAAAAAACAGCTCTTCGTCAAAAAAGAGCTGTGAAAGGATTGCACATGCAGAATATCAAAACAGTGTTGTGGGACTGGAACGGCACCTTGCTGAACGATGTTGTGCTGTGCAATCATCTGCTGAACACACTGCTCACGCGGCACGGCTATGCGCCGATAGGAAATTTGACGGAATATCGCAATGTTTTCTGCTTTCCGATTTCGGAGTATTATCAAAAAGCCGGTTTTGATTTTACGCGAGACCCGTTTGTGTCGCTTGCAGATGAATATATGACGCTGTATCTGCGACAATGTGCAGACTGCACTTTGCAGACAGACGCCGAAGAAGTGTTGCATATCCTGCAAAAGCGCGGAATGCGACAGGCGATTTTGTCGGCATCGCAGCGGGAAATTCTTGCAAAGCAAGTGGCACAATATGGCATTACATCGTATTTTGACGCGCTTGTCGGCATTGACGATGTACTCGGCAGCAGCAAAATCGAAGCGGGCAGAGCGTGGTTCGAAAAAAGCGGCATCGCACCGTGCGAAACCGTGATGATAGGCGACAGCGTACATGATTTTGAAGTGGCGGCGGCGCTCGGCGTTCACTGCGTGCTGTATAGCGGCGGACATCAGCCGCGCGAAAAACTTGCGGCAACCGGTGCGCCCGTGATACAGAATCTGATGGAATTGACAACGTTGATTTTGCGTTAATTCTCGGCTTTTTCCTGCAAATTGAACTGCATACTGGGATAGACTTTTGCGAGGTAATCATCGGGATAATGCCTGTCTAAAAATGCGCCGATGGACGTATCTGCCGCACTGCCGTTGATGCGCATACTCTGCCGCGTGACGGCGGCAAAGCTGATGATAATGTCAAGTGAAAGCAAAACCGCGACAATGATTGTGATGGGTTTACCGATGCGATTCGGGATTTTCTCAATCAGCTCGCTCAAAAACGGATAGAGATTTCGGATGAACAAAAATCCCATAACACCCCAACAAATGGCAAAAAACAAATTGGTGCGTCCGCCGATATTTGCCGGCGTATCGCTGTATTCCCATGAAACACAGCCGAAAACAAACTCCTGCACAAAGCTGCAAGTCCATTCGAAAGCACTGCCCACAAGCGCACTTGTCACAAAAACAATTGCGCCGTTTGCGTTGCGAAAACGATACAGCGTCAAGGTGAACAGCACCGCACCAAGCCCGTAAATTTGGTTGAACGGTCCATAAATAAGCCCTTGCCGATTCACCCATGCGCCGGTTTTGGCATAAGCAAATACCATTTCGGCGGCAAAACCGACGAAACAACCGATGGTGAAAACCCAAATGAGCTTATAAATATTTTTTCCGGCGGCAAAAGAATCCGGATTTTCAAGCATGGGCGCACGCGGTTTTTTGTTCTTTTTTTTCAATGCAGCAGCCTCCCGTCGCATAAGCGAAAAATAATATAGTATAGTATAGCACAAATTTCGACAAAATAGGCAGAAATGAGACAAAAAAGAAAGAAGGAAAAAGAAAATGGATACCCCACGAGAAACAGTCACGCGTCTGCGGATGGAACGCACAGCCGCGGCTTTGCGCAAAAACAATATGGAGGCATACTGCGTGGACACTGCCGCAGAAGTTGTGCCGTTGGTACGCACTTTATTGCAAGAAGGCGATGTTGTGGCGGCAGGCGGCGGCATGTCGCTGACCGAAACAAATGTGCTTGATTTGCTAAACAGCGGTGCATATCAGTATCTCAATCGCAGCAAACCCGGTCTTACGAAAGATGAAATCGGAAAAATTTACCGTGATACATTTTCCGCCGATTGTTATTTTGCATCGAGCAACGCAGTCACGGAACAAGGCGAACTTTATAATGTGGACGGCAACGGAAACCGTGTAGCCGCCATCTCTTTTGGCCCGAAACGCGTGATTCTTGTGGTTGGCTGCAATAAAATTGTGCCGGATTTGGACGCCGCAAAGGCGCGTGTGGCGCAAATTGCCGCACCGACGAATGCCGTGCGCCTTTCCTGCAAAACACCGTGTACCGTCAGCGGAACGTGCATGAACTGCAAAAGTCCCGCGCGTATTTGCTGTACCTATGTGGTGCAGAGATATCAGCGCAATGCCGGGCGCATTCATGTGATTTTGGTGGGCGAGGCGCTCGGATACTAAACAGCATCGCTACATAGATATAAAAGACGCTGTTGCAGATTTTACTGTAACAGCGTCTTTTTTATGCGATAAAATACCCGCCCTGTCGTCTGTGACCAATCAAACCTACCGAAAAGGTAGGTGGGTGTCCTGCCGAAATTTCACGCTCCCTTCCTCCGCTTGCGGCCGAAACCGGGCGGGAGGTCTGCGATTCCTTTCAAGGACGTACGGACTCCCGGTGATTGGTTAGTAGGATTAAACATGGTCACAACAAATCGTGCAGGGCAGGCAGCCGAATTTTATACTAAATCTTCCGGATCGATGTCGTAAATCTCGGAAAGACGCTGGGCGAACATGCCGCCAATCTCATAAAGCTCATCATCATCGTCCACAACGTCAAGATATTCCTCGCCGTCTTCCTCGTTGACTCTCATGATAATCAGGTTTGCGTCTTCTTCCAGTTCCTCGGCAGAATCTTCACTGTACGGCACAACGGCAAGATAACGTGTATCGTTATAATCAGCCGCGTCAATGACTTCAAAGCTAAATTCCTTGCCTTCCTCGTCCGTTAAAGTAATAATGTCGGGGTCATAATCTTCTATCATTTCATTCTCTTGATTGTCAGCCATAACAAGCTCCTTTTTTTATAATATGCTACTATCTTCATATTATCCAATAATCTTGTTCCCGTCAAGTAATATCTTTCACAATTCGTAAATTTACATTTCATTCATTTATCGGCGCTATTTTGTGTTATACTGAAGATATAAAAAAATTCCCGCGTGGAGGGAGAAATACATGAAAAAAATTGTTTGGAGCTGCCTTGCGCTGCTTGCGCTTTGCGCCGGTTTTTCCGCATGCGGAAAGGCGGGCGGTGTGGTTTCTTTTTCTAAAAAAAATGCGCGCACAACGCAGGTGAAATCTGCCGAAACGCAGTTCATTCTGCCGGTTGACGGCGACACCGTGGCAAGCGTTGTCACAAATTTAGGCACCATCAAAATTATTTTATATCCGCAGTATGCACCGATGGCTGTTGAAAATTTTACAGGACTTGTGGCGCAAGGATATTATAACGGTGTTAATTTCCATCGTGTCATCAAAGATTTTTTGGTGCAGACGGGAGACGCTTCCGGCACAGGCAGCGGCGGCGCAACCATTTGGAACAACACGCCGTTTGCCACTGAAATTACGGATAAGCTGCACCATTATGCAGGTGCGGTGGCAATGGCACATCCTGTGGGCGACACGGCGCATAATTTGAGCCAGTTTTATATTGTGCAAAGCGCGCAAAACAGCGTGGATAAAACGCTTGCACAAACCTTGACGGACGGCGGAATGCGCGCGGAAGTTGTGGACACATACAAACAGAGCGGCGGTACGCCGTATCTTGACAATTTAAATACGGTGTTTGGGCAAGTGTATGCCGGCATGGAGGTTGTAGATGCAATCGGCGCGGTGGAATGCGATAAAAACGACCGTCCGCTGGAAAATATAGTCATTGAAAGTATTACGGTTGCGCCCTATTCCGCGCAGACAGAAGCTGCCGAAAGCGCCGCTGCAAGTGCCACCGAAAGCGCGGGCAAGACAGACGAAAATAAAAAATAAGTACAGCGCCCGCGTTCAGCGGGCGTTTTGGTGTGACGGCAAGGATGCAGGCAAGCTTTCACATTGACAATAGAACGTAAAAATCGTATACTAAATACAGTGTTTTATAATTTTATAATCTGCGAGAAGCTTTCTGTGAATCCACTGATTGACCTTGTAAGGGACGGCGGTTTGCATACAGCAAAACCATCGCAAAAGGCTCTCTCAACAGAGAATAAACGGCAAAACCATCCAAAAATTCGCAAGGGCAGGGCGTCCGGTCCTGCCCATTTGTAAATTTATCGGCAGTATCAAATAAAAATGAAACGGGAAATTTAGTATGCAGCCCATTATTTCCTTTCAAAATTACACATTTCAATATCGCGCACAGGCAGAACCGACACTGCATGATATTTGCCTTGATATTTATCCGGGTGAAAAAGTGCTGATTGCGGGTCCGTCCGGCAG
>JAVWRA010000089.1:0-7535 GCA_036635095.1 Ruthenibacterium sp. | reverse complement strand
GTCAAAAAGTACTTCGCACGGCATTTCTGTTCCGGCACCCGAGGGTACGCCGATTATCGCCGCCGCAGACGGAACGGTGTCCACACAAAAAAATTGGTCGTACGGCAATTCTGTTAAAATTTTGCACGGAAATGGCATGGTGACGCTTTACGGACACATGAAAAGCTGTGACGTGACCGACGGGCAAAGTGTGAAAAAAGGCGAACAAATCGGCACAGTCGGCAGCACGGGCAATTCCACCGGCAACCATTTATTTTTTGAGCTGACGGAAAACGGAACGCCGAAAGACCCAAAGGCACTTTTTGAAAAAGGCAATGAAAATGCGGCAGACGTAAAAGGCACACAGCCACCGTCTGTGCCGGCAGATGTGCAGAAACCCTAGAAAACATCGCAGAGCCGCCTTTGCAAATATGCCTATGAATCAACAATGAGCAGACGAAAAAATCGTCTGCTCATTGTTTTTATGATGTAATCAATATCGAATCACTTTGCCGCTGCGTGTATCTTGAAACACGCCGTCTGCCACGGCAAACACGCCGTTTACCATCACATACGGAATCCCGCTCGGCGGCGTATCCGGCTCGCCTTTGTCGGGCATGACGGCGTTGTCATGAATATTTGCAAGATTGAACACCGTGATATCCGCGTCATATCCCGCGCGCAAAATGCCCTTGTTTGGAATTTGATACGTCTGTGCCGGCAGCAGCGTCGCCTTATACACGGCTTCTTCGAGCGGCAAAATTGCTTGTTCACGCACCATTTTACGAAAATAACGCGGAAAGCTGCCTGCAATTTGCGGATGCCCTTCGCCCGGTGCATAGGCGCCGGAATCGGTACTCACCATCGCATACGGCTCGCGCATGGCGGCAAAAATTTCCGCCGGACAACCCGAAAAGCAAATCACCGATTCATCGGGATATTTTTTGCGCAGCAGTTGGTACAAATCGCGATTGAGCCGCTGCCCGACATATTTGCCGGTGGCAACCACCATGTCGCCGAAACGCAGAGAATTGTCTTTGATGGTTTGCTCGTCAAAGGTGGTGGTGTTGATATAGGTTGACCAATCGGTGTACATGCCGGTGTCACACCACACGTCAAGTCCACTGCCGCGTGCCGCGCGTAAAACGCCAATGGCAGGTTCCATCGTGCCAAACCCGCTGTATTGATAGACAAAATGGCTCAGCAAAAGCCGTCCGCCCGTGCGCTTGACGGCGGCGAGCATTTCATAGAGCGAGTAAAGGTCATTCTGCGTAAATAAACGCGTATGTACGCTTAAAACACGTCCATAATCGGCGGCAAGCTGCGCCATGGCGTCAATTTCGGCAAGAGAAGTGCCGGGTGCGTAGTCAAGCCCGAGTGAAACACCGCAGGCGCCGTCATCAAGCGCTTTTGTTGCGAGCCGCACCATGCTGTCAAGCTGTGCCGCGCCTGCTTTTGCGCCGGTGTTTGTGATGCCGACGGTTTTTCGCAGCGTAAACGAATGTCCGATACACATCATTTGGTTGAGTGCAAAACCTTTTTTTTCTTGCTCTGTAAAAAAACCTGCCATGTCAATCGGCGAAAGTCCGCAGTTGCCGCCGACAGAGGTGGTGATGCCTTGTAAAACAGAAAGCCGTCCGCCGTAATCATAGCCGTCCAGATGCGCGTGTGCGTCAATAAAACCGGGACAGACGATGTTGCCGGAAACGTCAATCATGCGTTTTGCCGGCAGAGGTTCGGTAGATACCGCAGCGATTTTCGAGCCGCAAATTGCCACATTGGCGATGCGGGAAGTTTTTCGTTCCGTGTCAACAACGCGTCCGCCGCAAAGCGTGATATCATACACCATTGCGTTTTTCCTCCACCATGGCAAGGCGGCGCGACAATTCACGGCGCTGCCAGTCGCGCAGCCATGCAATCAAATCGCGGCGCGGAAACGGCGTTAAAGCGGTGGGAATGGCGCCGCAGAGCAAGTCGTCTGCAATCTGCGAAAAATGCGTGGCGGCAATACTGGTTGGGTTTGTGGAAAACACGGTTTTGCCGGCGAGAGAGGAATATTCCACCTCCTCGTCATAATCGAGAAACGCCAAAATTTCAATGGTGGCGCGGCGGGCGTATGTGGCAAGCTCCTCGCGGCAGTCGGCACAGTTGACAATGAGCTGCACCGGAAAATTCTCCTCGCCGGACGCTGTGACCACCGCTTGCAACAGCGTGTTGGCAGTCGTTACGGCGGCAAAACTGCCGTTCGTCACAATCAAGCAGCGCTGCATGAGACCCTCACGAATGGGCAATATGTAACCGGTGCAAGGCGTTTCTCCCGATATATCGTATAAAATATAGTCAAGCTGCAAATCATTCGACACCCCTTGCGTGTCGAGCATTTCATCAATCAAATTGATGCCGCGCGCCATACAGCCGATGCCGGGGTCAATGCTGCCGAGTTCAAGGCAGTAAACGCCGCTGGGCGTTGCGAGAATATAGTCGTGCAAATCGATTTCGTACTGTTCGCGATATTCCTCCAGAGCGGGCGAAATATCCATTTCACCGCGCAATAAAAGCGTGGACGAGAGGCTGATGTCGTTGCCGATCAACAGCACATGATAGCCTTTCTGCGCCAGTGCGTGGCTCAAGTTCTGCGCTACGGTGCTTTTGCCGCTGCCGCCGCGTCCCAAAAAGCAAATACGTTCTGCCATTGCTATGCCTCCTCAATTTGTTTGATATATGCGTCCAGTGTCAGTGCGGGCGTGAAATCAGCGACGGTTTTTTTGGCGCATGCCGCATTGTTTTTCAGCAGCTCATACGCCTGCAACGCCATCATTTTTGCGGGAATCAGATACGCTTTTTCATCGTCCGTCACATGAAATTCGGCGCTGTGCAGCGCACCGGCAACGCCGCTGTGTGTGAAGTTAATCACAGGCATCACCTGTGTCAAATCGCCGACATCGGTGCTTGCCATATTCTGCACGGATAAATCTGCGTGCAGTACATTCAAATTTTCGCCAATGGCATCGGCGGCGGCAATGCTTGCAGGATGTGCCGCACAGGGCAGCACCGGCATGTAGCCTTGATGCGTTTCGATTTCCGCCACAGCGCCGAGTGCGGCGGCACAGCCGTTACACGCACGGTCAAATGCGGCAGAAACAGAGTGCAGCGCAGTCAAATTGGCGGCGCGCAATTGCGCTTCCAGCGCCACCGTATCCGGCACAACATTCAGCGCGTCACCGCCGTGCAAAATATTCGTGTGAATGCGCACACTGTCTTTTTCGCGAAATGTTTCGCGCAGCATACCGATGGCAGACAGAGACAGCGCGGCGGCATTCAGCGCGTTGACGCCAAGATGCGGCGCGGTGGCGGCGTGAGCGGCTTTACCGTGAAAAACAACGCTCTTGCAGAGAAATCCGTTGCAGGCGTTGTTGCCAAGCAGCAAATCCGCTTGTGTTTCAATCATGTGAACATGGGTTGTCAGTGCGATGTCGATGTCAGAAAACGCGTGAATGCGCAGCAATTCGGATTTTCCGCAGCAAAAACGGATGCCGTCGCTTTTTGCCACGGCAGCCTGTGTTTCAAGGCGCACATATTCTTCTGCCGGCACGGCAAAAAATGCGACACTGCCGTCCAGTGCCTGTGCCACGGCGGGGTTTGTGAGTGCCAAAGCAGCGCCGGCAAGCGCCGTGAGCTGCAAATGATGACCGCACGCATGGGCAAGTCCGTTTGCCGGATTTGCCTGCGGATGCGTCGGACACGCCACACCGTCAAGCTCTGCCACAATGCAGACGCACGGTTTTTTTGTGCCGAATACAGCTTTTACGCCTGTGCGGGCAAGACCGGTTTGCGGGGTCAGACCGCAGCTTTTGAGAAAATCCGTCACTTTTTGCGCGGTATGTTCCTCGTAAAATCCCGGTTCGGCTTCGGCGGCAATCGCTTTTGCAAAGGCAATCAGCGTGTCGCGGTTGGCATCTATCTGTGCAATAATTTTTTGTGCAATGGCATCCATGCCGGTTCCTCCTCTGCGCAATCAACAGCATACAGGCTCACCGAAAAAACGGTGAGCCTGTATGCTGTTTTATGCAAATGATTATTGACCGCAGGCTGTTTTAAATTCCGTCCATGCTTTGACATGCGCCTCGTCTGCTTCGGCGGTGATGTTTTGAATCATTTCGGTGCTGCCTTTGAAATCGGCAGGCAGTGTCAAAAATGCCTGATAAGCGGGGTCAATCAAAGCGTCAGCCGCTTGATTGGTGCAATAGTAACCCAAAAATTCAAAGCACTGCTTGCTCACTTCCGGCTTTAAAATATAGTTGATAAATGCGTGTGCCGCGTCTGCGTGTGGCGCGTTGATGGGGATAAACTGCGGCATAATGCCAAAGCCGACACCTTCTGTCGGATAGACAACTTTCAAATCGGGATTGGCAAGGCAGGCGGCAGTCACTTGGCTTGTGTACATCACAGCCGCGCCGACTTCGCCCGAAATAAGGTCGTCCTGCACGTTGTCGTCTTTAATCAAACGAATATTCGGTGCAAGCGTCAGCAGCTTTTCGCCGGCTTTTTGAATGATGGCAGGGTCAGTGACATTATAGCTTTCGCCCATGATTTTCAGCGCCATACCGTTGATAACACGATAGTTGCCGATGATGGCGAGGTCGTCTTTGAGCGATGCGTCCCATAAATCCGCATAGCCTTTGATGTCTTTTTGAATGACGGTGGGGTTGTATACAATGGTCTGTACGCCGGCACCGTAAGGCACGGTGTAAAGATTGTCAGGGTCATAAAACTGCCCTTGATACACGGGGTTGACGTTGCCGATATTCGTGATTTTCGCCTTGTCGAGCGGCGCAACCAATTTTTCGCCGATGGCTGTTTGCACGATATAATCGTCGGCAACCACAAGGTCATAGTCGCCGCCTTTGGCGGTTTCGAGTTTTGCAAGCATGGTCTCGTCGGTGTCGAAGCTGGAATAATTCACTTTGATGCCGGTTTCGGCGGTAAAGGCGTCTAAAACTTCCTGCGGAAACATGCCTTCCCATGTGAACAAATTCAGTTCGGTATCGGTGACGGCAGGTGCGGCGCTGCCGGACGCAGCAGGGGCGGGCGCAGGGGCAGAAGATGCCGCTGCGCCGCAGCCGGCTAGGGCCGTGAGCGCAAGAGTGAGTACAAGTGCCAATGATAAAATCTTTTTCATCTAAATTTCCTCCGTTTTCTTTGTTGTGTGTGACGAATGCGATTTTTGCGCCTTGCTTATTTTGCCGGATTTTCCAAGCAAAGCAGAGAGTAAAACCATGAGAATGGTAGCACCCAGCATCAAGGTACACAATGCGTTAATCTCCGGTGTTACGCCGGTTTTCATTTGTGTATATACCTTGATAGGCAGAGTGTTGACGTTGACGCCGGTGACGAACAGGCTGATGATGACATCATCGAGGCTCATTGCAAAGCTGAGCAGCATTCCGGACAGAATGGCGGGCAAAAGCAGCGGCAGCGTGATATCGAAAAACACGCGCAGCTCGCTTGCGCCAAGGTCGCGCGCTGCTTCCGGCAGGCTTTTATCCATGCCGACAAGCCGCGCCTTTACAAGCATGTAGATATAGGGAATACAAAAAGCAGTATGCGCCAAAATAAGAGTCAGCATACCGAACGGTAAACGCAGCATCGAGAAAAACGCCATAAAAACCATGCCGAGAATAATTTCGGGAATCATAATCGGCAGCATGGAGACATATTCCACAGCGCTTTTGGTGCGCGGTTTGATTTTGGTGAAACCGACAGCGGCAAGTGTGCCAATGATGGCGGCAAGAAAACTTGCGGAAAATGCCAGCACAAGGCTGTTGCGCAGCGCCTCAAACATGGCGGCGTCTTTGAACAGAACTTGATACCATTTGAGTGAAAATCCACTCCACACGCTGCTGATTTTGCTGAGGTTGAAGGAGTAAATCACCACCAAAAATATGGGCAGATACATCAAAACAGTCACAAAACCGAGATAGATATTTGGCAGCTTAGAACGGTTTTTCATAAAATCCCCTCCAGCTCGCTTGTGTGTGTCACGCGTTTATACAGCGCAATCATCATCGTTGTCAACAACATCAAAACGACTGAAAGCGCCGCCGCAAACGGCCAGTTATGCGCTTTCATCAATTGGTCCTGAATCAAACTGCCCACAAGAACCACTTTGTTTCCACCGAGAATATCCGCGATGAAAAACAGACCCATGGACGGAATAAAAGTCAAAATAATGCCGGACATTAAGCCGGGCAGCGTCAGTTTGAGCGTCACGGAAGTAAACGCCTTGAAAGGCGAAGCGCCAAGGTCACGCGCGGCTTCCACAAGCGTCCAGTCCATCTTTTCGGCACTGGAATACACCGCCAAAATCATAAATTGCAGCAGCGCATACACCATGCCGACGACAACGGCAGGATAGGTGTAAAGCAATTTCAGCGGCGTCTGTGTGATGCCAAGCCCAAGCAAAAGCTTGTCGAGCGTACCGTTGGCTCTGAAAATGATAATCCAACCGTAAAGGCGAATCAAACTGCTGGTCCAGAACGGAATCATCAGCAGAAGCATCATGCGCTTTTTCCATGCGGCAGACAGTTTCGCCATGAAATAGCCGAACGGATAACCAATCAGAATAATCAAACCCGTGCTTAAAAAAGCGAGTTTGAACGATTCCAAAAAGGTGTTGAGATACACCGGTTCCAAAATATTTTTGTAATTGCTCAGTGTAAATTGGTTCAAAACACCCCACACCTCGGCGCGCGTTTGAAAGCTCAGCACCAGCATGTAAATCAGCGGTCCGGCAACAAACAGCAGTGTAAAGAGGTATAAGGGCGCAATCGTCAGCCAAAGGCTGCTTTTTTTGCGCTTGACAGGCTTCATTTGATTTCCTCCACATCCACGGGTACGGCGCTTTCGGCGTCCCATGATACGCAAACAGAATCACCCGATTCATAGTCAATGTCGATGCCGTGGCGGCTTGCGACGAGCGCAGTGCCGTCCGTCAGCGTCAGCGCAATGCGCAGCATACCGCCCGCAAAGCTTTTTTCAGTGACCGTGGCACACAGTCCTTTGTTTTCGTTGCTGCATTTGAACAGCAGCAGATGTTCACTGCGCACGGCGAGGGTGACATCGCAACCGACGGCAAAAGAATGCCCGATGGCGATGGCAGGCACAGTGCCGCCGCTCACGCTGATGGCAAGCGTTTCGCCGTTTTGCGAAACACATTTGCCGGTTACGATATTGGCGCTGCCGACAAACTGTGCCACATAGGCGGTTTTCGGGCGGTCATACACCTCGGCAGGTGTGCCGATTTGCTCCAATAAGCCGGCGCGCATCACGGCGATGCGGTCAGACATATTCAGCGCTTCTTCCTGATCGTGCGTGATATAAATAAAGGTGATGCCAAGATGTTTTTGCAGACGTTTGAGTTCAATCTGCATCTGGCGGCGCAACTGCAAATCAAGCGCGCCGAGCGGTTCGTCCAACAGCAAAACGCGCGGACGGTTGACAAGCGCACGCGCAATTGCCACACGCTGCCGCTGTCCGCCTGAAAGTTCACTCGGCAT
>JAVWRA010000088.1:0-7698 GCA_036635095.1 Ruthenibacterium sp. | reverse complement strand
CACAAATCAAAATGATTTATGTTATAATAATCGCAAAAACGATTATTATATTTTATTTTTATGTGCACGCTACGCGACGCACAATTATATCACAAATCAAAATGATTTATGTTATAATACATATAAATAGAACAATTGATTGTAATGTATGGAGGAGGGTGATTCTATGCGTGCACAACATGTAAAACGTAGAAAGCGTCATGCAAAATGGCCTTTGGTTTTGCTTGTGCTTATCATCGTCACAGTTGCCGGTTTTTGTACATGGCTTTTTTGGCCGCGCACGGCAGACCACACCCTTGCCAGTGCACAGCCGCCGCAGGGCACCATCAAAGGCCTTGTCATTCGCGCACAAAGCACAGACGCGTTGTGTGCAGACACCGCGCAGGCGGCACAAAAAGCATATCTCGACGGCGCGGTGGCGTTTGCGGCAGAACATGGCCTAAACGCTGTGTTGATTGACGCGTTGCAGCCCGCGCAGGGTGATGCAAAGCCGACGGTGCTGTACCGCGACTATGCCTATCGCATGTCGCCCGCGTTTGCGGCGGAAAATACGCTGTTTCAAAAATTCGACGTGCTACAATATCTTTGTGACGCGGCCGCGGCCAAAGGCCTTGCGGTCTACCCGTATTTTTCTGAAAATGCTGTGCCGCAAAGCGATGAAAAACTATCAAAAAGCATCGACCGCATGTGCAAACGCTATGCGGTGGCAGACGCGTATTGGCTGCAGCCCGCAGACGAAAATCCGCTTGGCGAGATGATTGCCGTCAACGATTCGCCGGACGTTTTCACCACGACACCGGCCGCATGGCAAATGCCGTCGGCTGTGTTTGCGGCGTCGGTGCAAAGTGATTTCAAAGGCATCGCGTTCGACGATTACGAAACGGCCAAAGCCTCGCTGTCGTCTTTTGGGTTGATGATGAGTGCGCTCAATGCCACTTCGCCCGCGCCGGTGCTGCTTTCTTACACGCCAAACGAAACGCTCACCGTCACCTATCCGGCACAAGGCGCCAATATCAACACGCAAAATTGCTTTGTGATGGGCACCTCGAACCCCGACTTACCGCTCATGATGAACGGCGCCGAAGTGCCACGTCACGGCACAAGCGGCATCTTCGGCATTTTGGTGACGCTTGCGGCCGGCGAAAATAATTTTACATTTACACAGGGAGATGCCGCTGTCACGGCGCTGATTCAGCATGGCGCGACCGGCGGCAGTACGGGCGACACCGGCGGCGAAAGCATCGGCAGCACCGACAACACCGCAAAGCAGGACGACACCATAAAGGTGGACGCCGGCACGTTTGTGCGCACAACACCGTGGATTACAAGCCTTTTGTATGACCCGTCCGGCGACAATAAAATCAGCGAAACGGTGCGCGGCGGTGCGACAGCGCGTGTGACAGACACTGTCAGAACGCGGCGTTACGGCAAAAAAACATGGGCGTATCAATTGGCAAGCGGCGATTATGTATTGGCATACAACACCACGATTTTAGGCGAAAATTTTGAACCGGCAAGCTTTACGGGTGCGGTGGCAACGCAAACGGCGTTTGGCGAAACGCTCACGCTCACCGGTGCGGGTCAGCCGCTTGCGTATACCAATACGGCGGAAAACAATTTGATTTTACATTTTTATGACGCCGTATTTGCCAATGATTTTGCCGTGCAAAACAGTGCGATGGTGCAAAGTGTCACGGTGACGCCGCAAGACGGTTATACCGAAGTGATTTTGTCATTTGCGCGTCCGCTCTGGGGACATAGCGTGGAATATGCCGATGGCACGACGCAAATTTTTCTTAAAAACACGCCGGTGCAAAGCGATGTATTTGCAAAACCGCTCACAGGCACAACGGTTTTGCTCGATGCGGGGCATGGCGCAGACGACACAGGCGCAATGGGAACGGCGGGCAGTGCGGCGCCAACGGAAAAAGACGTCAACCTCGCGGTGACGCTTGCCGCAAAATACAGGCTGGAGCAGCTTGGCGCAACGGTTAAAACCATTCGCAGCGACGACACTTTTTTGACATTGGACGAACGCAACCAGATGATTGCCAAAGAACAGCCCGACTTTTTCATTGCAATTCATCACAATTCGGTTGCGCTGAACAACGATGCCAATGCGTCCACAGGCACGGAAAGCTACTATTTTTACGATGCAGGTCAGCCGCTTGCGGCAGCGCTTGTAGACAATGTTACGGCGGCAACGCACCGCGCGGCGCGCGGCGCAATGTGGGGATATTATTATGTCACGCGCAGCACGGTGTGTCCGTCGGTGCTGCTTGAAATCGGGTTTATGGTCAATCCGGCAGAATATGAGCAGGTTACGGATGCAGTCACTATTTGGAAAACAGGCGATGCCATCGCAAACAGTATTTTGGCATGTGTGCCGAAAGAATAAAAAATAAGGGGTAATTTATGACAATCAAAGCAGTTTTATTTGATATGGACGGACTGATGTTTGACACCGAGCGTCTGTGCGAAAATGAGTGGATTGATTTTGGCAAACGCAGCGGCTTTCCGATTACATCGGCAGATGTTGCGCTTTTGCGCGGCAAAAATCACGCGGCGGGCAAAAAAGCCTTTGAGGAGCGCTTTGGCAGCGACATTCCGTATGAGGAATGGTCGGCGGAAATGATGCGCGGTTTGCGCAGACAGCTTGCGCTTCATGTGCCGCTGCGCCCGTATCTGATGGAGCTGCTTGCTTTTTTGCAGGCGCAAAACATCAAAATGGCGGTGGCGTCCAGTACCGAAAGCGCACTGGTAGAGCAGAATTTGTGCAAAGCGGGTGTGCGCGATTATTTTTCGGCGGTGATTGGCGGCGACAAGGTGCAGCATTCGAAACCCGCGCCTGAAATTTTCGTCAAAGCGGCGGAGGCACTCGGCGTCAATCCGGCGGACTGTATGGTGCTTGAAGATTCCTACAACGGGGTGCGCGCCGGTGCGGCGGCAGGCTGTTTCACGGTGATGGTGCCGGATTTGGACCCCGTTACGCCGGAGATGCAAACACTTGCGTACCGCATTGTGCCAAGCCTTGCCGCGGTGATTGCGCTGCTGCAAAAAGAGGGACAAGCCGATGTTTCGTGATACGCTGCCCACGCTCGGATTGATTCGGTTTAATGTCTGCGGCACACAAAAAGGTTGGATGCGCATTCAGCTTGAAAAGGCAGATGCGGCGCTGCGCGCTACCATATGGCCCGAGCCGTACTGCCTTGAAAAAACGGCGGACGATTTGAAATACACCATGGATTTTTCATTTGACGCCGCCGGCGAAACGGCGCTGCGCGCGTGGCTTGAAACGCAGTATCAGCGATTTCCGAAAAAACCGCCCAAAAGACTGGACGAGGAATTGCCGGAAAGCTGGAAAGAAACCTTCCGTAAAAAGGAGCCGTCCAACGCAGACGATGTGCAATAAACAAGCGAAAGGGCAAAAAATCAATGGAAAAACCTCTGTCAAAAACACGCATTGCACTGTTTGACATCGCCAAAACCATCGCGCTTGTCAATATGATTGCGTTTCATACTTTATACGATATTGTGTTTATTTTTGGCGTTTCTATGCCGTGGTTTACATCACAGGGTGCGTTTTTGTGGCAGCAGGCAATTTGTTGGACGTTTATTCTCGTGTCCGGCGCGGTGTTTCCGTACAGCCGCAATCCGTTCAGCCACGGCATTATTTTGCTCTGGGCAGGGTTGCTGCTCACGGCGGTGACGTTTTGGGTGATGCCGTCCGAGCGCATTCTGTTCGGCATTTTGCACTGCTTGGGCTGTGCGGCACTCATCAGCGCGTTTGCCTATCCGCTATTGCGCCGCGTTCCGCCTGTTTTAGGCACGGCAGTGTCGTTTTTTGCGTTTTTGCTGACCTATTCAATGCCGCAGGGAACGCTGTCTTTGTTTGGAAAAACACTGGTGACGCTGCCCGCGGCATGGGCGCAGATTCCGTTTTTGTTTCCGCTTGGCATTGTGGGCGCCGATTTTTTCTCAAGCGATTATTTTCCGCTGTTTCCTTGGCTCTTTTTGTATTGGACGGGGCTTTTTTTATGGCGCGCCTGTGAGCCGAAATTTGGCGATACACTGCGAAAAATGCCGCAAAGCCGCGCGTGTAAATTCATCGCCCGTCACAGCCTGCTCATTTATCTTTTGCACCAGCCGATTGTGTACGGCGTCTTGTATTTAATATTCACTTGAAGCAGCGCGCAAAACGTGTTATGATACTGAATAATCTATTTCGATATCGCAAGAATTGAGGTGTTCGCTTGGAACTGAATAAAAAAAATATTCTGTCGATTTTGGGCATTGTCGGTGCGGCGATTTTGTTTTATCGCACACTTGAAAATCCGCAGATGCTGTTTGACTTTTTCAAAATGCTGCTTGAGCTGGTTTTTCCGCTGCTGCTTGGGTTTTGCATTGCGTTTGTACTCAATGTGCCGATGCGCTTTCTGGAAAGACATATCTTGCAGAAAACCCAAAAACCGCTGCTGCAAAAGTTGCGCCGCGTTATTTGCATTTTAATTTCGCTTGTTTTTATCGTGTCGGTTCTCACGGCGGTGATGCTTTTGGTCATTCCGGAAATTGTCAACGCGATTGAAGTGCTTGCCGGCGCTGTGCCGGATTTTTTAAGCGATGTGCAAAGCTGGGCGGTGGCGCGCGCAAGCGCCATTCCGCAGCTCAAAGAAAAAATTGCGTCTTTGCAAATCAACTGGGCAGACACCGGTGCATCGCTGCTGGCATATGTCACGAGCGGCGCGGGAAATTTTCTCGGCAGTACGGTTAATTTTGTGTTTGACTTTGCGGGCAATCTTGTCAGCATAGCGGTCGGGTTTATTTTTTCCATCTATATTTTGCTCAGCAAAGAAAAACTGAAAGCGCAGATGCAGATGCTTTTACGCGCCATTTTGCCGCGCACCGCGCTTGAAAAAGTGTGCTATGTGGCAAAATTAACCGGACGCACATTTTCAAATTTCATCGCCGGTCAATGTATGGAGGCGTGTATTCTCGGCACATTGTGCTGGCTTGGCATGTTGCTGTTCCGCTTCCCGTATGCGCCGATGATTGGCGCACTCGTCGGCTTGACGGCGCTGATTCCGATTGTGGGCGGTTTTGTAGGCACGGTGGTCGGCGCGTTTATGATTATGATGATTAACCCGATGCAGGCAATCTGGTTCATTATATTTTTGCAGTGTTTGCAGCAGATTGAGGGCAATTTAATTTATCCGCGCGTTGTGGGCAGCTCGGTCGGTCTGCCGCCGATTTGGGTTTTGGCGGCGGTTACACTGGGCGGCAGCCTCGGCGGGATTCTCGGCATGTTGTTTGCCGTGCCGGTGGCAAGTGTGTTGTTTGCGCTGACGAAAGCCGGCGTACATGAAAAATTAAAGAGAGAAGATGCGTAAAATGGATTCATTTACAAGAGCGGACGCATGGGCGCTGCTGTGTGAATACAACAAGGAGCCGTTTCATTTGCTCCATGCACGCACGGTAGAAGCCGTTATGCGCTGGTTTGCCGAGCATCACGGCTATGGCGCCGAGGTGGATTTTTGGGGCATGGTCGGCTTGCTGCATGACCTTGACTATGAGCAGTTTCCGGAGCAACACTGTGTGAAATGTGTGGAAATCATGCGGGAACACGGGCTTTCCGATGCCATGATTCACGCGGTAACCTGCCACGGATATGGACTTGTGAGTGACGTTGCGCCGGAACACGAGATGGAAAAAGTGTTGTTTGCGGTGGACGAATTGACCGGCTTGATTGGCGCGGCGGCACGGATGCGTCCGTCAAAATCCGTGCAGGACATGGAACTGAAATCCCTTGAGAAAAAATTCAAAGACAAAAAATTTGCCGCCGGCTGCAATCGCGATGTGATTGCAAAAGGTGCAGAGCAGCTCGGCTGGAGCCTTGAAAAATTGCTCGATGAAACCTTGCAGGCGATGCGCGCAACCGAGGCTGCGCTGCAAGCGGAATAAAATAATACGGCGCGGCGGATTTGTTGTCCGCCGCGCCGTGTTTGCCTGTAAAATTATTCCTCGTCCCAGTTTTTTGCGCGCTCTACCGCCTTGTGCCAGCCGTGCAGCGATTTTTCCACCGCGGCGGCGTCCATTTGCGGCGTATACAGCCGGTCGAGTGTCCACTGTCCTTTGATGTCGTCCAAATCTTTCCACACGCCCGTGGCAAGTCCGGCAAGATAAGCCGCGCCGAGAGCGGTTGTTTCGCGAATCATCGGACGGCGCACAAGAATGCCCGTGATATCCGCTTGAAATTGCATCAGCAGATTGTTTGCCGATGCGCCGCCGTCTACTTTCAGCTCTGTGATACACGCGCCGCAGTCCGCCTGCATTGCCGTTAAAACATCGGCGGTTTGGTAGGCGATGCTCTCAAGCGCCGCGCGAATGATATGGTTGCGTCCTGCGCCGCGCGTCAGACCGAGAATTGCGCCGCGCGCATACATGTCCCAGTGCGGTGCGCCAAGTCCGGTAAACGCCGGCACCACATAAACGCCTGCGCTGTCGTGTACTTTGCCCGCAAAATATTCGCTGTCGGCACTTTCCGGAATCAGCTTCATCTCATCGCGCAGCCACTGAATCACGGCGCCGCCCACAAACACACTGCCCTCAAGCGCATAGGTCACCTTGCCGCCAAGTCCGATGGCAATGGTGGTCAGCAAGCCGTTTTTGCTCTCCACAGGCGTGTCGCCGGTGTTCATCAGCATGAAACAGCCGGTGCCGTATGTATTTTTCACTTCACCGCGCGTGAAACAGGTTTGCCCAAATAATGCCGCCTGTTGGTCGCCGGCAGCGCCTGCAATCGGAATTTCCGCGCCGTCAATTTTCGCCGTGCCGTAAATTTCGCTTGAATTGCACACTTTTGGCAGCATACACATCGGGATATCAAGCGCCGCGCAGATGTCGGCGTCCCACGCGAGGGTGTGAATGTTGAACAGCATTGTGCGGGACGCGTTGGTATAGTCGGTGACATGCGCTTTTCCGCCGGTCAATTTCCAAATCAGCCAAGTGTCCACCGTGCCGAACAAAAGCTCGCCGCGCTCTGCGCGTGTGCGGGCGTCCGGCACATGGTCAAGAATCCACTTGATTTTCGTGGCGCTGAAATAGGCGTCAATGCGCAAACCGGTTTTGTCGCGAATGCTGTCTGCAAGTCCTTTTGCGGTAAGCTCTTTGCAGATGTCCGCCGTGCGGCGGCATTGCCACACAATGGCATTGTATACGGGCCGACCGGTTTCTTTGTCCCAAACAATGGTGGTTTCACGCTGATTGGTGATGCCGATGCCGGCGATTTCGGCAGCGGGAATGCCGCTCATGGCAAGCACTTCCACCATCACGCCGTACTGACTGGCATAAATTTCCATCGGGTCATGCTCAACATAGCCTGTTTTCGGATAATGTTGGGTAAACTCTTTTTGAGCCATGCCCACAATATTCTGGTGCGCGTCAAAAATAATGGCGCGGCTGGACGTTGTGCCCTGATCAAGGGCCATCACATATTGTTTCATAGGGGGCGCTCCTTTATGGTTACAGTGCGGCAATAACGGCGATTTTAATGCGATATTCCGGCACGGCAAGCGCACCGCCCGTCACACTGCGCACGGCTTCAAAACCGTCCACCACCCACAAATCCCACAGGGCGTTGAATGCGCCGTAGTCGGCCATGTCGGCAAGTGTGATGTTTGCGCTCAGCACGCGGTTTTTGTT
>JAVWRA010000087.1:0-8027 GCA_036635095.1 Ruthenibacterium sp. | reverse complement strand
ACATTTGCCTTGACATTTATCCGGGCGAAAAAGTGCTGATTGCAGGCCCGTCCGGCAGCGGCAAAAGCACGTTGGCAAGCTGCATCAACGGATTGATTCCGTTCAGCTATCCGGGCGATTTTTCAGGTTCGCTCACGATAGACGGCGAGGACGTCAGAGGGTTGAGCGTGTTTGAGCTGTCTAAAAAGGTCGGCACGGTACTGCAAGATCCGGACGGTCAGTTCGTCGGGCTTACCGTGGGCGAGGACATTGCCTTTGCCCTTGAAAACGACTGTGTGCCGCAGGCGGATATGATTGCAACCACGCGCCGCGCCGCCTCACTTGTAGGCATTGAGGGGCATCTTGACTATGCGCCGCATGAATTATCCGGCGGACAAAAACAGCGCGTTTCACTGGCGGGTGTGATGGTGGACGAAGTGAAAATTCTGCTCTTTGACGAGCCGCTTGCCAACCTTGACCCCGCAACGGGCAAACAAACCATTGCGCTGATTGATGATATTAAAAAGAAAACAAACACAACTGTGTTGATGATAGAACATCGTTTGGAGGACGTATTATACCGCGATGTGGACCGTATTATTCTGATGAACGACGGACGCATTTTGGCGGATATGCCGCCGGATGAGCTGCTGTGCAGCGATTTGCTGCGCAGCAACGGAATGCGCGAGCCGCTTTATCTCACGGCGATGAAATATGCGGGCGTTCCCATCACCGAAAAAAAACATCCGCAGCATTTTGAAACCATGCGGCTGTCAACCGATGACCGCTTTAAGGTGGGAAAATGGTTTCACGAAACCCAAATGGCACCGCCCGAGCCGCCGAAAGAACCGCTTTTGCAGGTGGAGCATCTTTCGTTTGCCTATGAGCAGGGTGTGACGGTTTTAGACGATATTTCGTTCACAATTCACAAGGGCGAAATGCTCAGCATTGTGGGTTGTAACGGTGCGGGAAAATCCACGCTGTCGAAAGTCATTTGCGGATTTGAAAAACCGCAGGCAGGCAAGCTGACGTTTGACGGACGCGACATCATGAGCGATACCATTCGCGAACGCGCAAAACGAATCGGCTATGTGATGCAAAACCCCAATCAGATGATTTCAAAACCCATGCTTTATGACGAAGTGGCGCTGGGTTTACAGCGCTGTGGACTGACGGCGGAAGAAATTCGTGCGCGTGTAGAGGAAACACTCAAAATATGCGGGTTGTATCCGTGCCGCAACTGGCCGATTTCCGCGCTCAGTTTCGGTCAAAAAAAGCGTGTCACCATCGCGAGTGTGCTTGTGTTGCAGCCGGAGATGATTATTCTTGACGAGCCGACCGCCGGACAGGATTTCAAGCATTATACCGAAATTATGGAATTTTTAATGGAGCTGAACCGGCATGGCGTCACGGTTGTGATGATTACGCACGATATGCACTTGATGCTGGAATATACGGCGCGCGCGCTTGTATTTGCCGATAAAAAGCTGATTGCAGATGAACCGTCTGCCGCCGTTTTGTGTAATCCGAAACTCATTGCACAGGCGGCACTCAAAGAGACAAGCTTGTTTCAATTGGCAAACGCCTGTTTCATCAAGCCGCCGGAGGACTTGTGCGCATGCTTCATTCAAACGGACAGGGAGGTGCGTCGCCATGGCAAGTAAGGTGATGGCATATCTGCCGCGCAAAAGCATTGTACATTCGCTGACCGGCACAACAAAGCTTGTGACTTTTTTTCTGTTTACACTCGCCGCTATACTCACATATGACACGCGTGTGCTTGTTTGCCTGAGCGTACTCAGCGTCGGTTCGTTCCTTTTGAGCAAAATCAAAGTCAGAGAAGTGCAGTTTATACTGTGGCTTACATTTGCATTTCTGGTGCTGAACAATGTGTTTATCTTTTTGCTTTCACCGGAGAAAGGCGTTGCAATTTACGGTACGCGCCATATGATTTGCCATTTGTTCGGCAATTATTATCTCACGCAGGAACAACTGTTTTACATGCTGAATAGTTCGCTGAAATATTTTGTTGCGGTGTCGATGGCGCTGCTTTTCATCAGTGCCACAAATCCGAGCGAATTTGCCGCCAGTCTTGCATCGGTAGGCATCTCGTATCGCATCGGTTATGCGCTGGCAATTGCTTTGCGTTACATTCCCGATATCCAGCGCAATTACCACAACATCAGCCAAGCACAGCAGGCGCGCGGCGTTGAACTCGGCAGCAAAGAGCCGCTGTGGATGCGCGTCAAAAATGCGGTGAATATTTTGCTCCCGCTGATTTCAAGCAGCTTTTCGCGCATTGATGTGATTTCCAATGCGATGGAATTGCGCGGCTTTGGCAAGCATAATAAGCGCACATGGTACATGCACCGCAAATTTGCCGTGCGTGATTATCTCACAATTTTGCTGTCTGCTGTCATACTTGCGGCAAGCATCTTGATAACCGTCACCAGCGGCAGCCGTTTTTTCAATCCGTTTCTTTAAAACAAAGACCTGTTCATGCGAGCCGCGCGATGCGCATGGTGAAAATGAGCGGGTCTTTTGGTTGACTGTCTAAAAAACGCGAATTTTTCATGCACTTTACAATCAAAACGACAAAAATTTACAAAGTGATAAAAATACAATTGTTTCGACAATTTTTGTGATACAATAAGGATGAAAAGATTGCCCTCTGAAAAGCGAGGGATTTCATGATGTGAAGGAGTGTTTCAGAGTGCAGGCAAAAAGTGCAAAAGAATTTTTTAAATACGAGGAACGCGTGGCGGATTTGGGATTGATTGCCGTTCCGGGCGCAGAGGAACTGGGCGATAAAATCAATGCACATCTTTTGCGTTGGGCGCGGGAGTCCGGCGCAGACAGAGGAACCGAAACGTTTATTATCGGCAGTGAATGTCCGCGTTTTTCCTCCGGTGACGGTAAGGGTTTAATCAAATCCACCGTGCGCGGTGATGACCTTTATCTTCTGGTAGATGTTGGAAATTACAATGTTAAGTATAAAATGTTCGGGCATGAAAATTGTCTTTCTCCCGACGACCATTTTCAAAACGTCAAGCGCATCATTCAGGCAACCAGCGGCAAAGCACACCGCATCAGCTTGATTATGCCGATTTTATACGGCAGCCGTCAACACCGCCGCAGCTACCGTGAAAGCCTTGATTGCGCCGTGGCGTTGCAGGAATTGCAGGCGATGGGCGTGTCGAATATTGTCACGTTTGACGCGCATGATCCGCGGATGCAAAACGCCGTGCCGCTGATGGGATTTGACAATGTAATGCCGACGTATCAGGTGATTAAAGCACTGCTGCGCGCAGAGCCGGATTTGCAATTTGACCGCGACCATTTTATGGTAATCAGTCCCGATGAGGGCGCCATGAGCCGCAATATGTATTATGCGTCGGTGCTGGGCGTCAATCTCGGCATGTTCTACAAACGCCGCGACTATGCAAAAATCGTCAACGGACGCAACCCCATTGTTGCGCACGAATATCTCGGCGAAAGCGTGGATGGCAAAGATATATTCATCAACGACGACATCATTTCGTCCGGTGAATCGATGCTTGACATTGCCTACGCACTGAAAAAACAGAATGCGGGACGCATTTTTGCCAACGCGACGTATGCAATTTTCACCAATGGACTTGCGGAATTTGACAAGGCATATGCAGATGGTGTGATTGCCGGCGTGTTCGGCACAAATCTCACTTACCGCACACCGGAATTGTTGCAGCGCCCATGGTTCCATGAAGTAGACGTGTCAAAATATATCGCCTATTTTATCGCGGCGCTCAACCACGATATGTCGGTCAGTTCCATCATTGACCCGCATCAGAAAATCAATGCGCTGCTTGAAAAAACAGGGCGTAAACCGGCGTCACCGACAGAAAATTAAAAAAGTATTCTAAAAAAGCAGGCGATGCAGCGGATTTGACCGCTGTATTGCCTGCTTTTTTGTGAAAATGAAGTTAGAGTTTCAGCAAACGCTGTGCGCCGCGTGTATTCAGCCAGTGCCAACACAAACCGCACAGTACAAGCAAAAACAGGGTAGACAGAACGAAAAAGTCGCCAAGACGCAGCCACTTGTTGAGGTTGATATAAAGCAGCGCGCCCACGCCGACAACCGCCGTTCCGCCCAAAATGCCGATGAGAGAAGACGCCGACTGCTTTACCACGAGGGTGTCGCTTGCGCCGTCCATTTTCGGCAGCAGCAGATTCACCATAAGTCCCGACAGCGCCACAAAGAGAGATAACGCGAGCGTGAGCAGGAAAAACTTTGCCATAACGATGAGCGGCGGCGCATAGGTGAGCGTGACAATCAGCAGCGTGATGAAAGAAGCACTCCATGAAACGGCAAGATTGACCCCGATTTTCGCGGCAAAAAGTGTGGCGGGCATGATGGGCGCTTCTTTGAGAATCCACAGCGTTTTGCCCTCCAAGCTGATGGAAACGCAGGTAGAACAAATGGTGGCAAGCATCAGGCAAAGCGCAATGGAAAATATCGGAAAAACGGCTTCGATACCACCCATTTGCGCAATAAAAATTTGCACGGTGCTGCGCATGAAAACGCCTGCAATGGCGGCAAAAATCATCATCAAAGCGCCAATGCCGGTGTTCATCAGATAAACGGGGGTGCCGAAATAGCGGCCGGCTTCCTTTCGAAACAATGCGGCAAATTGGCTTTGCGCTTTCACATTTTGCAGTTTGTAATCGCTGCGTGTGGCATGGCTTGCAAGGCCGGTTAAAATCTTTTTATAGCGTGTGCTGAAAAAATAGGTAATCAGCAAAAACGGCACAAGACACACGAGAAAGCCAACGAGCGCAAATAAATTGCCCTCTAAGCCGCGACGAAACAGGCCGAACGGCAAAAGCCAAGTGTCGAGTATTTTTGAAAATTTGTCCATGTTTTGCAGCAGAATTGCGCCGAGTTTGTTGATTTGAAAACTCACGAGCATCATCAAACCGAACAGACCGAACGTGAGCAAGTTGGTGATGAGCGCTTTGCGCCGCAAACGTGCGGAGAAAAAGGCAATCACATAGCCGAAAACAGTTGCAAGCAGGGTGGGGAGCAGCGGTAAAAATAAAACAGAAATAAGCAGCAAAACAATAAAAATTGCGCCGCCGCTGCCGCCGTAATAAAGATATGCCACGCCTGTCGGCAGCATCCACAACCCGCAAAAAAGAAGATTTTCAAGATACAGCGCCAAAATTTTGGCAAGCATCACAGAAAAAGCACTCAGCGGCAAAGACAGCATAAAGTCGCTGTCTTTGTTGCTGAACACAATGCCGGTCGCGGCAACCATCGTGAAAACGAGCGCCATGACACAGGCGGATATCGCCATCAGCGGCAGCAAAAAACCGAGTGCGTCAATGCTGCGCAGCACATCACCGAGCAAAAAGCTGTAAATGCCCGACATATAAAGTGCCAATCCGCCAAGAAAAATGATTGCGGCAACGCTGCCGAGCGCGCGCTTTTTGCCGCTGCCGAACGAAAAAGTGGAGAGCAACGCTCTGAAATTGATGCGCAGCAACGCAGAAAATTTACGCATGTTCCTCGCCCTCCTGCGCCAGTTCCAAAAAGACATGCTCAAGGCTTGAATTGCCCACAATCTCTGCCGTTTTGCCTACTTCCACCAGTTTTCCGCCGCGGATAATCGCAATTTTGTCGCAGAGCTTTTCTGCCACTTCCAGTACATGTGTGGAAAAAATTACCGCACCGCCCGCGTCACAAATTTCGCGCAGAAAATTTTTCATCACAAAAGCGGCTTGCGGGTCAAGTCCGACAAACGGCTCGTCTAAAATCAGCAGTTTCGGCGCACGAATCAGTGCACTGATGAGTGCCAGTTTTTGCTTCATGCCGTGACTGTAGCCGCCAATCGGGCTGCCGAGCGCGCCGGTTAGCGCAAAGGCGTCACTGTATTTTTGAATGCGTTCTTTGCGGAGATTTTGCGGCAGATTGTAGATATCCGCCACAAAATTTAAGTAGGCAATGCCGGTTAAAAATTCATATAAATCGGGATTATCCGGCAAAAATGCCGTGATTTGTTTGGCGGCAACCGGCTCTGTTTGCATGGAGTGATTGTCGATTGAAATTTCACCGGCATCAAAATCAAGAATGCCTGCAATACTGCGAAGCGTCGTTGTTTTACCGGCACCGTTGTGTCCGATAAAACCCATAATTTCGCCGCTTTCAAGTGTGAGCGATAAATCGTCTACCGCCTTTTTTCCGCCCGGATATGTTTTAGAAAAATGAGAAACGGTCAGCATGGGACTACTCCTTTTTAACAATTAGATAACGGTCTAAACGTAGTATAGCACAAACGGAAACATTGTCAAGTAAAACACAATGTTTCCGTTTGTCTACTGTCCTGCTTCAATTTCTCCCGCGCGTTGCAACGTCCATTTGGCAATGCCCGGACCGATGAGTTCATAAATCAATGTGCCGCATAAAATTACGGCGCGAATCACTTCAGCATGTTGCGGCACAACCGTTTGCGCCACAACCGTGAGACCGATGGCAACACCTGCCTGCGGTATCAGCGCAGGGCCAAGATTGCTGCGCACTGTTTTCGGCGCGCGCATCAGTGCCGCGCCAAGCCAGGCACCCGCCAGTTTACCAACGACACGCAAAACAACATAAACAACGCCAATCAGTCCGATTTGCGGCAAAATGGCAAGGTTCAATCCCGCGCCGGACAGCACAAAAAACATCATGAAAATAGGCGGTGTCAAAGCGTCGGTCAGTCCCATCACCTCGCCGGACGACTGACATAAATTTGTAAAAACCGCGCCGAGCGCCATGGTGGCAAGCAATGCGCTGACATGCGCCATATTTGCCGCCGCCGTGACGGCGAATACAAAGGCAATTGCAAGTGTCAAACGGTTGGATTTCGTCTTAAAAAAGCGCAGCGCAAACGTGAGCAGTAACCCCAAAACAGCGCCGATGGCAACGGCGCCGAGAATTTCAAAAATCGGCGCTGCAATATTGGCAAGCAGGGAAGCGGGTGCGGTGCTGGTGAGCGTTTGCGCCACGGCAACCGATACGCCGAACGCAATCAACGCGACGGCATCGTCAAGCGCCACCACACTGAGCAATGTTTCGGTCACCGGCCCTTTGGCGCGATATTGTTTGATGACCATGATGGTTGCCGCCGGTGCAGTTGCCGCCGCAATCGCACCGAGAACCAGTGCAAACGGCAGCGATTGACCAATCGCAACGAGACCGAGCGTCACGCATAAAACGGCAACGAGACTTTCGAAAATCGCAATGACAATCGGCGTGAAGCCCACGCGTTTGAAATAGCTGATTTTAAATTCACTGCCGATGGAAAACGCGATAAATCCGAGTGCCAATTCCGATACAAGCGCAAGGCTGCTCACGGTATTTGCCGGAATCAATCCCAAAACCGAGGGGCCAATCAGCAAACCGCCAATCAGATAACCGGTGACGTCCGGCAGCTTTGCAAAACGAATCAATTTGCTGCAAATAAGACCTGTAAAGAGCAGCAGAGCAAGATAAAAGACCGTTGTTCGTTCCATATCCACACCGAGCCGTCTATTGGCGGACGCCTTTCACAAAATCGAGCGGCAGCGTAAAGGCAATGCCGCTGTTTGGCGCGTCAAAACTGCCGGCAACAGATTCAATGGCATCAATTGCCGTCGGTACTGTTTCCTCTTTCAGCACCATAAATACAGTGCGGTTTTCCTCGCGGTCAGGCTCCAAAACAGCGCGCAGAGACCCGATGAAAGAACCGTCAAAATAGTTTTCAAGCGCCATCGCCATGCCGCGGCTTTCCAAAATGGTGGCGCCGCCAATGCCGAGCCGCTCCAGTTTGTTGAGTACCGGTTCCAGCTTTTCCACTTTATTCAATACAAATACCAGTAATTTCATGCTTCATTCCTCCTCAAAATACCTTTCCCATTATAGCACTTCGCAGTTTAATGTAAAGACGAATATTCCATAGACAGCCACGGTGATTTTGTAAAAATAGCGAATTTTTTTCAAGAATTACTTTCATATAAAAACCACGAAATGATGAAAGCAGAACAGAGAA
>JAVWRA010000086.1:0-8196 GCA_036635095.1 Ruthenibacterium sp. | reverse complement strand
GCACATCAAGCGGAATCGTCACATCTTGCCCATCGTAATAATTATTCACCGTCACGCTTTTCGCACCGCGCTCAAACGCCCACAAATTCGCGCTCAACAGCTCACCGTACACGCGCAAATAATCCGATGCCGCGCCCTGTGCCTGTTCTTCTTTGCGCGCCGCCTGCTTGCGCACCGCGCGTTCATATAAATTATGCACCGTTTTGTTCAACTCGCGGCTTTTCTGCCGCAACCGCTCCGCCTTGTCTTTCGTGGCATAATAGCCCTCCAAAAGCGCCGAAAATCCGCTGTACGGCACAAGCTGCATTCCGTTTTCCGCCTGTGTATACTGCGTGAGCGGCAAAAAGCTGAATTCAATCGGTCGTCCGTCCGGTGCAAGCACCGCTGTCGGTGCAGGATTTGTATGATAAATCGTCTGTATTTCCGTAATTGCCGCCGTGAGTGCCGCCGCTTCCTCCGCCGTCATCTGTGCGGCATTCACCTCTTTGCCGCCAAACGCGCGAAACGCGGCTTCACGGCAAATCACGGGTCCGACACCGCATACAAGCTTCATGAGCGCGTCACCGACCGGCAGTGCTTTTTCCGCAAGCGCCGCCACAATCTCCGCCGGCTGTGCCGTCAAAAACGGCAGCTTTGCGGGTTTCGGCGGCAGCACATACGGCAGACCCGGCAAAAGCTGTCGAATCTCGCTGTCCTCAAAATCGACACGCTTGAGTGCATCGATAATTTTATCATTCTGCACCAAAACAAGGTTCGAATACCGCCCCATCAACTCTACCGCAATGGTATTTAACACAGTATCGCCCATTTCACTGGTGCATTGAAAATCAAAAAACGCAATGCGTTCATCTTCCACCGTGCGCACGGCAATCAGCCGTCCGCCTGTAAAATGCTTGCGCAACAGCATACAAAAAGAGGGCGGCGTCATCGGATTTTCAAAGTTTTCCCGCGTCAAACAAACACGCGCCGAACCGCTGCGCGCCGAGAGAAACAGCCGCGCATTTCCGTCGCGTTTGCGCAAATTCAGCACAACTTCATCGCGTGTCGGTTCAAAAATTTTATCAATTTTCGCGTCGCCCAGTGCGCCCGCAAGTTCATTTGCCGTCAAGGCGATGGTTGCCGCATCAAGAGCCATATTGTACTTCCTTTATCTCCAATTAAAATTGCGTAAACGGCGATTCGTTTTCTTGTGTGCAATAAATTTTGCATTTGGGAAACGCCACGGCAAGACGGCGGCGCAGCAAATCCGCAATCGGAAATTCCGTCTCAAAATGCCCCGCGCTCACAAACGAAAAACCGGCTTCTTTTGCGCAAAGCGCCTCGTGATATTTCACTTCCCCCGTGAGCAGACAGTCCGCACCCGCTTCTTGCGCAGCCGCCATAAAATCGCCGCCCGCGCCGCTGACAATCGCGAGTGTATGAATGGGTTTGCCACTGTCATAATATGTGCCGTGCGTCTGCAATACTTTGCCTGTCAACGCGCAAAATTGCGGTACCGTCATGTTTTGCCGCAAAGTGCCGATGCGTCCGCACCCGCTCAGCGCGGCAGCATTCTGCACGCTGAACAGCGCCACC
Organism: Ruthenibacterium sp.; assembly: GCA_036635095.1. Classification (GTDB taxonomy): domain Bacteria; phylum Bacillota; class Clostridia; order Oscillospirales; family Ruminococcaceae; genus Ruthenibacterium. The sequence continues at coordinate 6,621 of JAVWRA010000086.1, read as the reverse complement.
AACATGTCATTGACACCGCCGGGTGCCGCGTCCAAATTGGTGTGCATACAAATTGCCGACACATGATTCTGCACAAGTGCAAATGCGGCACTGTCTGCGGTAAGCTGTGTAAGCGGTGTAAAAATGACAGGATGATGCGACACAATCAAATTGCATTTGTGTGCCACTGCTTCCGCCACCACTGCGGGCGTGATGTCAAGCGCCGTCAAAATACCGGTCACTTTTTCCTCACAGCGCACCAGTATTCCCACATTGTCCCATGGTTCCGCCAACGCTTTCGGCGCCCAAGTCTCTAAAAATTCGGCAACCTGTGTAATATTCGGCATTTTTCCACACGCTCCTCTATCGCCGCCGCAAGCGCCGGCTCGTTTTGTTTTTCCATCTGTTTTTGCACTTTCAATAAGTAGCCGATTGCCGCATCTGTCGGCTTTTCACAAAGCCCGATGGCACAAAAAAGCGGTGTCGGCGTTTGTTTTTCACCGGTGTACTGCGCATGCAGCACCGTGTAAAACCGTCCGGCGGCCTCCACGGGCGTCTCATCCAACAGCGCAAAACCATGCTGTGCCAAAAAGCGGCGCAGCATATCCGGTTTTGCACTCGGCACAAAAATAAAGCGATACTGTTCCCGCCAAAACTGCGGTGCATTTTCCAAAATCGCGGCAATCGTCACGCCCGAAATGCCCGCCAGCACGAAATCGTCCGCTTCGTTTTCGGCAATAACGGAAAATCCGCTGCCAAGCCGACATTCCGCATACTGCGGAATACATCCGTGCAACGTCAAATTTCGTGCCGCATGTGCAAGCGGTTTTTCACAGATATCGCAGGCGATTACCTTTTCGCAAATTCGATTTGCCGCAAGATACACGCTCAGTTTTCCGTGGTCACAGCCGATATCCGCCACACGACAGCCGCGCCGCACATAGGCAGCAGCCGCCGCAAGCCGCGCGTCAAGCTGCGGCAGTTTATTGTGCAAGGGCATCGTTGAGCTGCTTCACAAGGGCGTCTGCGTCCTGTCCGTGTACATAGCAGGCTTCCTCCACGGTTTCACCGCGCGCCGACGGACACCCCAAACAGTGCATTCCCATCGCCAAAAACAGCGGTGCCGTCTGCGGTGCGCTGTCCAAAATATCTCCTAAAATGGTTTCTTTTGTAATAATCATTTTTTATCCTCCATTGTTTTTACTCTTACGATACTATATTCTACCCCAAAATGCCTTTGTTTTGCAAGTGTTTTGCCATCAAATTACAAGTCCGCCGTTGACGCCAATCACTTGCCCCGTGATAAACGCGGCGGCATCTGACGCCAAAAATGCAGTGGCACCGGCAATATCCTCCGCACTGCCCAGTCGTTCCAGCGGTGTTTCTGCGGCAAGCGCGGCTTTGTCCTCAGCGGAAAATGCCGCCATCATGTCTGTTTCAATCACACCCGGCGCCACACAGTTCACCGTGATGCCGCTCGGCGCTTCTTCTTTTGCCAATGCCTTTGTCAAGCCGATAACGGCAGCTTTCGCAGCGGAATAATGCACTTCGCACGATGCGCCAACCTGTCCCCACATGGAGGAAATATTCACAATACGCCCCCATTTTTGCCGTATCATATGCGGCAGCGCCGCTTTACAGCACAAAAAAGTGCCTTTCGCATTGGTGTTCATCATCGTGTCCCACTCTGCTTCCGTGATGTCCGTAAACAGTTTTTGCTGTGCAATACCCGCGTTGTTGATGAGAATATCCGGCGCGCCGAATGTATTTGTGATTGCATCAAACGCCGCCGCAACACTGTTGCTGTCCGCCACATCAATCGCAAAAACTTTCGCCGTTCCGCCGTTTTTTTCAATGACATCAGCCACTGCCTGCGCCTTTTCACACTGCGTATGATAGCACAGCGCCACGCGGTATCCGCCTTTTCCAAACGCCGACGCACACGCCGCACCAATGCCGCGCGATGCGCCGGTAATCATCACTGTTTTTTCCATTTTGGCATTGTCCCCTCTCGTCGTTTTCGGCGCAAATCCTCAAAAAAGTTTTGCAGCAGCGCCATACTTTCGTTTTCCAACAATCCGCTTTCCACCGCCGGACGATGGTTGAACGGCAGCGCAAATAAATCCGTCACACTGCCGCAGCAACCCGCCTTGGCATCTTTTGCCGCAAACACCACACGCTTGATGCGGCTGTTGATGATGGCGCCCGCACACATCGGACACGGTTCCAATGTCACAAACAATTCGCACTGCCACAGTCGCCAGCCGCCCAGTGCCTTACATGCAGCATCAATGGCAAGCAGTTCCGCGTGATGCGTCGCGTTTTTTTCGCTTTCTCGCGTGTTGTGTGCCTGTGCCACCACCGCGCCGTTCATCGCCACCACCGCGCCCACCGGCACTTCGCCGCATGCCGCCGCTTTTTCAGCTTCACACAGCGCAAGGCGCATCAACTCCAAATCCGTCATGCCTTATCCTTTCCAAAACAGCGCAAGCACCGCATACACCGACAAAAACAAAAGCACACCTAAAAAAATCGGTGCTTTGGCAAGCCGCGTAACACGGCTTTGCCTGTTTTTTGCATCATATACACGCGGAATCGGTCGCAGCGTTTTGAGCAGTTTTTCCTTGTGAATCACACCGATACACACCGCCGCACCCACCCCCAAAATCGCCATCAAATACAGCGAAAATCCGAGTGCCGTCATGCCGTCCATCTTTTGGTTCACGATTAAAAAACCGAACGCCACAATATTATTGGCAAAGTGCAACACCATGCCCGGCAGCAATGAATCGGTCGCATACGCGGTGAGACCCAAAAACAGCGACAAGATAAAAATACCGGGCATCTGTGCAATATCGCCGTGCAAAAGCGTAAAAATCGTACTGGAAACCACAATTGAAAACCACACGCCCCACCGTCTGAAAACCCCTTGCATTGCACCGCGACAAAGCAGTTCTTCCAATATTGCGGGAATCACGCACATCGCCAAAAAAGTAAGCACCAGTGCGAAGCCGCTTTTGGGCAGCATCGGCGCCATCGGCACTTGATAAGCCGTGTGCTTTACCAATGTTTTTTGCAGCAGGCTTGTTCCCATATTGGTCAAAATGCCAAGCCCCAAAAACACCGGCAAAAACAGCCACAGCCGCTTGTCACGCGGGGGCAGCAAGATGATGACGGGACGCATTTGCGCCGCGGCATTTTTCTCAATAAAAGCAAATGCCGCCAAAAGTCCGCCTGCCGCAAGCAATAAATTGAGCAGTGCCACCACGCTTTCCGGCACGGAAACCGGATTTTGCAGCGTTGCACTTGCATGAAACACCCGCACAAACCATTCCGCAACCACGCGCAAAACAAGGCTCGTCACAAGATACACTGCCGCACCTGCCGCTGCCAAATTGCCTGCATAGCACAAAGGGTCATTCTGTTTTTTGAGCGGCGCCGCGCTTTTCGCCATGCTTTTTCCTGCTTTCTCGCAATACAATTTATATTCTACTGCATCAGTATAACAAAAAAGCCGCACAATGCAAAGTAAAAAACATCTTTATGCGTAAAAATACAATTGCGCGCGCACTTGCTTTTTTGTAAAAGAACTTCTATAATAGTGAGACGATATGCGTCTGTAACTCAGTTGGATAGAGTGCGTCCCTCCTAAGGACGAAGCCGGAGGTTCGAATCCCCTCAGACGCGCCAAGTTGCACGGCAAAAAAACACGTTTACATGCTCGAAAGGAGTGTGCCATTCCATGGAGCCATTTTCATTGGCAAAAGTTTTGGCGAGTTCCGCCCAGCGAAAGCATCGCAATCCCACAAAAATCATTGTGGCAAGTTTTCTCGCGGTTATTTTATGCGGAGGATTATTGCTGACGCTTCCCATCTCTGCGCGTGACGGTGTTTCCGTCGGTTTTCTCGGTGCGCTGTTCACCGCCACAAGCGCCACCTGCGTGACAGGTCTTGTGGTGTTTGACACCTACACCGCGTTTTCCACATTCGGTCAGGTTATCATCATTTTGCTCATTCAAATCGGCGGTCTCGGGCTTGTCACGCTCACCACCTTTTTCAATGTCATGATTGGGCGCCGTCTCGGCTTCAAAAGTATGCAGCTTGCAAGCGAATCCATCAATATTTCCGACACCAGTCAAGCGCGTCAACTGCTCAAAGTTGTCATGACCGTCGCATTGCTGTTTGAATTATTCGGTGCCGTTTTGCTCTGCAATGTCTTTGTGCCGCAATATGGCGCAGACGGTATTTTCATCTCTGTTTTCATCTCTATTTCGGCTTTTTGTAACGCCGGTTTTGATTTATTCGGTCAGCTTTCGCCGTTCACCAGTCTCACCACCTACGCCTCCAATCCGTTTGTATTGTCGGTTGTGATGGCGCTGATTGCATCCGGCGGTCTTGGTTTTCTGGTCTGGCAGGATTTGGCTTCTTTCCGCCGCACACGCCATCTGCGTCTGCATACGCGCATTGTTTTGCTTGCCACGGCGTCGCTGATTATCGGCGGAACCATCGGCATTGCCTTACTGGAATGGAACAATCCCGCCACACTCGGCCCCATGAGTACGGGCGATAAAATCTGGAACGCGATGTTCCAATCCGTCAGCGCGCGCACCGCCGGTTTCAACTCCATTGACCTCGCTTCCATGGGCAATGTCACAAAGCTGTTCATCTCTTTGTTAATGTTCATCGGCGCGGCACCGGGCGGCACCGGCGGCGGCATCAAAATCACCACCATCACGGTGCTGATTGTCGCCATTGTCAGTGTCATTCGCGGTCAGCAGGAGGCAACCATTTCCGGCCACCGCATCCCGCAAAAAACCGTGTACAAAACGCTTGCCATCTTCATGCTGTCGATGCTGGTTGTAATTGTTTCCGCCCTGACGATTTTCTTCAATTCCGGCCCTGAAATCAACGAAATGGACAGTGTATTTGAAGCAGTTTCCGCCTTTGCAACCGTGGGACTTTCCGTCGGCGTCACTGCCATTATGAACCCCATTGCACAGGTCATTACGATGTGTACCATGCTGGTCGGACGTGTCGGGCCGGTATCCATGGCAATTTCGCTCTCCAATCATAAAGACAAAAATCTGAGCCGCAACATTGTGCCGCAAGCAGATATTTCCGTCGGATAAATCAAAAATGCGCCTTGTTTCAAACGAAGCAAGGCGCATTTTTTATTGTGCGTACAACGCAATGATATTTTTGAGAATTTTCACCGCAGTGTCCATATCCTCAATTGTAATGCACTCATACGGGCCATGATAATTATATCCGCCCGTGCCGAGATTCGGACACGGCAATCCCATATAAGACAGCCTTGCGCCGTCTGTTCCGCCGCGAATCGGCTCAATTGCCACCGGCGCACCCGCCTGCTGCGTGGCGGTTGTCGCGCTGTCGATGAGGTGCATACAGGGCGCAATTTGCTGTGTCATATTATAGTAACTGTCCTTGATTTCCACGGCAATTTTCGCCGTGGGATGCGCCGCCTGCACATTTTTGGCTACCGTGTCCAAAAACGTCTTGCGCACGGCAAACTTTTCCGCATCATGGTCACGCACAATGCAGTGTACCGTCGCGTCTGCGCCATCTGCGGCAATGCTTTCCACATGATAAAACCCCTCATAGCGCTCCGTGACTGCCGGCGTTTCCGTTTTGGGCAGAGCCTCCACAATTTCGCTTGCAATCAGCGCCGCATTTTCCATGATTCCTTTGGCACTGCCCGGATGCACCGCCACGCCGGTAATCGAAAAAACAGCCGATGCCGCGTTGAAATTTTCATATTCAATGCCGCCGACCGCGCCGCCGTCAAGTGTATAGGCAAAATCTGCGCCAAACCCGTCCACATCAAAATGGTCTGCACCCTCGCCAATTTCCTCGTCCGGTGTAAAGGCAATGCGCAGCGGACCGTGCGGTGTGCCTTCCGCCAAAATTTCTTCAAATGCCGTCACGATTTCGGCAATGCCCGCTTTGTCGTCCGCGCCAAGCAAGGTGCTGCCGTCCGCCGTGATGAGCGTTTTGCCGGCAAGTCCACGCAAAAACGGAAATTCAGACACCTTTAAAATGCGTTCTTCTTTCTCATACGCAATATCTTTTCCGTCATAATTCGGATGCAGTACCGGCACGATGTTTTCGCCTGAAAAAGACGGTGCTGTGTCCATATGTGCAATCAAACCGAGTGTCGGTGCATTTTCGCGTCCCTGCGTTGCACACAGCCCGCCATACACATAGCCGTGCGCGTCCACACGCGCTTCAACGCCGATGCCGGCAAGTTCGCTCACCAGTAAATTCGCCAGCACAAGCTGATGTTCTGTCGATGGCGTTACGCCTGTTGTTTCACTCGAAGTGGTATCGATTTTCGCATACTGTACAAACCGTTCAAATGCTCTCATAATCAGATGCTCCTTTATATGATTGACTTTTCTTTAATGGTAGCAGAAATCGTGCATTCCGTCAAACGATTTCTGCTGTTTTTATGGCAAATTATATTGGAATCGCGGGCATTTTATGGTATACTGATAAAAGTTGTAATAAGCAAGGGGTCTTGTATCATCTCCTGAAAATCGTCCGTGTGAAAAATATCACCCTCTGTTTTTGCGGAGCATTTGCAAAATCTTCTTATCATTTCTCTGATTTGAGTGATAAGATG